>NZ_JAZGLV010000004.1:0-332012 GCF_036409085.1 Mycobacterium sp. 050134
GGTGACCGCGAGACCGGCGGAGCCGGGCGAAGCGGGTCACCACCAACACACCCCGCGGTGACCGCGAGACCGGCGGAGCCGGAGTGGGTCAGAACCGACGCGGCGGTCGGGACGCCCCCAGGCGGAGCTCCGGCCGCGCACTCCGGCCCGGGAACATGTCGGCCAGGGTGGCCGCGAGCTCCAGATAGCAGCGCCTGCTCTCGCGGCTCAACCGATCGAGCGAGATCTGCTTGCCGTCGTGAATGTGCCGATCGAACGGCAGCACCACGGTGGCGGCGACGTGAGCCGACAACTGCTCGAGCTCCTTGGCGGCCAGATTGTCCACTTTGGCCGGCTCAACGTGGTTAATCACCAGGACCGCCGACTTCATCAGGTGGCGATACCCGTTGTGGGACAACCATTCCATGGAGGTGCGCGTCTTCCGCACGGCATCGACGGCGGTGCTGGTGACCACGACGACGGCCCGCGACTCGGGAAGCACGGCCTCCGTCACCGGCGAGTTGAGCGCCTTGCCGCAGTCCACCAGCACCACCGAATAGTGGTTGCGCAGAATGGAGAATGCCCGGACGACGTCTTGGCGTTCCGGCCGCCAGTCGGTGCGCGCATAGTCCGGCAGCCCGAGAACCTCCAGGCCGAAGCTGTTCAGGTAGGTGTGGGCGCGCACGTCGCTGTACTGGGCGACCGTGTGGTCGGCCAGCAGGTCGGCCATGCTGAGCGGGTTGCGCCGGCCGTGCCGTTCGGCGAGGTCGCCGGCGTCCAGGTCGACGGCGATGATGCGGTCGCGCCGGACCTGGGCGAAGGTGGAGCCGAGCGTCTCCACCACGGCGGTCTTCCCGACGCCGCCCTTGAGGTTGAGCACCGCGATCGGAAACGCGCCGCCCACACCCGCCCGGATCCGGTCTCGTAGCTCCTGTCGGTACTGCGAGTCCCTTCCAGGGCCGACGTTGAGTCCGGTGACGCGGTGGACGAGCTCCCGCCAGTTGAACCGGCCCGACGCATCGGCGTCCTGCTCGTCGAGGCCGTCGAGCGCCGTTCCGCCGGGTTGGCGCTCGCCGTGCGGCGGGGCGGGAGGCCGGGGCGCCGAGGCGGGCCGTGCGGAGGTTGGGGGCGGCTGCCGCAACGACGGGTTCGAGAGGTACGGCTGCGGGATCGTGGCGGACGTCGGACTGGCTTCGTCAAGCGGGACCTGCGACGGGGCCCGTCGACCCGGCGGACCCGCACGTTCAGCGGACGGCTGAGCGACTCCGCGCACCGAACCGCGGTGGTTCATGCCTCCGGGTATAACCGCTCTGCGCTGGTCCGGAAACCACGAATTCGCGTTCGACCGGAGGAACGCGGCAAATTTCCACGGTCGTCAGGTCGTCGCCACCTGGCGTTTGCCCGAACCGCTCAGCCGAAGAACGCCGCCGCGTCGTCGTAGCGGCTCTCCGGCACGAGCTTGAGCCGGCGCACCGCGTCCGCCAGCGCCACCCGGCCGATGTCCTGCCCGCGCAGCGAGACCATCTGGCCATACTCCCCCGCGTGCGCGGCGTCGGCCGCGTTCACACCGAACCGGGTGGCCAACACCCGGTCGTAGGCCGTCGGCGTGCCGCCGCGCTGCACGTGGCCCAGCACGGTCACCCGGACGTCTTTGTTGATCCGCTTCTCCACCTCGGCGCCGAGCTGGGCCGCGACGCCGGTGAACTTCTCGTGGCCGAACTCGTCAAGGCCGCCTTCGCGCAGTGTGATCGAGCCGGCCATGGGTTTCGCTCCCTCGGCCACCACGCAGATGAAGTGCGAATCGCCGCGCTGGAACCGGCGCTTGACGAGCCGGCAGACTTCCTCGACGTCGAACGGCTGCTCGGGAATCAGGGTCATGTGCGCCCCGGAGGCCAGACCGGCGTTGAGCGCGATCCAGCCGGCGTGCCGGCCCATCACCTCCACGAGCATCACCCGCTGATGGGATTCCGCGGTGCTGTGCAGCCGGTCGATGGCGTCGGTGGCCACAGTCAGCGCGGTGTCGTGGCCGAAGGTGACGTCGGTGCAGTCGATGTCGTTGTCGATGGTCTTCGGCACCCCGATCACCGGCACGTTCTCCTCCGACAGCCAGTGCGCGGCCGTCAGGGTGCCTTCACCGCCGATGGGGATCAAGACGTCGATGCCGTTGTCGTCGAGAGTCTGCTTGATCTGGTCCAGCCCAGCGCGCAGCTTGTCGGGATGGACGCGGGCGGTGCCGAGCATCGTCCCGCCCTTGGCCAGGAGGCGGTCGTTGCGGTCGTCGTTCTGCAACTGGATGCGCCGGTTCTCCAGCAGGCCGCGCCACCCGTCCTGGAATCCGACGACGGACGAGCCGTACCGAGAGTCGCAGGTGCGCACCACCGCCCGAATGACGGCGTTGAGGCCGGGGCAATCTCCGCCGCCCGTGAGAACTCCGATCCGCATGCCCTTATCTTGCCCTGCGGCCCAGCTAGATGCCGCGAGCAGACGCAAAATCACCCAAATCGGGCCAGTTTTGGGTGCTTTTGCGTCTGCTCGCCGGTAAGGCTCGTCGGCAAGGTTCGCCGGTAGGAAGGGCGCGCGGCGCTAGATCGGGGTGGGCAGCGCGCCGCGGACCGCCTCGTAGGCGGCGCCCACCCGGTACAGCCGGTCGTCGGCCAGCGCGGGAGCCATGATTTGCAGCCCGACGGGCAGTCCGTCATCCGGCGACAGCCCCGCCGGCACCGACATACCGCAGTGGCCGGCCAGGTTGAGCGGCAGCGTGCACAGGTCGAAGAGGTACATCGCGAGCGGGTCGTCCACCTTCTCGCCGATCGGGAACGCCGTCGTGGGCGTGGTGGGCGACACGACGACGTCGACGGACTCGTAGGCCCGGTCCAGGTCGCGGGCGATCAGCGTGCGCACCTTCTGCGCCTGGTTGTAGTAGGCGTCGTAATAGCCGGCCGAAAGGGCGTAGGTGCCGATCATGATCCGCCGCTTGACCTCCGGCCCGAACCCGGCGGCCCGGGTCAGCGCCATCACTTCCTCGGCGCTGTGGGAGCCGTCGTCGCCCACCCGGAGCCCGTAACGCATGGCGTCGAACCGCGCCAGGTTGCTCGACACCTCCGACGGCAGGATCAGGTAGTACGCGGCCAGCGCGTATTCGAAGTGTGGGCAGTCGACCTCGGTCACCTCGGCGCCCAGCGCGGTCAGCCGTTCGATCGCGGCCTCGAACGACGCCAGCACGCCCGGCTGATAGCCCTCGCCGCGCAGCTGCTTGACGACCCCGACCCGCACACCGCGCAGGTCACCGGAGGCGCCGGCCCGGGCCGCGCCGACGACGTCGGGCACCGGCGCGTCGACGGACGTCGAGTCGCGCGGGTCGTGGCCGGCGATCACCTGGTGCAGCAGCGCGGTGTCGAGCACGGTGCGCGCGCACGGGCCGCCCTGGTCCAGTGACGACGCGCACGCCACCAGCCCGTAACGCGACACCGTGCCGTAGGTGGGTTTGACGCCGACCGTCGCGGTCAGTGCGGCCGGCTGCCGGATCGAGCCGCCCGTGTCGGTTCCGATGGCCAACGGGGCCTGGAAGGCGGCGAGGGCCGCCGCGCTGCCGCCACCCGATCCGCCGGGCACCCGGTCGACGTTCCAGGGGTTGCGGGTGGGGCCGTAGGCGGAGTTCTCCGTCGACGAACCCATCGCGAACTCGTCCATGTTGGTCTTGCCCAGGATCGGGATGCCGGCCGCGCGCAGCCGGACGGTGACCGTGGCGTCGTACGGCGACCGCCAACCCTCGAGGATCTTGGATCCGCAGGTGGTGGGCATGTCGGTCGTGGTGAAGACGTCCTTGAGCGCGAGCGGAACCCCGGCCAGCGCCGACGGTAGCCGCTCGCCGGCGGCCACCGCGTTGTCGACTGCGGCCGCCGCCGCGAGCGCCTCGTCGGCCGCCACGTGCAGAAACGCGTGATAGCGGTCGTCGGTCGCCGCGATCTGGTCCAGGCACGCCTGGGTGACCTCGGTGGACGACACCTGCTTGGCGGCGATCCGCGCGGCCAGTGTCGCGGCGTCGGACCGGATCAGGTCGCTCACTCGCTGTCCCCGAGGATCTGCGGAACGGCGAAGCGGCCGTCGACGGCCTCGGGCGCCTCGGCCAGCGCCTCGCGCTGCGTCAGGCACGGCGTCGGCTCGTCTGGCCGGGTGACGTTGACGTCTTTGAGCGGGTTGCCGGTCGCTTCGACGCCGGTCACGTCGACTGCCTGCACCTGGCTGACGTGGGTCAGGATGGCGTCGAGTTGGCCGGCGAAGCTGTCGAGTTCGCCGTCGGTCAACGCCAGCCGGGACAGCCGGGCCAGGTGCGCCACCTCGTCGCGGGAGATCTGGGACACGAGCGCAAAGCCTAGTCGGGCGACGCCTGCCGGCGCCCCGCCGCCCACCGCTCAACGGGGCACCGGCCGAAATGCCCCGGACACATCCCTGTGTCACAGTGTTGGCCGTGCCGTCGTATCTGTTGCGTATCGTGCTCGTCGACCGCCCCGGCAGCCTGGGCTCGCTCGCGGTGGCGCTCGGCTCGGTAGGGGCCGACATCCTGTCGCTCGACGTGGTGGAGCGCAGCTCGGGGAACGCGATCGACGACCTGGTCATCGAGCTGCCCCCGGGCGCGATGCCCGACACGCTGATCACGGCCGCGGAGTCGTTGCCCGGCGTGCGGGTGGACAGCGTCCGCCCCCACACCGGTCTGCTGGAAGCCCACCGCGAGCTGGAGTTGCTCGACCACATCGCCGCGGCCGCCGACGGCGAGTCCCGGCTCAAGGTCCTGGTCGACGAGGCGCCCAAGGTGCTGCGGGTCAGTTGGTGCATGGTGCTGCGCAGTTCGCGCGGGGAGCTGCAGCGCCTCGCCGACAGCCCGGGCTCGCCGGAGACCAAGGAGGATTCGGCGCCCTGGCTGCCGATTGAGCGGGCGTCGACGCTGGACGGCACCGCGGAGTGGGTGCCGCAGGCGTGGCGCGACATGGACATCACCATGGTCGCGGCGCCGCTGGGCGACCCACACACGGCGGTCGTGCTGGGCCGGCCCGGCCCGGAATTCCGCCCCTCGGAAGTGGCCCGGCTGGGTTACCTGGCCGGGATCGTGGCGACGATGCTGCGCTGAGAGGTCAGGCCGGCACCCGGTCCAGCAGGCTGTTGTAGATGGCGACGATCTTCTCGGTCTGCAGCGACTGCCGACCGGCGTCCCGGTGCGCGGCGACGACGTCGGTCATCTCGCGCAGTTTGGCGCGGTCCTCGACGAGCGCACGGATGGCCGCGGCGAGCGAGGCGGGCGCCGGGCTGGCGGTGAGGACGCCGCCGCCGTCGGGAACCGTTTCCCCCAGCGCCGGGTCGCAGTAGATCATCGGCAGCGACATGGCGGCGGCCTCCAGGAGCACCAGGCCCTGGGTGTCGAAGTCGTAGGACGTGAAGAGCAGGGCGTCGCTCGACCTCATCGCGACCAGGCAGTCCTCCCGGTCCACTCGGCCGTGCAGGCGAATCCGGCCGCCGAGGCCCGCGGACTCGATGGTCTTGCTGATCGCGGGCACCAGGTGGCCGTCACCGTAGATGTCCAGCGTGCAGCCCTCCACCTGAGCAACCGCCTCGACCGCCGCCGTCACGCGCTTCTCCGACGACAGCCGCCCGCACCAGATCAGCCGCAGCGGGTCGCCGCCGGCGGCCGGGGTCACCCGGGCCGCGCGGGCGCGGTCGATCACGTCGTCGTCGACGCCGTTGGACACGACCGAGATCGGCCGGCTCACCCCGCGCCCGGCCAGGGACCGCGCGAAGTGCCTTGTCGGGGTGATCTCGTGATCTACCGCCTGCGCGTGGGCGACCATGAGGCGCCACGCCAGGCGCGACGCGAGGCCCTCTTGCACGCGGGTGAGGTTGAACTCCCGGGAGAGGTGCCGCTTCTGCATGTGGGCGAACAACACCGCCAGCGGGAGGGGCGTCGCGGTGGCCTGCTCGAAGTACACGTCGAAGCGGGTGTGCTTGGTCTGGACCACCGGGATGCCGTGACGGCGGGCGGCTTCCACGCCCGCGATCGCCACCCCGAGGTCGCCCTGGGTGTGCACGACGTCGACGGGCTCGCGGGTGCGGAACGCCGCGTCGATGATCGCGTGGTTGACCTTGGACGGCCACACGAACATGAAGTCGTCGTGCCTGCCCAGCCGGCGCATGAGCGGGGCGATCACCGGCACCGGCTTCAGCTCGACGACGCCGGGGTCGGGGTCGGCGGTCTTGGGCAGCGGCGCGGTGAACACCGTCACCCGGTGCCCGCACTGCTCCAGGGCGCGGCGCTGGGTGGCCACCGAGACCTGGGTGCCCCCGAGGCTGTCCGGATGGAGATCGGTGAAAAGAGCGACATGCATGCAAGAGCCTCTCGAAGAGTCGGTGAAAGTTGCCCAGCGGCAATCTGCTACGACGTACGACCGCCCTGTCTAACGCCCCCCGGACGGTCAAGTAGTCGCGCGGCCCATGCTACCGAGATCGGTTCACTCCGCCGCGGGAGCGGCGGGCGGCCCCTGCTCCAGCAGCGTCCGGAACCCGTCCTCGTCGAGGACCGGGACCCCGAGCTCGACGGCTTTGTCGTACTTGGAGCCCGGCGAGTCGCCGGCCACGACGTAGTCCGTCTTCTTCGACACCGAGCCGGCGGCCTTGCCGCCACGGGCGATGATCGCCTCCTTGGCGTCGTCGCGGGAGAACCCGGTCAGCGAGCCGGTCACGACGATGGTCAGCCCCTCCAGCGTGCGGGCCACGGTGGCGTCGCGCTCGTCGGCCATCCGCACGCCGGCGGCCCGCCACTTGTCGACGATCGCGCAATGCCAGTCGACGGTGAACCACTCGGCGAGCGCGGCAGCGATCGTCGGTCCGACGCCCTCCACCGCCGCGAGTTCCTCGGTGGACGCCGCCACGATGGCGTCGAGGCTGCCGAACTCGGTGGCCAGGGCGCGGGCCGCCGTAGGCCCGACGTGCCGGATCGACAGGGCGACCAGCACCCGCCACAGCGGCGCGGCCTTGGCCCGGTCGAGGTTGGCCAGCAGGCGCTTGCCGTTGGCGGACAGCGCGCCGGCCTTGGTGCGGAACAGCTCGGTGCGCAGCAGGTCGTCCTCGGTCAGGCCGAACAGGTCGCCCTCGTCGGCGATGACGCCGGCCTTCAGCAGCGCGGTGGCGGCCTCGTAACCCAGCCCCTCGATGTCCAGCGCGCCGCGGCCGGCGACGTGGAACACCCGCTCACGCAGCTGGGCCGGGCAGGACCGGGAATTGGGGCAGCGGATGTCGGCGTCGCCCTCCTTAGCCGGGGCCAACGGGGTGCCGCACTCGGGACACGTTGCGGGCATGACGAATTCCCGTTCCGTGCCGTCACGCAGGTCGACGACGGGGCCGAGCACCTCGGGGATCACGTCGCCGGCCTTGCGGATTATCACGGTGTCGCCGATGAGCACGCCCTTGCGCTTGACCTCGGCGGCGTTGTGTAGGGTAGCCAGCCCGACCGTGGACCCGGCGACCTTCACCGGTGTCATGAACGCGAACGGCGTGACCCGGCCGGTGCGCCCCACGTTCACGCGGATGTCGAGCAGCTTGGTCTGCGCCTCCTGGGGCGGGTACTTGTAGGCCACCGCCCATCGCGGCGCCCTCGACGTCGTCCCGAGCCGGCGCTGCAGCGCGACGTCGTCGACTTTGACCACCACGCCGTCGATCTCGTGCGCGACGTCGTAGCGGTGCTCCCCCCAGTACGCGACGCGTTCCTCGACGGCGGCCAGGCCCCGCACCCGGGAGGTCTCCTCGGCCACCGGCAATCCCCACGCGCGCAGCGCCGTGTAGGCCTCGTGCTGAGTTTTCGGCGCGAAGCCTTCGGTGCGCCCGATGCCGTGGCAGATCATCCGCAGCTTGCGCCGTGCGGTCACGGCCGGGTTCTTCTGGCGCAGCGAGCCGGCGGCGCTGTTGCGCGGATTGGCGAACGGCGCCTTGCCGTCCTCGACGAGGCTGGCGTTGAGCGCCTCGAAGTCGGCGAGCATGAAGAACACCTCGCCGCGCACCTCCAACAACCCGGGAATCGGGAAGCCGGCGCCATCGGTGAGCCGTTCGGGCACGTCGTCGATGGTGCGCGCGTTGAGCGTGACGTCTTCGCCGACGCGGCCGTCGCCGCGGGTGGCGGCGCGCTCGAGCCGGCCGTCGCGGTACACCAGCGACAGGGCCACCCCGTCGATCTTCAGCTCGCACAGGTAGTGGGGGTCACGGCCGATCTCGTTCTCCACCCGGGCGCTCCAGGCGGCGAGCTCGTCGCGGTCGAACACGTCGTCGAGGCTGAGCATCCGCTCGAGGTGTTCGGCCGAGGCGAAGTCGGTGGCGAAGCCCGCGCCGCCGACCAGTTGCGTCGGGGAATCCGGGGCCCGCAACTCCGGGTAGCGATCCTCCAGCGTGAGCAGTTCGTTGAACATCGTGTCGAAGTCGGCGTCCGAAACGATCGGCGCGTCCTTGATGTAGTAGCGGAACTGGTGCTCGCGAACTTCGTCGGCCAGTTCCTGCCACTGGCGCCGCACCTCGGGAGGTGCGTCGTCGGCTTCGGCAGGGCTCACCTCCGCAGGCTATCGAAGGGCGACGACAGCCGCCCCGGCACGCCCGCACCCGCCGATCAGATGGCGTCGGGGTCGTCGGCGAACGCGGCGGCCGCCGTGCGGGCGAGGTCGATCGCGGTGCGGGCCCACTGCGGCGTCGCACCGGCCAGACCGCATGCCGGGGTCACCCCGATCCGGTCCCGCAGCGCCGAGCGGCCAAACCCGAGGCGATCGGTCACCGCGACCACCGCGCCGGCCACCTCTTCGGCCGAGGGCCGCCGCTCGGGCGCCGCGGCGGGGACCACGCCGAGCATGACGGCGCGGCCCGATTCGACGAAGGCCGCGACGCCGTCCAGGTCGGCCGCCCGCAGCGTGCCCGCATCGACGGACAACGCGCCGATTGCGCTGCGCGCCAACAGGTCCCACGGCAATCCCGGCGCGCAGCAGTGCAGCACCGTCTCGGCTCCCGACGCCGTGACGCAGGTGTCCAGCAGCGCGGCGGCCACCGCCTGGTCCAGCGGCGCGATCGGGCTCAGCGCCGTCACCCCGGTCAACCGGCCGCCCAAGGCGCTCGACAGCGACGGTTCGTCGAACTGCACCACCACCGGCGTCTCGAGCCGACGCGCCAGCGCCGCGCGGTGGGCGCCCACGCCTTCGCCCAGTGACGCGGCGAGGTCGCGCAGCGCCCCGGGGTCGGTGATCGCGCGGTGGCCGTTGGCCAGCTCAAGGCCGGCGGCCAGCGTGATGGGCCCGGGGGCCTGCACCTTGACCGGGCGCCCGGCGCCGCGCAGGCCGGCCGCCTCCCAGGCCTCCTCCAGGGCGTCGCAGTCCTCGTCGAGCAGGCTGACGGCTCGCCGGGTGACCGCGCCCGGCCGCGCGGCGATCCGATACCCGCGCGGCACGGTGTCGATGGCGACGTCGACCAGCAGCGCCCCGGCCCGGCCGAGGGTGTCGGCGCCCACTCCCCTGGCGGGCAATTCCACCAGGTGGGCGAGCGCGCCGCCCAATTCTCCGACGACGATCTCGGCGGCCGTGTGCGCGACGGTACCGGGCCACGAGCCGACGCCGCTGGCGGTCGCGAAAACACTCACCGGGCAACCGTATTCGACGTCGCGTGGAACGTCGGTCGCGAGGGGTGGGTACGGGGGGTAGCTTCAAGCCCAGAGGGGTGTGGCACATGGCGAGATTGACGCGGCCGCTGCTGTGGTGCGGCGCGGTGCTGCTCACGGTGGGCTGCACCCGGGTGGTGGACGGGACGGCGCTGCCGGGATATGGGGCCACCCGCAAGGTCGTGCACGGCGTGAACGTCGACACCATCCTGCTGGACCAGTCGCGCATGCGGGCGATCACCGGGGCCGGCGAACACCTCAACATCATCCCGTCGATGGACGGCACCAACCCGGTCGACATCGACGCCCTTGCGCAAGCCACGCCGCAGGAGTGCCGGTTCCTCTACGCGGAGACGGCGACGTTCGGACCCGACATCGAGGAGTTCCACAAGACCACCTTCCAGGACCCGCCCGACGGGGCGCTCATCTCGGAGGGTGCGGCGGCGTACCGCGACGTCGAGACGGCCCGCGACGCGTTCGGCAACCTGGTGAAGACCGTCGGCAGTTGCGCGGGCGAATCCACCGGCCAGCTGCTGGTCGGCGAGTGGAACACCGCGGCGAACACGCTGCACCTGGGCCCCGGTGGCTGCGGCCGCGACTACCGGGTGCTGTCCGTGGCGCTGCTGGAGGTCACGTTCTGCGGCTTCCCGCAGTCGGTCTCCGACATCGTCATGACGAACATCGCCGCGAACGTTCCGGCCTAGCGTCCGGCGCCGACGATGGTGGCGCTGCCCAGAACCTCGTCGCCGTCGACGTCGGGCCGGTAGAGCGCCAGGGTCTGGCCGGGCGCGACCCCGCGCAGCGGGGCACGCAATCGCACGACAAGCTCGTCGCCGACCAATTCGGCCACGGCATCGACCGTTTCGCCGTGGGCGCGCACCTGGACCACGCACTCGACGGGACCCTCCGGGGCGGTGCCGCCGGTGAAGACCGGGGAACGCCCAACGAGGCCGTGGACGTCGAGCTCGGCCGCGCCGCCCACCTGCACGGTCGCGGTGTCGGCGTCGATGGCGGTCACGTAGCGGGGGCGCCCGTCGGAGCCGGGGCCCGCGATGCCGAGACCCTTGCGCTGCCCGATCGTGAAACCGTGCACGCCGTCGTGGCTGGCGAGCACGGCGCCGTCCGCGGTGACCACGCTGCCGCGGCGGACCCCGATGCGCGCACCGAGGAAGGCACGGGTGTCGCCGGAGGGGATGAAGCAGATGTCGTGGCTGTCGGGCTTGTCGGCGACCGCCAGGCCGCGGCGGGCGGCCTCGGCGCGGATCTCGGGCTTGGGGGTGTCGCCGATCGGAAACGCGGCGTGGCGCAACTGCTCGGCCGTCAGCACGGCCAGCACGTAGGACTGGTCCTTGTCCTTATCGACGGCACGACGCAGCCGGCCCCCGGACAGCCGGGCGTAGTGGCCGGTGGCCACCGCATCGAAGCCCAGCGCCAGCGCCTTCGCCGACAACGCCGAGAACTTGATCCGCTGATTGCACCGCACGCAGGGGTTCGGGGTCTCGCCGCGGGCGTACGACGACACGAAATCGTCGATTACGTCGGCGGAGAACCGCTCCGCGAAATCCCAGACGTAGAACGGGATTCCGAGCACGTCGGCGACCCGGCGAGCGTCCGAGGCGTCTTCCTTCGAACAGCAGCCCCGCGATCCGGTGCGCAGGGTACCGGGTGTTGCCGACAGGGCCAGGTGGACGCCGACCACCTCGTGCCCGGCATCGACCATCCGGGCGGCGGCGACCGAGGAGTCGACGCCGCCACTCATGGCGGCGAGGACTTTCACTTCACTGCCCCCACGGCGGCCAGGGCGGCCCCCCGGGCGCGGTCCACGGCCGCGGGCAGTACCCGCAACACCGCGTCCACGTCCTCGTCGACGCTCGTGTGGCCCAGGGACAGTCGCAGCGATCCACGGGCGCTGGCCGCGTCGACGCCCATGGCGATCAGCACATGCGACGGCTGCGCGACACCGGCCGTGCAGGCCGATCCGGTGGAGCACTCGATACCGTTGGCGTCCAGCAGCATCAACAGCGCGTCGCCCTCGCAGCCGCGGAAGGTGAAGTGCGCGTTTCCGGGGAGCCGGTGCGGGTCGCGGGCGCCGTTCAGGGTGACGTCGTCGATGCCGGCGAGCACCCCGTCCACGAGTCGGTCGCGCAGGGCCCGCAGCCGCGCCCCGTTGGCCTCCAGCCCGTCCACGGCGATCTGCGCGGCGGTCGCCATGCCGACGGCACCAGCGACATCCGCTGTGCCGGAACGGATGTCGCGTTCCTGTCCGCCGCCGTGGGCGAGCGGCGCGCACGCGACATCGCGGCGCAGCAGCAACGCCCCCATGGCCGGCGGTCCGCCGAACTTGTGCGCGGCGACGCTCATCGCGGACAGCCCGCTGGCGGCGAAGCCGACGGGCAACTGACCCACCGCCTGCACGGCGTCGCTGTGCATGGGAACGCCGTATTCGGCTGCGACGGTGGCCAACTCGGCGGCCGGCGCAACGGTGCCCACCTCGTTGTTGGCCCACATCACCGAGACCAGTGCGACGTCGTCGTGGGCCTGCAGCGCCGCACGCAGGTCCGCCGCCGACACCGAGCCGTCCGGCGCGGTCGGAAGCCAGGTCACGTCGGCGCCCTCGTGCTCGGCGAGCCACTGCACCGAGTCCAGGACGGCGTGGTGCTCGACCTCGCTGGTGATGATGCGGCGCAGCCGCGGCTCGGCGTCCCGGCGCGCCCAGTAGATGCCCTTTACGGCGAGGTTGTCGCTCTCGGTGCCGCCCGCGGTGAAGATCACCTCGGACGGACGCGCGCCGAGCTTGGCCGCGATCAGCTCGCGCGACTCCTCGACCCGCCGCCGCGCCGCCCGGCCGCTGGTGTGCAGCGAAGACGCGTTGCCGACTATGCCCAGCACGGCCGTCATCGCCTCGACGGCGGCAGGGTGCATCGGGGTGGTGGCGGCGTGATCCAGGTAGACCATGACGCGACCCACGATACCGGCAGGCCGGTTTGGCTAGGCCACCAGCACAGGCCCGTGACCTGGCTGCCGCCGCAAATGCCGCGCCGGCCGGGTGGGCGCGGCCGCGAGCACCGCCGATTGGCAGCGGCGGGCGAGGTCACGCCGATCGGTGCCCGGCAGCTGCAGGGATTCCACGCGCACCCAGGCCAGGGTGCGGCGCACGGTGAGGAGCCGGTAGATCGACCGCAGCAGCGTGTCGTCGCCGACGAACGCCGGTGCGGTCGAGACGCTGCCGTCGTTGTGGTGATAGGTGAGCCGAAGCGGCTGCACGGGGCGCCCGGCGTCGATCGCGGCCTGGAACATCGCCGGGTAGAACGAACCGCATCCTCGGTGGGTCTGCGCGGGACGCCCCCGGTGCGCCGCGCCCGCGCCCTCGTCGTCGCGCGCGCCACACCAGGTGGTGCCCTCCGGGAACGCCACCACCGTCTGGCCGGCGCGCAGCCGCCGCGCCACGGTGTCCACCACCGCGGGCAGCCGCCGAAGACTGGCCCGTTCGATGGGGATGATCTTCAAGATCCGGGCCACGATGCCGATGGCGGGACCGGTGAACATGTCGGCGCGCGCGACGAACGATCCGGGCAACACCGAACCGATCGCGAAGACGTCCAGCCACGATATGTGGCCGCTGACCACGAGCACCCCACGCAGGTTGCGAATCGGGCTGCCGGACACCCGGATTCGGACGCCGAAGCACCGCAGCATCAACCGGCAGTAGATCCGCTGGACCCGCGTTCGGCCCGGCAGCGGCATCGCGATCAGCGGGGTTCCCGGTGCCAGCAACAGCGCCAGCGACACCCGGAGCGTCACCCGAACCGCCACCCGGAGGCGCGATTCAACGGCGGTACCGACGCCCACGCAGCCGCTGCCGCACGACGCGCGGGGCAGCCAGGCGTGGCCGCCCGCCGCCGTCGCCACCGGCGCGGTCACTCGGCGCCGCCGTTCACCGTCTCGGTGGCCGCCGACACCGACCGCAACCGTTTGAGATAGCGCGTATCGGCCCGGCGCTTGTCCAGCAGCACGCAGAAGTCGCCCACTCCGAAGTCGGGGTCGTGCGCGGGCTCGCCGCAGACCTGCGCACCCAGCCGCAGGTAGCCGCGCATGAGCGGCGGCACCGCCGGCCGCGGCGGGGCGGGGATGTCGTCGAGGGCGCGCCCGCCGACGCGGACGGGCCGGTACGGGCGCACGCGATACTCCGGCGGCGCGGCGTTGCGGCTGAGCACGAAGTCGCGGACGCCGCGCAGCTGGCTGCCCGGGGTGTCGCCGTCCGACTCGTCGCCGATCGGCACCGACACGCACCCGGTCACGTAGTCGTAGCCGTAGCGGTCCAGGTAGGCCAGGATGCCTGCCCACATCAACAGCACCACGCCGCCGTTGCGGTGCCCGTCGCGCACCACCGCGCGGCCCATCTCCACCAGCGCCGGCCTGAGCATGTCGAACGCCCGGAGATCGAATTCGGTCTCGGTGTAAAGGCCGCCGGCCGCGATGGCGCCCGCCGGCGCCAGCATCCGGTAGCAGCCCACCAGTTCGCCGGTGTCGTCGTCGCGGACCAGCAGGTGATCGCAGAACTCGTCGAACCGGTCGACGTCGATGCGAGCCCCTTCGGCCGTCGGGAGCTCGAAGCCGGGCGTGCTGGTGAACACGTCGTAACGCAGGCGCTGCGCGGCCTCAATCATGCCGGGGTCCGTCGACAGCAACAACGAATAGTGCGGGCCGCCGGACGGAGCGCTCGCGGCGTGGGCCGGCTTCTCGCTGGGTATGAGGACAGAAGCAATGCTCATGTCAACAACGTCGCGTAACCGATGAGCTAGTCGGCATCGACGCTGTGACGTGTCGATGCACGTCAGATGACGAAATGAGGCCAAATTCGGTGACATTCAACCGGACCGTGATCCGGACGTGAACGCGAGCCGTCGGGCGGGCGTCTGCCGGACGCCGCGCCGCCCCAGGACCCGCGCGGCTCGGACCGGCTGATCGCGCCCAGCAGACGCAAAAGCCCGCGACACGCCGTGCGTGCGCGGGCTTTTGCGTCTGTTCGCGAGGGGCTCGCGAGCCCCTCGCGAACAGAAGGAAATCTAGCCCTTGCGCTGCTTGATCGCGTCGGTCAGCTGCGGCGCGACCTTGAACAGGTCGCCCACCACGCCGTAGTCGGCGATCTCGAAGATCGGCGCCTCTTCGTCCTTGTTGACGGCGACGATGGTCTTTGAGGTCTGCATGCCGGCACGGTGCTGGATCGCCCCGGAGATGCCCAGCGCGATGTAGAGCTGCGGCGAAACCGTCTTGCCGGTCTGGCCCACCTGGAACTGGCCCGGGTAGTAGCCGGAGTCGACGGCGGCACGGGAAGCGCCGACGGCGGCGCCGAGCGAGTCCGCCAGTTCCTCGACCACGTGGAAGTTGTCCGCGCTGCCCACGCCACGGCCGCCGGACACCACGATGGTGGCTTCGGTCAGTTCCGGGCGGTCGCCCGCGACGGCGGGCTGGCGGGAAGTGATCTTGGTGGCGTTCTCGGACTGGGCCGGCACCTCCACGGTCACCTGCTCACCGGCGCCGGCCTGCGGCTCAGCGTCGATCGCGCCGCCACGCACCGTGACGATCGGGGTGTCGCCGTTGGCCTGCGCCTCGACGGTGAACGCCCCACCGAAGATGGAGTGCACAAACTTGTTGCCCTCGTTGACCCCGACCACGTCCACCAAGAGGCCCGACCCGATCCGCGCGGCCAGCCGGCCGGCAATCTCCTTGCCGTCGGCGTTGGCCGACAGCAGCACCGCGGCGGGCGAATTGGACTCGGTCAGCGAGGCCAGCACGTCGACCACCGGGGTGATCAGGTAGTTCTCGGCGTCGTCGGACTCGGCGACGTAGATCTTGGCGGCGCCGGCCTCCTTGAGCCCGTCGACCAGCGGCGCGGCGGTGCCGGGCTTGCCGACGACGACGGCGGCCGGCTCACCCAGCGCGCGGGCGGCGGTGATCAGTTCGGACGTGACCTTCTTCAGTGCGCCTTCGGCGTGCTCGACGAGCACGAGTACTTCAGCCATGGTTCAGTTCGCTCTTCTCGTGTCTGGGATGAGTGTCAGATGATCTTCTGGCCGACCAGGTACTGCGCGATCTGGCTGCCGCCTTCGCCTTCGTCGGTGACCTTCTCGCCCGCGGTCTTCGGCGGCTTCGGCGTCGACGACAGCACCTTCGACCCGGCGTTGGCCAGCCCGACCTCGTCGGCCTCGACCCCGATCTCGGACAGGGTCAGCACCGTGACCTCTTTCTTCTTGGCGGCCATGATGCCCTTGAAGGAGGGGAAGCGCGGTTCGTTGATCTTCTCGGTGACGCTCACCACCGCGGGCAGGGTGGCCTCGAGGCTGAACACGCCGTCGTCGGTCTCGCGCTCGCCGGTGACCTTGCCGTTCTCGATGGACAGCTTGCGCAGGTGGGTGAGCTGCGGCAGGCCCAGATACTCCGCGATGATGGCCGGCACGGCACCGCCTGAGCCGTCGGTGGATTCGTTGCCGGCGATGACGAGCTCGGTGCCCTCGATGGTGCCCAGCGCGCGGGCCAGCGCCCACGCCGTCTGGACCACGCAGGACCCGTGCATGCCGTCGTCCTTGAGGTGGACGGCCTTGTCGGCGCCCATCGACAGCGCCTTGCGGATCGCTTCGGTGGCGCGCTCGGGGCCGGCGGTCAGCACGGTCACCGAACCCTCGCCGCCTTCGCGCTCGCGGATCTGCAGGGCCTCTTCGACGGCGCGCTCGTTGATCTCGTCCAGCACGGCGTCGGCGGCCTCGCGGTCCAGCGTGTAGTCGCCGTCAGACAGCTTGCGCTCCGACCAGGTGTCCGGGACCTGCTTGATCAGGACCACGATGTTCGTCATGAGTGTGGTTCGTCCTCCTCGAAGGAGTCCCGCAGTCTCGACTGCGGGATCTCGGTACACGTTGGGCACGCACGGGCGTGTTACTACCGGGTAACTTTGTGCGGTCTGCCTCCACACCATAGCGAACCGTCCAGCACGTTCTTGCAGCCCGTCCGCCTCGTGAAACCCGGGCGGGCCGCTTCCCGGTTCGCTAATCCGTCACTTCGCGTTAGCCTCCCTATGCAATGAGCGCATTCGTCCCCGACGTTCCCCAGACCCTCCCCGGCGACACCTCGTCGGGGGCCTCCGCGGCGGCCCCGGCGGGGCTGGTCCTGACGGGCGAGCGCACCATCCCCGATCTGGACATCGAGAACTACTGGTTCCGCCGTCACCAGGTCGTTTATCAGCGACTGGCCCCCTACTGCGCCGGCCGCGAGGTGCTCGAGGCCGGCTGCGGCGAGGGCTACGGCGCCGACTTGATCTCCGGCGTCGCCCGCCGGGTCGTCGCCGTGGACTACGACGAGGCCACCGTGGCCCATGTGCGCACCCGCTACCCCCGGGTCGACGTGATGCGGGCCAACCTCGCCGAGCTACCACTGCCCGATTCGTCGGTCGATATTGTGGTGAACTTCCAAGTCATCGAACACCTGTGGGACCAACCACAATTCGTCGCCGAATGCGCCCGGGTGCTGCGACCGTCTGGGCGGCTGATGGTGTCCACCCCCAACCGGATCACGTTCTCCCCGGGCCGCGACACCCCGATCAACCCGTTCCACACCCGCGAGCTGAACGCCGACGAGCTCGCGCAGCTACTGGCGGATGCGGGCTTCACCGAGGTGACGGTGAGCGGCCTCTACCACGGCCCCAGGCTGCGGGAAATGGATGCGCGCCACGGTGGCTCGATCATCGACGCGCAGATCGAGCGGGCGGTGGCCGGCGCGCCGTGGTCGCCGCAACTGGCGGCCGACGTCGCCGCGGTGACGACCGAGGACTTCGAGCTCGTCGAGAGCGGGAACATCGACGACAGCCTGGATCTCGTCGCGATCGCGGTGGCGCCGTGACCATGCCCGCGGACCGCGTGCCGGGGCTGTTCACGCTGGTGCTGCACACCCACCTGCCGTGGCTGGCCCACCACGGCCGCTGGCCGGTCGGCGAGGAGTGGCTCTACCAGTCCTGGGCCGGGGCCTACCTGCCGCTGATGCGGGCGCTGGGCACCCTGGCCGACGAGGGCCGGTCGGGCCTGCTCACCCTCGGCGTCACCCCGGTGGTCAACGCCCAGCTCGACGACCCGTACTGCCTCGACGGCATGCACCACTGGCTGGCCAACTGGCGGTTGCGGGCCGAGGAGGCCGCCAGCGTGCGGTCGGACCGGGGGTCGAAGTCGGCCGGATATCAGTCGTGCACCCCGGAAGCATTGCGGACCTTCGGGGTTCGCGAGTGCGCCCTGGCCGAACGGTCGCTGGACGACTTCGCCACCCTGTGGCGGCACGGCGCGAGCCCGCTGCTGCGCGGCCTGGTCGACGCCGGCACGGTGGAGTTGCTCGGCGGCCCGCTGGCCCACCCTTTCCAGCCGCTGCTCAACCCGCGGCTGCGCGAATTTGCGCTGCGCGAGGGGCTGGCCGACGCCCAAGCGCGCCTGGGATCGCGCCCCACGGGGATCTGGGCGCCGGAATGCGCCTACGCCCCGGGCCTGGAACACGACTACGCCGCCGCCGGGGTCACCCACTTCATGGTCGACGGCCCGTCGCTGCACGGCGACACCGCCCTGGGCCGGCCCGTCGGGGACACCGAGGTAGTGGCGTTCGGCCGCGACCTGCAGGTCAGCTACCGGGTGTGGTCGCCGCGGTCCGGCTATCCCGGCCACGCGGCGTACCGCGACTTCCACACCTACGACCACCTCACCGGGCTGAAACCGGCCCGGGTGACCGGGCGCAACGTGGCCTCGGAGGGCAAGGCGCCGTACGACCCGGAGCGCGCCGACCGCGCCGTCGACGCCCACGTCGCCGACTTCGTCGACGTGGTTCGCGCCCGGTTGCGCTCGGAGTCGGAACGCATCGGTCGCCCCGCCCACGTGGTCGCGGCCTTCGACACGGAGCTGTTCGGCCACTGGTGGCACGAGGGGCCGACGTGGCTGCAGCGGGTGCTGCGCGCGCTGCCCGAGGCCGGGGTGCGGGTCGGCACGCTGCGCGACGCGATCGACGACGGGTTCGTCGGTGACCCCGTCGCCCTGCCACCCAGCTCGTGGGGTTCGGGCAAGGACTGGCAGGTGTGGGCCGGCGACCAGGTGGCCGACCTGGTCCAGCTCAACGCCGAGGTCGTCGACACGGCGCTGAGCACGGTCGACAAGGCGCTGTCACAGACCGACGGGCCGCTCGCCCGCGACCGGGTCGCCGACCAGATCCTGCGCGAGACCCTGCTCACGGTCTCCAGCGACTGGCCCTTCATGGTGAGCAAGGACTCCGCCGCCGACTACGCCCGGTACCGGGCGCACCTGCACGCCCACGCCACCCGCGAGATCGCCGGCGCGCTGGCGTCGGGCCGGCGCGACACCGCGCAGCGGCTGGCCGACGGCTGGAACCGCGCCGACGGCCTGTTCGGCGCCCTGGACGCGCGCAGGCTGCCCCGGTGACCTCCCGCCTTCCCCGCGAGCTGGGGGCACCACCCGCCTGCGAGCGTGCGTGTTTGTACGGCGACACGCCGGTGCGGGCGGCATTCTGCGCACGCTCGCCGGGCGAGGGATGACGCGCGTGAAGATCCTGATGGTGTCGTGGGAGTACCCCCCGGTGGTGATCGGCGGCCTCGGCCGCCACGTCCATCACCTGTCCACCGCGCTCGCCGAAGCCGGCCACGAGGTCGTCGTGCTGTCGCGCCGCCCGACCGGCACCGACGCGAGCACCCACCCCACCTCCGACGAGGTCGTCGAGGGCGTCCGGGTGATCGCGGCCGCGCACGACCCGCACGAGTTCACCTTCGGCACCGACATGATGGCCTGGACCCTGGCGATGGGCCACGCCATGATCCGCGCCGGGATGTCGGTGAAGACCCCCGGCCGCAACCGGCGCTGGCACCCCGACGTCGTCCACGCGCACGACTGGCTGGTGGCCCACCCGGCGATCGCCCTGGCCCAGTTCTACGACGTGCCCGTCGTTTCCACCATCCACGCCACCGAGGCCGGCCGGCATTCCGGCTGGGTCAGCGGGCCGACCAGCCGTCAGGTGCACGCAGTCGAGTCGTGGTTGGTGCGCGAATCCGATTCCCTGATCACGTGTTCGGCGTCGATGGCCGACGAGATCACCGAGCTGTTCGGCCCCGGATTGGCGGGAATCACGGTGATCCGCAACGGCATCGACGCGGGGCGGTGGGCCTTTGCGCCCCGCCGGCCCCGAACCGGCCCGGCGGAGCTGCTCTACCTGGGGCGGTTGGAGTACGAGAAGGGCGTGCACGACGCCATCGCCGCGCTGCCCCGCATCCGGCGCACCCACCCGGGCACCACCCTGACCATCGCCGGCGAGGGCACCCAGCAGGACTGGCTCGTCGAGCAGGCCCGAAAGCACAAGGTGCTCAAGGCTACTCGGTTCGTCGGCCATCTCGACCACGCCGGGCTGCTGGCCGTCCTGCACCGGGCCGACGCGGCAGTGCTGCCCAGCCATTACGAGCCATTCGGGATCGTTGCGCTGGAGGCCGCCGCCGCGGGCACCCCGCTGGTGACGTCCAACATCGGCGGCCTGGGTGAGGCGGTGATCGACGGCCACACCGGGGTGTCGTGTCCGCCCCGTGACGTCGCCGCGCTCGCGGGGGCGGTGCGGACGGTCCTCGACGACCCGGACGCCGCCCAGCGGCGCGCCCGCGCCGCCCGGCAGCGGCTGACGTCGGCGTTCGACTGGCGGACCGTGGCCGGGGAGACCGCCCAGGTGTACCTGGCCGCCAAGCGCGGCGAGCGGCAGCCGCAGCCGCGACTGCCCATCGCCGAGCACGCCCTGCCGAACCGCTAACGTTCCAGCGATGGGGCTCGAATTCTCCACCGTCGTCGATGCGCCGATCGACGACGTGTTCGCCTGGCACGCCAGACCCGGCGCCTTCGCCCGGCTGTCGCCGCCGTGGCAGCCCATGCGGTTGCTGACCGAGGCCTCCTCGCTCCGCGACGGGCGCGCGACGCTGGCGCTGCCCGGCGGGCTGCGATGGGTCGCCGTCCATCAGCCGGACGGCTACGACCCGCCCCGTCGGTTCGTCGACGCCATCGGCGGCGACGGTCCGGCCGCCCTGCCGGCGCGAATGGCGGTGCGCTGGCGGCACACTCACGACTTCGAAGACGTCGGCGGCGGCCGGACCCGGGTCATCGACCGGGTCGACACCCCGGTGCCCGGGTCGCTGCTGCGTCCCATGTTCGTCTATCGGCACCGCCAGCTCGCCGACGACCTGGCCGCCCATCGGCTGGGGGCGGAGCACGGGCTGGGCGCCGCGACGATCGCCGTCACCGGATCGTCGGGACTGGTCGGATCGGCGCTGACGGCGTTCCTGAGCACCGGCGGCCATCGGGTGATCCGGCTGGTCCGCGGCCAACCGCGCTCCGACGACGAGCGGCGATGGAACGCGCAAGACCCCGACCCCCGGCTGTTGGACGGCGTCGACGCCGTCATCCACCTGGCCGGCGCCTCGATCGCCGGCCGGTTCACCGCGAAGCACCGAAAGGCCATCCGCGACAGCAGGATCGGCCCAACCCGCCGGCTGGCCGAGCTGCTGGGACGCAGCGGTCCGCGGCCGCCGGCACTCATCTGCGCCTCCGCGATCGGCTACTACGGATACGACCGTGGCGATGCCACCCTCACCGAGGACAGCGGGCGCGGCGACGGGTTCCTGGCCGACGTCGTCGCCGAGTGGGAGGACGCAACCGCGCCCGCCGAGCAGGCCGGCGCCCGGGTAGTGCGGGTGCGCACCGGGATCGTGCAGTCCCCGCGCGGCGGCACGTTGCGGTTGATGCGCCCGCTGTTCGGCGCCGGCCTCGGCGGCCGGTTGGGTGACGGCCGCCAATGGCTGTCCTGGATCGGGATCGACGACCTGGTGGACGTCTATCACCGCGCGCTGTGGGATACCGCGTTGTCAGGTCCGGTGAATGCCGTTGCGCCACAACCGGTTCGTAACAGCGAGTACACCGAAATGCTGGCACGCGTGCTGCACCGGCCAGCGCTGCTGCCGGTACCGTCGCTGGGGCCGCGGCTGTTGCTCGGCGGTCAAGGCGCCCGCGAACTGGCGTGCGCCAGTCAACGGGTGCTGCCCGCCAAGCTCATCGCGGCCGGACACCGGTTCCGCCAACCACAACTCGACGAGGCGCTGCGTCACCTGTTGGGGCGCTAGAGCGGAACCCCACTCGAACGGCAGGGCCACGAGATCGGATGCGGGCCGCCCGTCGGCGGGTCGGCGGGTCAGCGTCGCCGTGGCGGCAGCGAAAGTCAGGTCGATGTGAGTACGCCACCGCCCGCCGGGGCAACCTCGCCCCCGATCGCCGGCACCCGGGTGGCCCGCACGTACACGGTGTCGCCGTCGCGCAGGGCCAATGCCTCGGCGTCGCCGCGGGTGATCTCGGCGGTGAACGGTGCGTGCGTTTGCGCGTTGGTCAGCTCGACACGCACCTCGAACCCCAGCGCGACCACCCGGTCGACGGTGGCCCGCACGACCCCGATCGACTCGGCGGTGCCGTCGCCCCCGGCGACGGCCATATCGGGCTTGCGGCCCACCCGAATGTCGTGCGGGCGCACCAACACGCCGTTGAGGGCGGACACCGCGCCCAGAAACGACATCACGAACGCGTTCGTGGGGAAGTCGTAGACGTCGGTGGGTGAGCCGATCTGCTCGATGTGCCCCTTGTTGAGCACCGCGATCCGATCGGCCACATCGAGCGCCTCGGCCTGGTCGTGGGTCACTAGCACCGTGGTCACATGCACCTCGTCATGCAGCCGCCGCAACCACGCCCGCAAGTCCTCCCGCACCTTGGCGTCCAAGGCGCCGAACGGCTCGTCGAGCAACAACACTTGCGGATCGACCGCCATCGCCCGCGCCAACGCCATCCGCTGACGCTGCCCACCAGAGAGCTGATTGGGATAGCGCCGCTGAAACCCGCTCAACCCCACCACGTCCAGCAATTCGTCCACCTTGGCCTTGACCTCGGCCTTGGGTCGCTTGCGGATCTTCAAGCCGTAGGCCACGTTGTCGCGCACCGTCAGATGCTTGAATGCCGCATAGTGCTGGAACACAAACCCGATCCCGCGCCGCTGCGGCGGCACCCGGGTCACGTCCTGACCGTTGATGGTCACCGTCCCGCTATCGGGCTGATCCAGCCCCGCGATCGCCCGCAACAATGTCGACTTACCCGAACCACTCGGCCCCAGCAGCGCCGTCAACGAACCCGTCGGCACCACAAAATCCACATGATCCAGCGCCACGAAATCCCCGTAATGCTTATACGCATCACGCACCACGATGGCCGGCTCGGCTACGGTTTCCGTCATGTGCTTCGATCTCCTTGTCAGGCTGGGGCATTCGCGCGTGCCCGGCGAACGAGCAGGATCACCTTGACGATGAGGAACGCCACCGCAACACCCATGAGCAGGGTGGACAGAGCGTAGGCGCCGTACTCGGCGCCGCGGTTGTAGCGGTCGTTGACCAGCAGCGTGAGGGTCTGTGATTCTCCGGGCAGGTTCGACGAGACCATGATCACCGCGCCGAACTCGCCCAGGGTGCGAGCGGTCGTCAAGACGACGCCGTAGGTCAGCCCCCACCGGATCGACGGCAACGTGATCCGCCAAAAGGTCTGCCACCAACTCGAACCCAGCGTGGCCGCGGCCTGCTCCTGTTCGGTCCCCAACTCCACGAGCACCGGTTGCACCTCGCGCACCACGAAGGGCAGGGTGACGAAGATGCTGGCCAGCACGATGCCCGGCAGGCCGAAGATGATCTTGAACCCCAGGTTGTTCTCGACAAAGCCGAACGCGCCGGCCGACCCCCACAGCACGATCAAGGCCACGCCCACGATGATGGGCGACACCGCGAACGGCAGGTCGATGATCGTCTGCAACACCGCCCGGCCCCGAAAGCGGTTGCGTGCCATCAACAACGACGTGGGAATGCCGAAGGCCACATTCAGCGGCACCACGATCGCCACCACCAGCAACGACAGGTTCAGCGCCGATATCGCGGCCGGCGTGCTGATCCACTCGAAGAACTGCCCCAGCCCGGGCCGGAAGGTGCGCAGCAGTATCAGTGTCACCGGAACGATGAGCATCACGGCGATATAGGCCACCACCGCGTACCGGGTGGCGTAGCGAACCCACGGCAGCGATGTCATGCGGCCTTCTCCTCGCGCTTGGCCGCGCGTCCGCCGACCACCCGCAAGAGAAGTAGGACTGTGAACGAGATGGACAGCAGGACAATGGAGATCGCGGCGGCGCCGGTACGGTCGTCATTCTCGATCAGGGATCGTATCCACTGCGACGAAACCTCGGTCTTGCCTGGCACCGCGCCGCCGATCGTCACGACCGAACCGAACTCCCCGATGGCGCGCGAGAACGCCAGCCCCGCGCCGGACAACAGCGCCGGGGCCAGTGACGGCAGCACGATCGACGTGAAGATCTTGGGCCCGGTGGCGCCCAGCGACGCCGCCGCCTCCTCGACTTCGCGGTCAATCTCCAGCAGCACCGGCTGGACCGCCCGAACCACCAGGGGCAGCGTGACGAACACCAGCGCCACTGTCACCCCCGGCGGCGTGTGCTGCAGGTGAATCCCGACCGGGCTGCTTTTTCCGTATAGGGCGAGCATCACGAGGCTGGTGACGATGGTCGGCAACGCGAACGGCAGATCGATGATCGCGTCCAGTATCCCTTTGCCGAAGAAGTTGTCCCGCACCAACACCCACGCGGTCATCAGACCGAATAGGACATTGATGATGGTGACCACCACCGAGATCGTGAGGGTGACTCGGAACGACTCGACGGCGGCATGCGACGTGACCGCCAGCCAGAAGGCCTGCCAGCCGTGCCCGCCGGCCTGCCACATAATGGCCGCCAGCGGCAACAGCACGATGAGCGAAAGCCACAGCGCCGCCACGCCGACCCGAAGCGACGTGCCGCCCGGCGGGCGGCTTGACGACACGGTGGGCACCGCGCGTTCGAATTCACTGCCGGGCTGGGCCAGTTCGGGCCGGATCGCCTCCGGGTCGGGAACGATTGTGGTGGTCATCCGGTGGCCTGCAGATAGACCTTGGTGATGCTGCCCGTGCCCTTGTCGAATAGCTGCGGATCGGCCGCCGCCCACCCCCCGAGGTCGGCAATCGTCCACAGCTTCACCGGCACCGGATATTGTTCCCGGAACCTCGCCGCGACTGCGGGGTCGACCGGCCGAAAGCCCGCTTGCGCCCAGACTTGCTGTGCGGCGGCCGTGAACTGAAAATTCTTGAAGGCCGCCGCGGCATCGGGATGGGGGCTGCTGCTCACCACTGCCAGCGGGTTCTCGATTTTGAAGGTCTGCGGCGGGATGACATGTTCGACCGGTTTGCCGTGCCGTTCGGCCGCGATCGCCTCGTTCTCGTAGCTGATCAACACGTCACCGCTGCCCTCGACGAAGACGTCTGTGGCGACCCGCCCGGACCCTGGGCGCAGCTTGACGTGCTCGCTCACCAACCTGCTGATGTACTCGATGCCCGCCCGCGCATCTGCGCCGCCCCCGCTCTTGGCGGCATACGGCGCCAAGAGGTTCCATTTCGCGGAGCCCGAGCTCAAGGGGCTGGGGGTGATCACCTCCACGCCGGGCCGCAGCAGGTCGTCCCAGTCCCTGATGTTCTTCGGATTGCCCTTGCGCACCACCAGCGTCACGACCGAGCCGAACGGGACGCCCTTGGTGCCGTCTTTGTCCCAGTCGGCAGAGACCTTGCCCGCCCTGACCAGTCGGGTGATGTCCGGCTCGACCGAGAAGTTCACCACGTCCGCCGGCTTGCCCTCCACGACGCCGCGCGACTGGTCAGCCGAGGCCGCGTACGACGCGACGACCTGGACGCCCCTGCCCTCCTCGGAGGCATAAAACGCCGGGATCACCTTGCTCCACCCCGGTTCCGGGACCGAGTACGCGACGAGAGTGATCTTCGTATTCCCCTGATTCAGTCCACCGCCGCCCACGGCGTCGCTGGCGCCGCCCTGACACCCCGCTGCCACCCCCACGGCCAGGGCCAGCGCCGCGACGCGCCGCACGCCACCGCTCATGCCTCCATACCGTGTGGACATCCTGGGCCTTCCGATGCGTGTCGACGGGGCTTTCCCGTTGTCGCGGGATGGGAGTGAAAGCAGTGAGGCGCGGTGAGAATCCGAAGTGAAAATCACCGACCCCGCGCCGGACCACGAGCACGGACGGGTCAGCGACAACAACGCACGAACACAGAACATCCGTGAACCGGAGATGTCTCGTACATGGCCGGAAGCCTAAGCGCCTGCTCCGCCCGTCAGCAACGCGGCCGATGAGCGTCCGACCGGAGACGGTGGAGCGAGGCGCCGCTCACCGCGGCACCGGTTTACCCGGGCGTAACCTCGGCCCGGCGCGCGAGGGGCTCGGCTCGATGGCGTTGCGCCGCAAGCCGTCCAACTGTGCGCCCCTCAGCCGGTCGGGCCCACGTCACGTCGGGCGAGCGCCGGAACAGCAAAGCCACAGGTCGAGGGCGTACGACCCGTCCAGCAACGCCCGCCGGGAGCAGGGTACGGACGAGGCGGAGGATCACCGAAACGCCCGCCATCCCGTGGGCGCCGCCAGGAGGCGAGATCCGCGACGGCCGGCGCGCGGCGGTGGCGCCCATGGACCCGGAGAAAAAGTCACGCTGACCACAAAGGCGGAGGACCTTCGCGCAACCGAGCCGCCCACGTCAGTCATGCGGGTCGCCCAGTTCGTCCTGAAAGCCCCGCATCGCGGCGATTAGCCCGGAGAAAACCCGGTGGGCTGCCAGCAGATCCTCGTCGGGCAGGTCCGTCAACGCGGCGCGCGTGTGCTCCGAGAGCGGGCTGAAGAAGGATCGCGCCGTGGCCAGAGCCGAGTCCCCGCGACGGAGAATGACCTTGCGCCGGTCGTCGGGGTGCGAGTCGCGGCGAAGGTGGCCCGATTCGATCAGCCGATCCACCAGGTAGGTGATGGCCGAACCGGACAGTCCCATCCGTTGGCTCAGATCGCCCGACGCCATCGGGCGTCCCGCCGTCTCCGCGACCATGATGTGCAACAAGGCGCGAAAGTCGTTGGGGCGCAGGTCGTGTGTGACCGCGAACAGCCGGCCGATCTGGTCGGATTCGGTGGAAATCTCCCGCAGGTCGGCCGAGATCAGCGACTCCAAGGCCTCTCGCCCCCAGCGCCGCTCCTCAGCGTCCATAACCTCATCAGCATATCTTGGATACACGAATCATTTCAGTTGGTTAACGTTTAAATCGTTGAAACTCACCTTCCGTCCCAAAGCCCCCGGAAACGGGATGCGAAATTCCCTTCAATAAGTTAATGTTTAAAAAAATGAAGGTAGTTGGGCGGGACAGGCCGCCCGACGATCGCCAGGCCGGAGCGGTTTTGCGAGCCAGAGTGCCGTTCGAGCCTGCGGTCGACGAGCCGCACGGGAGGGAGCGCGTGGGCCACATGCATGCGTTGTCGTTGAAATCGGCCACCGAAGCGCCGCCGGCAGCCTCCGCCTGCCTGGACAAGGACGGGCTGCACGGCTGGCGGTCCCAGCTGCGGCGCTCGGTTCTCGCCGACATCGCCGAGTTCGTCGGCCACCAGTCCCGTGAGCTGGCCGCGACGCGGGTGGACGCGGCCGGTGACGTCTTGGTGGAGTTCGTCTCGGGCGGCAAATGCCTGAGGTCCACCTTCATGTATCTCGGCTGGCTGTGCGGCGCGGCGCCGAGCCGGGCCGCCGTGCGCGCCGCCGCCAGCCTGGAGCTCCTGCACGCCTTTGCGCTCCTGCAGGACGACGTGATGGACGGTTCGCCCGAACGGCGCGGACGCCCGTCGGCCCACCTGCAATTCGCCGAGTGGCATCGCCGGCGCGGCCTGGCCGGTTCCGCGCCCCGGTTCGGTGAGTCGTCGGCCATCCTCCTGGGCGACCTCTGCCTCATCTGGGCCGAGCAGATGCTGCGCGAGAGCGGCGTCGACCCGCGGCGCCTGCAACTGGTGTGGCCGCGCTACGACGCGATGCGCACCGAACTCGCGGTGGGTCAATTCGCCGATCTGGCAAGCGACGTCGGCAACCTGCCCACCCTGGAGGCGGTACTCGACGTGGCGCGCCGAAAGTCGGGCAACTACACGGTGCGCCGGCCGCTCGAGATGGGCGCCGCCATGGCCGGCTGCGACGAGCGGACGTTGACGCGGCTTGGGCGGTACGGCGCCGACCTCGGGGAGGCGTTTCAGCTCCGCGACGACGTCCTCGGTGTCTTCGGCTCCCCGGCCACCACCGGGAAGCCCAGCGGAGGGGACCTGCTCGAACGGAAGGCCACCAGCGTGGTAGTCACCGCCTTCCAGTTGGCCGACGTGCCCACCCGGCAGGAAATCGGCGCGCTGCTGACCAGCGAGCGGATCGACGAGGCCGGGGTGGACCGATGTAAGGAACTGATCATGGCCACCGGCGCGGTCGAGCTGATAGAAGGAATGATCAGCGACCGCGTCGCGTCCGCCCGCGAACACCTCCGTGACATGGCGATCGAAGAGGCGCTTCGCGGCGCGCTGGACGACATGGCGGCCGCCTGCACGGACAGGGAAGTATGAGGATGACGAAGGTGGGAACCCGTTGACCATGCGGACCGTCGGGGGACGCACCGAACGCGTCGTCGTGGTCGGCGCCGGCCTGGCCGGGCTGGCCTCGGCGCTGCACCTGGCCGGCCGTGGCCGCGAGGTCACGGTCGTCGAACGCTACCCCTGGCCTGGTGGCCGGGCCGGGCGGCTCGACCTGGACGGCTACCGAGTCGACACCGGACCCACGGTGTTGACCATGCCGGAGATCATCGACGACGCGTTCGCGGCCGTAGGCGAGAACAGGTCCGACCGCCTCGAGCTGTTGCCCGTCGACCCGGCGTACCGGGCGGTCTTCGCGGATGGCAGCGCCATCGACGTGCACAGCGACGCGGAGCGGATGGCCGCGGCGATCGAACAGTTCGCTGGCTTCGGGCAGGCAGCGGGCTACCGACGGCTGCGCGAGTGGCTCGGGCGCTTGTACCGCATCGAGTTCGACGGTTTCATCGCCGCCAACTTCGATTCGCCGCTGTCGATGCTGACCCCGCAACTCGCGCGGCTGGCCGCGATCGGAGGCTTCCGCAAGTGGGAACGAATGGTCAAGCGCCACATCAGCGACGAACGGCTGCAGCGGGTCTTCACCTTCCAGTCGCTGTACGCCGGCGTGGCGCCCCGCGACGCGTTGGCCGTGTACGCGGTCATCGCTTACATGGACACCATCTCGGGAGTGGTGTTCCCGCGCGGCGGCGTGCGAGCGCTGCCGGACGCGCTCGCCGCCGCGGCGAGCGACGCGGGGGTCACGTTCCGCTACGGCGCCGCGGTCACCGGACTCGAACGCGCCGGCGGCCGGATCAACGCCGTGCGCACGGACCGGTCCGAGCGCATCGAGTGCGACGCGGTGGTGTTGACCACCGAACTGCCGCAAACCTATGCCCTGTTGGGTCGCACACCGCGGCGGGTGCTCCCGCTGCGGCCGTCGCCGTCGGCCGTCGTGGCCCACATCGGATGCCGCACCGTTGTGCCCGAAACCGCGCACCACACAATCCTCTTCGGCGACGCGTGGGATCAGACGTTCACCGACATCGTCCGCGATGGCCGGCTCATGCGGGATCCGTCGCTGCTGGTGACCCGCCCGACGGCGAGCGACCCCGCGCTCGCCCCGGCCGGGCGCGACCTCCTGTACGTGCTCGCGCCCGCGCCGAACCTCGACCGCGGCACCGTCGATTGGGCCGCGGTGCGCGGCGCCTACACCGAGAACATGATCGACCACGTCACCGAGCGGCTGCTGCCGAGCTTGCGCGACGACGCGACCATCCTGGACGTCGTCACCCCGGCCGACTGGGCGCGTCAGGGCATGGCCGCCGGCAGCCCGTTCGCGCTCGCCCACACGTTCGCCCAGACCGGTCCGTTCCGGCCCGCGAACATGGTGCGCGGCATCGACAACGCCGTGCTCGCCGGGTCGTCCACCGTTCCGGGTGTCGGTGTCCCGACCGCCCTGATCTCCGGGCGCCTCGCCGCCGACCGCATCACCGGACCCGGTCCGCACCGTGCGGGCCGGAGGACAACGCACGTCGACACGAAAGCCGGAACGCCATGATCCGCGGCGAGCTCGACGCGGCCGGAATCGACGACCCTCGCCTGCGAGCCGGATATCGCCGCTGCCGCGAACTCAATGCCGCGCACGGCCGCACCTTCTTCCTCGCCACCCGGCTGCTGGCGCCCGATCAGCGGCCCGCCGTGCACGCGCTGTACGGCTTTGCGCGCTACGCCGACGACATCCTCGACGATCTCGACCCCACGCTGGGCACCGACGTCAGGGCCGAACGGCTACAGCACCTTGCCGACCGGTTCTTCGCCGGCGGCGGCGCCGACGACCATGCCGACGACCATGCCGACGACCCGGTCCTGCTGGCGGTCACCCACACCGCCCGCCGCTACCGCATCGGCGCCGAACTGTTCGAAGACTTCCTGGCGTCGATGCGGATGGACCTCACGGTCACCGACTATCCCGACCGCGGCGCGCTGAACCTCTACATGCGGGGGTCCGCGGAGGCGATCGGCCTGCAGGTGCTGCCCGTGCTGGGCACCGTGGTGCCGGTCGAGCAGGCCGCCCCGTACGCCGCGGCGCTCGGCCGGGCCTTTCAGCTCACCAACTTCCTGCGCGACGTCGACGAGGACCTGCTGCGCGGGCGGGTCTACCTCCCGGCCGACGAGCTGGCCGCGCACGGCGTCGACCGCGACCTGCTGATGTGGTGCCACCGGCACCGCCGCACCGATCCGCGGGTGCGCGACGCCCTGGCCGCCCAGCACGAGATCGCCCGGGAAACATACCGATTCGCTGACGCGGGGATCGCCACACTGGCGCCGCGCTCGCGGCCGTGCGTGACGACGGCGGCGGAGCTGTACGCGGAAATCCTGGACCGCATCGAGGCGAGCGACTTCGCCGTGTTCAGCCACCGCGCCACCGTGGGCAAGGCTCGACGGCTCCAGGTCGCCGGGGTGGGGCTGATACGGTCGTGGCGGGCGCGCGGCAGCGCGGCGACTGTTTCTGATCCTCCAGGAGCCGCATGAGCGATCGGTGGCAATATCTGCTGGTCCTGGCCGCCTGCCTGGCGATCACCGCGCCGCTGGAAGCTTTCGGACCCGGCGTCTACCGCCAGTGGCGGCGGCTCGCCCGGGCCGTCCCGCCGGTCGCGGCCGTCTTCTTGATCTGGGACGAGATCGCCGTCGCCGCGCACGTGTGGCGCTACAGCCCCACCTACATCAGCGGCCTTCTCATCCCGTTCCGCGTGCCCATCGAGGAAGTGCTGTTCTTCCTGGTGATCCCGGTGTGCGGGCTGCTGACCTACAACGCCGTGGGCACCATCCTCGGCAAGGTCCACCGCCGATGACCGGGCTGGGCTACACGGTGCCGGCGGCGGTGGCCGTCGCGGCGGTCTGCGCGCTGGAACTGGCGGTGCTGCGCACCGGCCTGTTCCGCCGGCCGGCCTACTGGCTGTCGATGGTGATCGTGCTGGGCTTCCAGATTCCCGTCGACGGCTGGCTAACCAAGCTCAGCTCCCCCATCGTCATCTACGACGACCACCAGACCACCGGCGTTCGATTCCCGTTCGACATCCCGATCGAGGACTTCCTGTTCGGTTTTGCGATGGTCACCGCGGTGCTGCTGCTCTGGGAACGGCAACGTGCGCGTCGGTGAGCTGGGGCTGCCCCACGGCGACCTGTCCGCCGCGTTCGACGCCGGGGCGTCGGCATACGACCGGCTGGTCGGCGCCAACCCCGGCTACCACGCCCACCTGCTGCTCTCGGCGCGCCGCATGCGACTGCCCAACCGCGGCAAGGGATTACGGATCCTCGACGCAGGGTGCGGCACCGGGGCGTCGACGGCCGCCCTGCTCGCCGTCGCGCCCGAGGCGGAGATCGTCGCCGTCGACGCGTCGCGCGGCATGCTCGACGCGGCGCGCGCGAAGGGCTTTCCCGCGTCGGTGCGCTTCGTGCACACGCCCATCGAGCGCCTGGCCGAGCAGGGCATCACGGCTCCGTTCGACGGCATCCTGGCCGCGTACCTGATCCGCAACGTCGCCGAACCCGACGAGCAACTGCGGCGATTCCGCGCGCTGCTGCGGCCCGGCGGCACCCTGGCCGTGCACGAGTACTCGGTGCGCGACTCCCGACCCGCAACAGCGATCTGGCACGCCGTCTGCTGGAGCATCATCATCCCCGCCGGGTGGCTGCGCACCCGCGACACCGCCCTGTACCGCTACCTCTGGCGCAGTGTCCTGGCGTTCGACGGCGCGGCACGGTTCCGCCGGCGCCTCGCCGACGCGGGGTTCGCGGCGGTGCACAGCGAGACGGTGCCCGGCTGGGAGGCCAACATCGTCCACACCTTCCTCGCGGACGCCCCGTCATGACGGGGACCGATCGCCGCCGCGAAACGTTCGCAGCACCAAGCGGATTGCCGAATGCCGATGCCCTGCCGGCGCGCCCGCGGGCGGTCGTCGTCGGCGGCGGCATCGCGGGCCTGACGGTCGCCACCGGGCTGGCCGAACGCGGCGTCGCCGTCGAGGTGATCGAACGCGAGGACTACCTCGGCGGCAGGGTGGGCGGCTGGACCGAGCGGCACGGCGCATCGCCGTTGGCCATGAACCGGGGTTTCCACGCCTTCTTCCGCCAGTACTACAACCTACGCGCCCTGCTGGCGCGCATCGACCCGCGGCTGCGGATGCTCACCCCGGTCGAGGACTATCCCCTCATCGACGGGGCCGGGCGGCGCGACAGCTTCCGGGGGCTGCCCCAGACCCCGCCCTGGAACGCCGTGGCCTTCGCCGCGCGCAGCCCCACCTTCCGGCTCCGCGACTTTCTCGAGATCGATGCGCGGGCGGCGGCGCCCCTGGCTGCGGTGTCGGTGCCCGACATTTATCGGCGCCTCGACAACGTGGACGCCGCAACGTTTCTGGCGAATATCCGGTTCCCGGAAGCCGCGCGCCACCTGGCTTTCGAGGTGTTTTCGCGGAGCTTCTTCGCCGACCCCTCCGAGCTGTCCGCCGCCGAGCTGGCCACCATGTTCCACATCTACTTCCTCGGCTCCAGCGAGGGACTCATCTTCGACGTCCCCACCGAGAACTACGACAGCGCGCTCTGGGGGCCGCTCCAGCGCCACCTCGAAAAGCACGGTGCCCGAATCCGGCTCGGTACCGGCGTGGCCCGAATCGACGCCGGCCCGGCGGCGCCGTACCGGGTGTATACCGACTCCGGGGAACGGCTTGACGCCGACGCCGTCGTGCTCGCCACCGACATCGCCGGGCTGCAGAGGATCGTGGCCGCGTCCGACGGCCTCGGGGGCGACACCTGGCGCGCGCAGATAGAGCGGATGCGCGTCGCGCCGGCGTTCGCCGTCCACCGGCTCTGGCTCGATCGCCCGGTCGCCGCCAACCGGCCGCCGTTTCTGGGAACCGCCGGCCACAAGCCGCTGGACAATATCAGCGTCCTGGAGCGCTACGAGCTTCAGGCCGCCGAATGGGCCCGGGGGCACCGTGGCTCGGTCGTCGAACTGCACTGTTACGCCCTCGACTCCCCCGACTCGCGCGCGGCGGCCATCGACCAGCTGCACCGGTTGTACCCGGAAACCGCGGCGGCGCAGATCGTTTCCGAGGTGTCACTGGTGCGTGGCGACTGCCCGTTGTTCGCTCCGGGTTCCTACGGCGACCGGCCCCGGGTGGTCACCCCTCATCCGGGTCTGGTGCTGGCCGGCGACGCCATCCGCATCGACCTGCCGGTAGCGCTGATGGAGCGCGCCGCGACCACCGGATGGTGCGCGGCCAACGAATTGCTGAGATCATGGGGACTGGCCGGCCACCCGCTGCAATCCGTACCCACCCGGGGCCGCTCGCCACTGCTGCGATGGCTGGCCACGCGTGAAAGAGCCACACGACCATGAGCATCCGCAGACAGATCAGCCAACGGTGGCCCAAAGACTGGCCGCTGCAGGTCATCCCGCGCACGTCGTGGGCCGCTCAGGAGCCGACGTATCGAGAAGCCGACCCACGTCTCATCGAATCGGCGCTCAACCGCTCCCAGCAGCGACCCACCGGGAACTGGTATGCGATCGCCGCGAGCCGCGACGTGCGCGAAGGGCGGCCGTACGGGGCCCGCGTGGCCGGTGTGGACATCGTGGCCTGGCGAGACGGCCTGCGCCGCCTTCGCGTCGGCCCGCGCGGTTGTCCCCACCTGGGCGCCGATCTTGCCACCGGAATCGTCGACAAAGGCAGGCTGATCTGCCGATGGCACGGGCTGGCGCTGGACGGCGCCCGCCGCGAATTCGGCTGGAGCCCATTGCCCAGCCACGACGACGGCACCCTGGCGTGGGTGCGTCTCGACAAAGTCGGCGGCGAGGCACCGCTTGCCGAGCCGGTGCTCCCGGAGCGCCCGGCCGGTGACACGATGGCCGCCGTCACCCGCATGGTCGGTGTATGCGAGCCGGCCGACATCATCGCCAACCGACTCGACCCCTGGCATGGTGCGTGGTTCCATCCGTACTCGTTCGCCAGGCTCGAGGTGCTCACCACGCCCACCGAACAGGCCGACCGCTTCCTGGTCGCGGTCACCTTCCGGATCGGCCGCCTCGGGGTGCCCGTCATTGCGGAGTTCACCTGCCCGGAGGCGCGCACCATCGTGATGCGCATCGTGGACGGGGAGGGCGTCGGCAGCGTCGTCGAAACACACGCCACGCCAATGGGTTCAGGGCCCGACGGGCGACCACGGACCGCCGTGCTGGAAGCGACCATCGCCTACTCGAACCGTCCGGGCTTCAAGCGGGCCTCGCGGGCGGCACCACTGATCTCACCGCTGATGCGCCACGCCGCCGCACGTCTGTGGCGCGACGACCTCGCCTACGCTGAGCGGCGCTACGACGTCCGCGCGTGCCGACCGTGAGAAGGGGATACGCCGCCGCCGTGGCGGCGACCGTCGCCGCCCACTTCGCCTACCTCGTGTACGTCCCGTCGGGTGGCTTCCTCGCGCTGCGCTGGCCCCGCACCGTGGTGTTCCACGTGCCCGCGGTTGCCTGGGGAGTCGCCGTGGTCGGGCTCGAGCTCCCCTGCCCGTTGACATCGCTGGAAGCGTGGTCGCGCCGGCGCGCCGGCATGGATCCCTTGCCCACGACAGGCTTCATCGACCGCTACGTCGCCGGGGTGCTCTACCCGACCCACCGCACCGGGGCCGCGCAGGGATTCGCGTTCGTAGCCGCCGCGGTCTCCTGGGTGCTGTTGGCGGCGAAGCGCTTTCGCCGCGGCTAGCCGCCGGGCCGCGCAGGCTGGGCCGCGTCGACCGGGGGCGCGCTCGTGCCCGCCGTCTCGGGCGCGCCCGACCTGCGTTGCCACACCACCCAGGCGCCCGCCGCCAGCAACACCGCCGACAGGGTGGCCGCCGGCCACAGCGCCAACTCGGCCAGCCACAGACGCCGTTGCACGCGCGCCACCCGCCGTTGCCCGTTTCGGGCGCTTCGCAAGGCAGTTCTAACAGTCATTGCGTCCGATATACCCGCAGGCCGGAGGGCCAAACCCCGCGCGGGCGGAGCGTTTGGCCGGGTCCGTTACGGGCTAGTCACCACCATGAGCACTAATCCCTCGGTTCCGTCCCAGCCGTCACCTGCGCCCGCGACGGTCGCCACGCCACGGGCAAGCCGTTCGTTCACGCGGCTGGCGGCGGCCTGGTGGGCGCTCGTGGTCGGCTTGCTGATCCTCATCGTCCTGCTCGTCTTCGTCGCTCAGAACACCGATTCCGTGACGGTGCACTTCCTGATGCTGCACTGGAACCTTCCGGTCGGCGTGGGGTACCTTCTTGCCGCCGTGGCGGGCGCGACCATCACCGTCCTCGTGGGTGCGGCCCGAATGATCCAGCTGCGGCGAGCGGCCAAGAAGAACCTCACCCCGCTCTGATCCGCTGACGCCGGTTCGGCCGCCGATGGTGGGCGTTATCGGTACGTGTAAGCATCCCGAATTTGGGTAACTCAGTTAATCATTTAGTTTCTTAACGAGCTTGCAGGTCGAGGCCGAATGCACGCGCCGCGGGAAGTCGCGGCTCCGACGGGCGGAGTGAGCGAGGCGGCACACTGCCCGACGACGGCCACGCCCGAATGCGCAAGGTCGTCGGCGACGTCCGGCGCCACCTGGCGCAACGGCCCAAGGGCGACATCGACCACACCGCCCGGCGCCGCTCGCCGATGAACTAGGGGCCACGACCCCATCAAATCCTGACCAAACCCCGGTCGACGCGCACGTTCATCCGTCCATCGGCTAGAAATGAGAAACGCCCGACGGCGTTCGTTGGCCGCGACTGCGCGGTCGCCGATACGCTGATCGGCGAATCTCATCAGAAGGATGCGGATAATTGACCAAGCGCGGCGCTGCAGATCGGCAACCGGACCGGGCCGAGCTGGAGAAGTTGATGTCTGCCGACATGCGCGCGCTGACCGCTCAGTCCGACCGCATCGGCCGCCACTTCGCGCGTCAGAACGAGGTCGGCGGCAGCGACTTCCACGCCTTGCTGCACATCATGGTTGCCGAAACGGCCGGTGAACCCCTCAGCCTGGCCCAGTTGCGACAGCGGATGGACGTCTCCCCCGCCGCCATCACCTACCTGGTGGACCGGATGATCGACGCCGGCCATATCCGGCGAGAGGCCGATCCCGGCGACCGGCGGAAGTCGTTGCTGCGCTATGAAAAACCCGGAATGGCGTTGGCGCGCTCCTTCTTCACTCCGCTCGGCGACGAACTACGCTCGAAGCTCGCCGACGTGCCGGATCGGGATCTCCTTGCCGCACATCGCGTATTCCTGGCGATGATGGAAGCGATGGCAACGTTCGAAGCGCAGCTCGCCGCCCAACGCGCGAAACCGGCGGCAGCCCAGGCGAAGGCGAACGCGGCCAGGGGCCGACGGCGCACGGTGCGCTAGCGGCCCAGCGATTCTGTGGTCGATCCGAGCACGCGTTGCTCGATCAGGTCGGCCCCGTGGGCCACCCCGCCGGTCGCGGCGAATCCGGCGGCCACCCGGCGCGCGCCGTCGGCCATCGTGATCGCCTCGCGGACCCGTGCCTTCAGCCGGGATGGCGTGAGCTTGTCGGCGGGCAGGCGGGTACCGCAGCGGGCGACCTGCACTCTCCGGGCGACTTCCGCCTGGTCGCGGGCGAACGGCACGACAACCACGGGCACGCCGTGGTCGAGCGCTTTGAGGGTGGTACCCATCCCGCCGTGGGTGATGGCGCAGTTGGCCCTGGCCAGGATCGCGGCGTGCGGCGCGAATCGGCAGACGGTAGCGTTCGCGGGTCGCGGCAGGCCGGCGGGCACGCCCGCCGGGAACGTCGCAACCACGTGGACGTCCTCGTCGGCGAGCGCCTGCAGCGCGGTCCGGCCCAGGGCGGTGTCGGGTTGCTTGATCGACGAGGTGTTGACGAGCACCAGCGGCCGCCCGATCGCGTCGATCCAGTCCGGCTCCGCCGTCGCAGACGGCTCGAACACGCACGCCCCGATGTGGTGCACCAAGTCCCCCCACCCCGGATGCGGGTATTCGAACGGCTCCCCGCCGACCGCCAGCAGCAGCGGGGCACGCCGCATGAAGGCGTCGACCGACCTGACCGGCGGCAAGCCCAGGTCGGCGCGAATCCGGTTGAGCGGCGGCAGCATTGGCCGGTCGAACAGGTGCCGCACAATCGGGCGGACCGACGCGTCGCGGAAGGCACCAACGACGCCCGGGAGCGGCCGCATCCCCGGCCCGAAGGGCGGCACCCCGCGGGACCGCAGGTATGGGGTGAAGGGTGAGAACACCAGCCACGGCATGGCCCCGGCCTCCGAGGCCGACATCGCGCCCCAGCAGTTGGCGTCGACAATGACCGCGTCCGGCCGGACCGCATCCACGGCGCCACGCAGGTCTTCGACCTCTAAAATCGCACGGCGGCAAAGCACATCGATGGTCAGCTTCAACACTTCCAATGCCGTCCGCGCGCGCCAGTCCGCCCCGACGATCGCTTCGATCCGGGGGTCGACGGCTTCGGCGTGGATACCGGCCGCGCGCATCGTCGACACCCCTTCGGACATGGTGCGCACGTGGACCTCGTGCCCACGCTCGGCGAGTTCGCGCAGCAGCGCGCCGACGGGCAGCAGGTGACCGAGCCCGGGCGAGCCGTACGCCAAGATCACCGACATGTCGCCGACATCACGGGCCGTGAATCAGGTCGAGGGCGCGCAGACCCGGCAGGGCGGCGACGCCACAGCCGTGCAGGCACACCCGGAGCTCGTCGATGAACGGCTGCAGCCAATCCACCACCGCGTCCGCGGATTCGATCGCGGCCGCCAGCAGTGGCCGCGCCACCGCCACCACGTCGGCGCCCAGCGCTATCGCCTTGGCCGCGTCCATCCCGGTGCGGATCCCGCCGGAGGCCACGAGGGCAACTTCCGGCAGCGCCGCACGAACCTCCACGATCGCCCGTGCGGTGGGAATGCCCCAGTCCGCCAGGTGCGGGTAGCGCAATTTCCCGTATCGGACGAATTGTTCGACCCGCGACCACGAGGTTCCCCCGGCGCCCGCGACATCGATTCCCGCGACGGGCAATTCACGCTCGCGCCCGAGCAGTTCCGCGACCGCCGCGGCACCGATTCCGTGGCCGACCTCCTTGAGCAACACCGGGTAACCGATCTCGCCGGCCACCTCACGAAGCCTCGCCACGGAGCCGGAGAAGTTCGTGTCGCCGTTGCGCTGCATCGCCTCCTGCAGCGGATTGGTATGCACCGCAAGAACGTTGGCGCCAACCCGATCGAGCGCCTTGGCCAGTTCCGGGGCCGCCGCCATGGTCAACTGCGACAGACCGATATTCCCGAACAACAAAACGTCGGGGGCCACGTCACGCACGGTGAAGCTGGTGGCGGCGCGTTCACCGAGCGCGCTGTCCAGCATGATCCGCTGGGAGCCGAGCATCATCCCCAGCCCGAGCCGTTGCGCGGCGGCCGCCAGATTTCGGTTGATCGTTCCGGACAACTCGGCGCCGCCGGTCATCGCGCCGATGAGGATCGGGGCGCGCAGCCGGCCACCGAAGATTTCCGTGGACAAGTCGATGTCGCCCAGGTTGGTTTGGGTGCACGCGTTGTAGGGCAACTGATAGTCGCCCAGGCCGGTGCTCACGCCCGCGTAATCGACCTGCTCGCTCAGGCACACGTCGATGTGGCGCCGCTTGCGCGTCGTCATCGTGTGCGGGTCGGTGGTCATCGCCGGCGAGCCGCCCGCGTGCTGTGCATGTCCTCCATCTTGCCTCCTGACGGCATCGCCCACCCACTGCCCACACCAGCATTTCAGTTGATTAATTGTTAAGCAACTGAAATGCTTGCCCGGTGACGTGGGAGGGCATGGCGGCGGCGGTGACGGGCCGGCGTTCGTGGCTGCTGGGGTTGAGCGTCCTCTTACTGGGTATCGGTTTCATGGTGCTCATCGGGGAGAACGCCGCGGCAGGCCAGGCGCCCCTCTCGGTGCCCGCAACCGCCGATTCGGCCAGGGTCGAGGCGATGGCCCGCCAATTCCCGGACGGCGACCGCTCCCCCCTGCTTTTGGTGACCAGCCGCTCCGACGGCGCAACGCTGAGCCCAGCCGACCTCGCGGCCGCACAGGAGGCGCGCGATCGCATGCTGCGGGTCACCGAGGCGGCCGGAGGTGCGCCGCCGATGCTGGCCGCGAGCGACCGCAAGGCGACCACCGCCGTGGTCCCGGTGAGCGCCGATCTGTCGGGCCTCGCCCTTGACGATCGCGTGGCAGCCTTGCGCGCCGCGGCCCGTGCCGGGCTGCCCCAAGACCTCACCGCCCACGTCACCGGTGGACCGGCCTTCGGCGCCGACATCGCGAACGCCTTCACCGACGCCAACGTCACCCTCCTGGCGGCGACGGCGTCGGTAGTCGCGTTGCTGTTGATCGCGACCTACCGCTCACCGGTGCTTTGGCTGGCGCCGCTGCTGGTGATCGGGTTCGCCGATCGCGTCTCCTCGGCCGTCGGCACCGCGGTGGCGTCGCTGACGGGGCTCAGCTTCGACGGCGCTACGTCCGGCATCACCAGCGTGCTCGTCTTCGGCGCGGGCACCAACTATGCGCTGCTGCTCATCTCGCGCTACCGGCAGGAGCTTTCCGCCCATCGCGACCACCGCGACGCGCTGCGCCGAGCGGTGCGGATGGCGGGGCCAGCCATCGCCGCGAGCAACGCCACCGTCGTGCTGGCGCTGCTCACCCTGCTCCTCGCCGCCACGCCCAGCACCCGCAGCCTGGGCGCCCTCGCCGCGTGCGGGTTGGTCGTGGCCGCCCTGTCGGTGCTGGTGGTGCTGCCGCCCCTGTTGGCGCTGTGCGGCCGGCGACTGTTCTGGCCGTTCATCCCCCGCCCGGCCGACGGCGCGACCATCGAGTCCGGGCCCTGGCATCGGGTCGCCGAATGGGTCGGCGGCCGTCCCGTCCCGATCGCCGCCGTCGCGATCGCGGCCCTGCTGGCACTGGCCACCGGCCTGCTCGGAACGCGAATCGGCTTGTCGCAGACCGAACAGTTCCGGCTGCGTGCCGACTCGGTGACCGGTTACGACGTGGTGGCCGCGCACTTCCCTGCGGGCGCGGTCAACCCCACCCTGGTTGTCGCGCCGACCGCCTCGGCACCGCGCATCCAGCAGGCCCTTGGCACCACCCCCGGCGTGGTGTCGGCGATTCAATCCGGCCAGTCGACGACCGGCCTGACGAAATGGTCGGTGGTGACCGACGCGCCACCGTCGTCCGACCGCGCATTCGCAACCGTTGCCGCCCTGCGTGATTCGACGAAATCGATCGACGCGGGTGCGCTGGTGGGCGGGCCCGACGCCCAGGCCCTCGACGTCCGCGACGCCGCCACGCACGACCGCCTGGTGGTAATACCGGCGATCCTGGGCGTGATCCTCGCCGTTCTCTTCCTGTTGCTGCGCGCCGCGCTGGCGCCACCGATCCTGCTGGCCGCCACGATCCTCGGCGCGTTGGCAGCGCTCGGTCTCGGCGGCTGGTCCAGCATCCACGTCTTCGGTTTCCCGGCGCTCGACAACACCACCCCGTTGTTCGCCTTCCTGTTCCTTGCCGCGCTGGGTGTGGACTACACGATCTTCCTGGTCACCCGCGCCCGCGAGGAGGCGGCGGGCCGCGGCGCCCGCGCCGGCATGGTCCGCGCCGTGTCGGCCACCGGGGGCGTCATCACCAGCGCCGGAATCGTTCTGGCGGCGGTATTCTGCGTGCTCGGCGTGCTGCCGCTGATCGTGCTGACCCAGCTCGGCATCATCGTCGGCCTCGGGATCCTGCTCGACACCTTCATCGTGCGCACGCTCGTCATCCCCGCGATGTTCGCCCTCATCGGTGACCGCGTCTGGTGGCCCGCCGACCCCGTCGGCACCGATAGACCTGCAGCACATGCCATTCCGGAATCGTCAGATGGGAGCGCATCATGAACAAGTCGACACTTGCCGCGACGACGATTGCCGTCGCCGCGGCCGCCGGCGCCGGCAGCACGGCCAGCGCGAAAGAGGTGCCGCTGTGGTATGCGCGGCTGCGCAAGCCGCCGTACCAGCCTCCCAACGCCGCGTTCCCGGTGGCATGGACGACGCTCTACACGGACATCGCGGCGACGTCCGCCGTGGCCATCGATCGGTTTCGCGCAACGGGTCAGCACGACAAGGCCCGCCGTTACATCGCGGCCTTGGGCGTGAACCTGATCCTCAACGGCGGATGGAGCTGGCTCTTCTTTCGCTATCACAAGCTCGGAGCGTCCGCGGTGGGCGCCGCGGTGCTGACGGCCAGCAGCGCCGACCTGGTGCGCCGCACGGCCGAGGCGGATCCCCGCGCGGGGCTGGCCATGTCGCCTTACGCGTTGTGGACGAGCTTCGCGACCGTCTTGGCCAGCCACGTGTGGTGGCTCAACCGCTGAGGGGGCGTCGGAAATGCCGTCGTTGTTGTGGTTTCGCCGGGACCTGCGGTTGCTCGACCACCCGGCGCTCGCCGCCGCGGCCCGCGACGGCGATGTGCTCGCCTGCTTCGTCCTCGACCCGCGACTGGAAGCGTCGGCGGGCCCCCGCCGGCTGCAATTCCTGGGCGATTCGCTGCGGCACCTGCACGAGAACCTGGACGGTCGGCTGCTCGTGGCCCGCGGCCGGCCCGAAGAGCTGATTCCCAGCATTGCCAAGGAGATTGACGCGTCGGCCGTGCATGTCTCGCAGGACTTCGCGCCGTTCGGAAAGCGCCGCGACAAACGGGTGAGCGCGGCGCTGAGTCCGGTGCCGTTGACGGCCACGGGATCGCCCTACCTGGTTTCCCCGGGCCGCGTCGCCAAGAAGGACGGCTCCCCCTACAAGGTCTTCACCCCGTTCTTCCGCGAGTGGCGCGCGATCGGCTGGCGGGCACCGGTCAAGTCGGGCGCCGGGTCGGCGCGCTGGCTCGACCCCGCCCGGCTCGGCATCGAGCGGTGCGACATTCCCGATCCCGGCGCCCCACTGGATCTCGCGGCCGGGGAGCACGCGGCGCACGTGGAATGGGAGGCGTTCGTCCACGACGGCCTCGAGCGCTACGCGCAGGACCGCAACCGGCCCGACCGCCACGGAACCAGCCGCATGTCGGCGCATCTCAAATTCGGGACCATCCATCCCCGGACCCTGGTCGCCGACCTGGACCTGCGCCGCGGCGGGGCACCGAACTATCTGCGGGAGTTGGCGTTTCGCGATTTCTACGCCAATGTGCTGCATCACTGGCCGGCCAGCGTGTGGCGCAACTGGAACTCAGACTTCGACGCCATTCAGACCGATACCGGCGACGAGGCGAAGCGCCGCTTCGAGCGCTGGAAGGCGGGTGAGACCGGGTTTCCGTTCGTCGATGCGGGGATGCGGCAGCTGCGCGAGACCGGCTTCATGCACAACCGGGTACGGATGACCGTCGCGTCGTTCCTGGTCAAGGATCTTCATCTGCCGTGGCAGTGGGGCGCCGAATGGTTCTTGGAGCAGCTCGTCGACGGCGACATGGCCAACAACCAACACGGTTGGCAGTGGTGCGCGGGGTCCGGCACCGACGCCGCGCCCTATTTCCGGGTCTTCAACCCGACCAAGCAGGGCGAGAAATACGACCCGTCCGGCGATTACATCCGGCGCTGGGTGCCCGAACTGCGCTCGGTGGCCGACGTGCACTTACTCAAAGGCGAACGGCCGCAAGGCTATCCGGATCCGATGGTCGACCACGGCGCCGAGCGCGCCGAGGCCCTGCGCCGCTATCAGAGCATGTGAGCGCGGCACGGTCTCTACGTTTTTTGGCCTAAGCCTCCGCCCAAACCGTTTACCCCAAGCGGATTGGCATGCAATTATCAGCCGATTCACAGTTGACAAATTCGCTGTGTACCCGACAAGGGAGGCAATGATGGCTCACTCGATCGTTCGCGCGTTGCTGGCATCCGGGATCGCCGCCGGTTTGATGGCCGCCGCCGGCGCCTGTTCCTGTTCGGTCGGGTCGTCATCGCACGCCGTGAGCAAAGGTGACATCGCCAGCCAGATCACCGCGAAGATGACCGACGCCGCGGGCAACAAGCCGGACTCGGTCACTTGCCCCGGCGACCTGCCCGCCAAGGTGGGGGCGCAGCTCAACTGCGAGATGAAAGTCAAGAACCAGACTTTCAACGTGAACGTGACGGTGACCAGCGTCGAGGGCAGCAACGTCAAGTTCGACATGGTGGAAACCGTGGACAAGAACCAGGTCGCGCAGGTGATCAGCACCAAGCTGCAACAGCAGGTCGGCAAGAAGCCGGACGCCGTGACGTGCCCCGACAACCTCAAGGGCGTCGAGGGCGCGACGCTACGATGCCAACTCACCGACGGGAGCGACAAGTACGGCGTGAACGTCACCGTCACCAGCGTCGACGCCGGCGACGTGAACTTCGACTTCAAGGTCGACGACCACGCCGAGCCATCGACCTAGCGGCGATCGCGAGCGCGGCGAAGCCGGGCGAAGCGGGTCGCCGCCATCGACCTAGCGGCGATCGCGAGCGCGGCGAAGCCGGGCGAAGCGGGTCGCCGCCATCGACCTAGCGGGCCGCCTTCTTGCGTTCGATATCGGCGAGGGCGGCGGCCAGCTCGGCGCGCTGGGCGGCCGAGCTCTCCCACGACAGCTGCCGGTTCTTGACCACCTTGGCCGGGGCGCCGACGGCGATCGAATAGTCCGGGATCTCCCCGCGCACCACCGCGTGCGAACCGAGCACGCAACCGCGCCCGACGGACGTGCCGCGCAGCACGGTCACCTTCACCCCCACCCAGGTGTCGGGCCCGATGCGCACCGGGGATTTGATGATGCCCTGGTCCTTGATCGGCAAGGTGATGTTGTCCATGCGGTGGTCGAAGTCGCAGACGTAGCACCAGTCGGCCATCAACACCGAGTCGCCCAGCTCGATGTCGAGGTAGGCGTTGATCACGTTGTCGCGGCCCAGCACCACCTTGTCGCCGAAGCGCAGCGAGCCCTCGTGCGCCCGAATGGTGTTCTTGTCCCCGATGTGCACCCAGCGGCCGATCTCGAGCTGCGCCAGCTCGGGCGTCGCGTGGATCTCGACGTCCTTGCCGAGGAACACCATGCCGCGGGTGATGATGTGCGGGTTGGCCAGCTTGAACTTCAGCAGCCGCCAATAGCGCACCAGGTACCACGGGGTGTAGGCGCGATTGCGCAGCACCCACTTCAGCGAGTCCAGCGTGAGGAACTTGGCTTGTCGTGGGTCCCGCAGGTTCGATCCACGCCAGCGGCGATGGACCGGGGCACCCCACATGCTCGTCATGGCCGGAAAGCCTAACGATGAGAAGTCACGCGATCGAGACGGGTTACCCTCACCTGTACTCGCAAACCTTCGTCGAACGTCGAGTCGTTGCGATTTTTCTTGGGTAAGTGCCCCGCTATCTCGACGTTCGGCGGCGAAGGAAGGACTTGGGAAACCGAGGTGCTTGCCCGACACATGCGTGGGCTTCGGTGTTGGTCATCGGTGGCTCTCGCGGCGGTCCTCGCGGTGGGGCTGGCCGGGTGCGGTAACACCGATTCGTGGGTTGACGCGTCGCCCGCCCAGGGATGGCCCGCTCAGTACGGCGACGCCGCCAACAGCAGCTACTCGTCCATCGGCGGGGCCACCAAACTCTCGCTGCAATGGACACGGTCCGTCAAGGGCAGCCTCGCCGCGGGTCCGGCGCTCAGCGCGCGCGGTTACCTCGCGCTGAACGCCCAAACGCCGGCCGGATGCTCGCTGATGGAGTGGGAGAACGACCACAACGGCCGGCAGCGCTGGTGCGTGCGGCTGTTCCAGGGCGGTGGCTTCGCCGGGCCGCTGTTCGACGGGTTCGACAACCTCTACGTCGGCCAGCCGGGGGCCTTCCAGTCCTTTCCGGTGACGCAGTGGACCCGGTGGCGGCAGCCCGTGATCGGGATGCCCACCACGCCCCGATTCCTCGGGAACGGTCGATTGCTGGTCAGCACCCACCTGGGCCAGGTGCTGGTGTTCGACGCGCACCGCGGTGAGGTCGTCGGGAGTCCGCTGGACCTGGTGGACGGGGTGGATCCCACCGACGCCACCCGCGGCCTTGCCGATTGCGCGCCGGCCCGCCAAGGCTGCCCGGTCGCGGCCGCGCCCGCCTTCTCGGCCGCCAGCGGGACGGCCGTGATCAGCGTCTGGCAGCCCGGCGCCCCGGCCGCGAGCCTGATCGGGCTCAAGTACCACCCGGGCCAGACCCCGCTGCTGGTGCGCGACTGGGCCAGCGATGCGGTGACGTCCGGCGTCATCGCCAGCCCGGTGCTGTCCGGCGACGGGTCGACCGTGTACGTCAACGGGCGCGACCAGCGATTGTGGGCGTTGCAAGCCGCCGACGGGAAGGTGAAGTGGTCGGTGCCGCTGGGCTTCCTGGCGCAGACGCCGCCCGCAATCACCCCGCAGGGGCTGATCGTCTCGGGCGGCGGCCCCGATACCCACCTGGCGGCGTTCAAGGATGGCGGCGATCACGCCGACCAGGTGTGGCGCCGCGACGACATCGCCCCGCTGTCGTCGTCCAGCCTGGCCGGTGGGGGCGCCGGCTATGCCGTGGTCAGCGGCCCGGCGGCGAACGGCTCGCCGGGCATGTCGCTGCTGGTATTCGACCCCGCCAACGGCCACACGCTGAACGCCTACCCGATGCCCGCCGCCACCGGCTACCCCGTCGGGGTGTCCGTCGGCGCCGACCGCCGGGTGGTGGCCGTGACCAGCGACGGGCAGGTCTACGGTTTCGCGCCGGCCTGAGCGGCCCCGTCTAGCCGCCGCGCGTGTGAGCGGGCCCGGACGCCCGCTAAACGGCCAGCGGCGGGATCGCGTTGCGCGGCACCGACGCCTGGACCGGCCCAGCGAACGCCGGCAGCATTTCCCCGGGGGCGAAGTAGAAGATCAGCTGGTCATCGGTGATGGCGAAGTTCTGGTAGTGCGAGGGGTCGCGCCCCGTCGAGGGCAGGATCGCGGCGCCCACGGGATTCTGGCGCGCGAGATCGCGCTGAACGGCCGGGAAGACGCTGTCCAGCGGCGTGGTGTTGGGCGGGAACAGCGTGTCGAACGTGATGGGCTGCTTGGCGCCGAGGTTGTAGTTGAACGTCTTATACCAGGTCGACGGGTGCGCTCCGAGGTCCTGGAAGAACTTGAGCACGACGCTGCGCGTGTTGTGCGGCGGCTGCCCGGAGCTGTGCTGCTCCGTAGTGGCCTCCATCTGGTACGGCTGGTCGCGGCTGCCGGAACTCTGGGCGACGCTGACGAACCCGTCGCGGTTCTGGGTGATGTAGTCGGTCAGGGCCTGTTCGTCGGGATAGTCGGCCGGAAACGTCATGCTGAGCGTGTACGTGGGGCCGGTGGCCTGGACGTGGCACAGCTGTCCCGCGTCGACCGTGCCGTCCAGGCTGACGCAGGACGGCGGGGCCGCCGACGACGAGGGTGCCGCCGGCCAACCCAACAGGACCGCGGGCGCGAACACCGCGGCCGCTAGCAGATAACGCATGGTCGAACTGTCCTCGCAAACATTAAAAAGGTTGGGCGACTGGAAGAGTGCCGGCAGCCAGCGTACCCGGAGCTACCGGGAGGGACGGCAGACGAACGCGGTCGCGTGGCCGGCGGCCCCGGCACCGATGCGGGTGATGACCACCGACAGGGCCTCGCCGCCCCGCGGCCGCAACCGGCGCCGCAACGCGTCGGGGTCGACCTGCACGCCGCGAACCAAGATCTCCAGCGCCCCGCAATCCCGAGCCGAGAGCGCCCGCCGCAGGCGCCGCTCGTCGAATGCCAGCCGCTCGAGCACTTCGAAACCCCGGACTCCCGGCGGCAGCGCATCCCCGGACAGGTAGGCGATGTCGGGGTCGAGCTGCCACAGCCTGTGCCTGGCGGCGTAGTGCCGCACCAGGCCGGCGCGCACCACCGCGCCGTCGGGGTCGACGATCCACCGGCCCGCGGGCCGCACGGCGCAGTCGGAAGGCTCCGCATCGGTGATCTGCTCGCCGCGGTCCAGCACGCTGGCCCGCCGGCGCACCCCCGGCGACGCCAGCCCGGGCGACCACAGGCACGCCTCCCGCACCGATCCCCGCCAGGAGGTAACCTCGATCTCGCCGTCGAACCCCAGGCGCCGCACGTCATCGAAATCGATTCCTGGAGAACACTTTACGACAAAGTCGCGGTCGCGGCAGGCGTCCATCAACGGGCTCAGGGCGGGTCGGTAGTCGTCGATGCCGAAGCGCCGGCGCCCGTCCTGCCGCCGCGCCGGGTCGACCAGCAGAACCGCGTCGCGGGTCACCGGATGCAGGGCGTCGGCCCGGCAGAGGTGGGCCGCCTCCCCCAGGTTATGGCGCGCCATCGCCAGCCGCACCGGGTCGATGTCGCTTCCGACGGCGGGGATGTCCGCGCGGCGCAACGCGGCCATCTCGGTGCCGATCGAGCACGTCGCGTCGTGCACCGCCGTGGCCGTGCCGGCGAGCCGCCGGGCCCGATGCAGGGCCACCGGAGCCGCGGTGGCCTGCTGCAGCGCCTCGTCGGTGAACAACCAGCCCGATACTTCGCCGAGGCCGTCGAGCTTGTCGGCGGCGCGCCGGCGCAGCAGGGTGGTTTCCACCAGGACGGCCGCCCGGTCGCCGAACCGGGCACGCACCGCCGCGACATCGGCGATCCGGGTGGCACCGGTCAGCGCGAATTCGGCGACCTCTCGCAGCGCCGCGCCACCGGCTTGCGACCGCAGGTAGCCGACGTCGTCCGCGCTGAAGGCGAACCCGCCACTCAGGAGGGTTTGACCCCGGTGACCATGACGTTGTAGAACCAGCCCTTCGGCACCACGCGGCGCCAGACGTTCGCATCGGCCCAGCTCAGCGCCTTCCAGCCGCTGAACGCGAACTTCGCCCAACCCCAGCCGAGGCGCCCGGGCGGCACCGACGCCTCGAACGTGCGGACCGGCCAGCCGAACATCGCGGCGGTGAACTCTTCGCTGACGGTCCGCACCTCGGCGGCACCCGCATTGGTGGCCATGCGCTCGAGGTCCTGCGGGGTGAAGGTGTGCAGGTCGACGATCGCCTCCAGGGCCGCGGCCCGGGAGGATTCGTCGAGCTCGGCCTGCGGCCGCCGCCAGCCGCCCAGGCCGGGGAGCCGGGTGACGTTGGTGGCGACCTTCCAGGTCAGCGTCGACAGCTCGCGGGCATAGACGTCGCCGGCGCTGGTCGGCTCGCCGGCGAAGACGAAGCGACCGCCCGGCTTGAGCACCCGCATCACCTCGCGCAGCGACAACTCCACGTCGGGAATGTGGTGCAGGACGGCGTGGCCGACGACGAGGTCGAAGGTGTTGTCGTCGTACGGGATGCCCTCGGCGTCGGCGACCCTTCCGTCGATGTCCAGGCCCAGCGATTGCCCGTTGCGGGTGGCGACCTTGACCATGCCGGGCGACAGGTCGGTGACCGACCCGCGCCGCGCCACCCCGGACTGGATCAGGTTGAGCAGGAAAAATCCTGTGCCACAACCCAATTCGAGCGCCCGATCGTAGGGCAGCTCGCGCAGGGCCTCGGCGGGAACGATGGCGTCGAACCGGCCCCGGGCATAGTCGATGCAGCGCTGGTCGTAGGAGATCGACCATTTCTCGTCGTAGGACTCGGCCTCCCAGTCGTGGTAGAGCACCTGGGCTAGCTTGCTGTCATGCCGGGCCGCTTCCACCTGCTCGGCGGTGGCATGCGGGTTAGGAACGGCGTCGGTCGAACTCGTCGTCATGAAGGGCAGCCTAACGGGCGCCGGATGCGGAGTCCGCCGCACGGCCCTGACCTGCGGCGAACACGTCGTTGATGCCCGCCTTGACGGCCGCCAGCGCGTGCCGCGGCCCATCGAGGAAGCGGCGCGCCCACGCCGCGGCGGCGTCGTACACGTCGTCGGGGGCCACCAGCTCGTCGACCAGGCCGAGCGCCAGGGCCTCCTCGGCGTCGACGAAGCGCCCGCTGAACGCCAGCTCCTTGGCCTTGCTCGCCCCGGCCGCGCGGGTCAGGCGGGCCAGGCCGCCGCCCCCGGGGACCAGGCCGGCCAGGATCTCGGTCGCCCCGAACCTGACGTTGTCCCCGCTGACCCGCCAGTCGGCGGCCAGGGCGAGCGTCAGGCCCGCGCCCAGCGCGTAGCCGGTGATCGCGGCGACGGTCGGCTTGGGAATGGCGGCGACGGCGTCGACGGCGTGGCGCCGGACCGCGGCCGCGGTGTCGGCCTCGGACGCGTTCAGGGTCCGCAGCTCCGGCAGGTCGTCGCCGGCGGAGAAGATCTCGTGGCCGCCGAACAGGATCACCGCCGCGACGTCGTCGCGGCGGCCGAGCTCGTCGGCCGCGGCCACGATCTCCCGGTAGACCTGGCGGGTCATCGCGTTGGTCGGCGGCCGTGAGAGCAGCAGCATGGCCAGGCCGGAGTCCCGCGTGCCGTCACTCACCACGACGCGGACGAACTCGCCGGTCAATGGCGCCACCCCATCCCGCCGGCCTTGCGCGCCTGGTGGTAGCGGTCGGAGTCGAAGAACTCGAACATCCAGTTGTCGCCTTGTATTTCGAGACGCGGCTGCACGGTGACGATCTGGCGCTCGACCGACAGCACGTCCTCGACGGTGCGGCCCGCCAGCGAGTCCAGCTGCGTCCAGGTCGGCGGCAGCAGGAAGCTCTCGCCGGCCGCGAAGTCGTCGAGGGCAGCCTCCGGCGTCGTCCAGCCGGCCCGGTCGGATTCGGTGTTCTCGCCGTCCGCCCGCTGTCCCGCCGGCAGCGCCCCCACGAAAAAGTAGGTGTCGTAGCGGCGGGTGCGCTCAGCTTCGGGGGTGACCCAGTTCGCCCATGGCCGCAGCAGGTCGGACCGCAGAACCAGGTTCTCGCGGCGCAGGAAGTCCGCGAACGACAGCGTTCCCTCCGCGAGGGCGTGGCGGGAGTCGCGGTACATCGACGCGTCGCCGACGATGGCGTCCGGGCCGGAACTGGACCCGGCGAACAGCACGCCCGACTCCTCGAACGTCTCGCGGGCGGCCGCGCAGACCAGCGCCTCGGCCAGGTCGGGCTCGACGCCGAATCGCTCGGCCCACCACTGCGGCGGCGGACCGGCCCAGGCCCCCATTCCCAGTTCGGCGTTCCGGTCGCGGTCGTCGACGCCCCCGCCCGGAAAGACCATGGTCCCGGCGGCGAAGTGCATCCGGGCGTGTCGGCGCATCAGGAAGACGGCCAACCCGGTCTTCGAACCCTCCGGCTCGGGACGGACCAGCATGACGGTCGCGGCCGGCCTGGGCACGAGGGGTTGTTCGTCGGGTTGGGTCATGGGGCCCTCCGGTGGGCAGCGCGGGTGCGGATGCGCCGGGCGAAATATCGCCCGTCGACGACTTCCAGGGCGATCGACTGGCCGAAGGCGGCGGACAGGTTCTCGGCGGTCAGCACGTCGGTCAACAAACCCGACGCCACCACCTGTCCCTCCGACAACAGCATGCAATGGCTGAAGCCGGGCGGGATCTCCTCGACGTGGTGGGTGACCAGGACCAGCGCCGGCGCATCGGGGTCGGCGGCGAGGTCGGCCAGCCGCGCCACCAGCTCCTCGCGGCCGCCCAGGTCGAGGCCGGCGGCCGGTTCATCGAGCAGCAGCAGTTCCGGGTCGGTCATCAGCGCCCGCGCTATCAGCACCCGCTTGCGCTCGCCTTCCGACAGCGTCCCGTAGGTGCGGTCCGCGAGGTGCTCGGCGCCCAGGCTCTCGAGCATGTCGACCGCGCGCCGGTAGTCGACGTCCTCGTAGCGTTCCCGCCACCGGCCGAGCACCGCGTAGCCGGCCGAGACGACCAGGTCGCGCACCACCTCGTCGGTGGGAATCCGTTGCGCCAGCGACGACGAGCTCAGCCCGATCCGCGCGCGCAGCTCCGACATGTCCACCCGGCCCAGCCGTTCCCCGAGGACGAAGGCGACTCCCGACGAGGGGTGCTCGGCGGCCGCCGCGATGCGCAGCAGCGACGTCTTGCCGGCGCCGTTGGGGCCGACGATCACCCAGCGCTCGTCGAGTTCGACCGCCCAGTCAAGCGGCCCGACCAGGACCCGGCCGTCCCGGCGCAGCGAGACGTCGCGCATTTCGATCAGCAGATCGGGGGCGGCTGCCTCGTCAGTGTGGTCGGGCACCCGACCATCGTGCCGTACCACGGCACCCGAATCCGTGCCGGGTCACCGCCTTCCGCGAGGCGGCCAGGCGGCCGCGCCCGCGCGATCGCTACGACTCGGGCGGGATCTCCACTCGGCGCACCTCGCCGTCGACCGCGTCGGCGGCCTCGATCTCGCCACGGGTGATGCCCAGGAGAAAAAGCACGGTGTCCAGGTAGGGGTGGCTCAGCGACGCGTCGGCGACGGCGCGCAGCGCCGGCTTGGCGTTGAACGCCACACCCAGCCCGGCGGCGGCCAGCATGTCGATGTCGTTGGCCCCGTCGCCGACGGCGACGGTCTGCGCCATGGGCACGCCGGCCTGCTGCGCGAAGTCGCGCAGCGCCTTGGCTTTGCCGGCCCGGTCGATGATCGGCCCGGCGACCCGGCCGGTGAGCGTGCCGTCGACGATCTCGAGGTCGTTGGCGGCGACGAAGTCGAGCATCAGTTCCTCGGCCAGCGGCTCGATGATCCGGCGGAATCCCCCCGACACCACGCCGCAGTGATAACCCAGCCGGCGCAAGGTCCGCAGGGTCGTGCGGGCTCCGGGCATCAGCTCAAGCTGATCGGCGACCTCGTCGATCACGGTGGCGGGCAAGCCCGCCAGGGTCGCCACCCGCTGCTGGAGCGACTGCGCGAAGTCCAGCTCGCCGCGCATCGCTGCCTCGGTGATCGCGGCGACCGTCCCCTCGGCGCCTGCCTTGGCCGCCAGCATCTCGATCACCTCGCCCTGCACCAGGGTCGAGTCGACGTCGAACACGATGAGCCGCTTGGCCCGGCGCTCGAGGCTGTAGTCCTCGACCGCGATGTCGACGCTTTCGCCGGCGGACACCCGGTTGAGGGCGGTCCGCAGCGCCCCGTCGGCCCCCGCCGGCACCGAGACCCGCAGCTCGAGGCCGGTGACCGGGTAGTCGGAGACGCCCCGGATGAGGTCGATGTTGACGCCCAGCGCCGCGGCCTCGCGGGCCACCGTGCTGAATGCGCCGGCGGTGATCGGCCGGCCCAGCACGTAGATGGTGTGGGTAGACGGGTCCCGGATGATCGGCACGTCGTCGCTGCGCTCGATGCTGACGTCGAGGCCCAGACCCCGGATGGCGTGCTCCACGTCGTCGCGCAGCGCCCCGCTATCGGCCACGGCGGACGGGCAGCAGACCAGCACGCCCAGCGTCAGCCGGTGGCGGATGACCACCTGCTCGACGTTGAGTAGCTCGACACCGTGCCGCGACAGGACCTCGAAGAGCGCGGACGTCACGCCCGGCCGGTCCACGCCGGTGACGGTGATGAGCACCGACACCTTCGGTGGTGATGTCACTGGCGACTCAACGCGATTCGGCGGCGCTACTGCTCGGGGGTTCCGCGATCCGCTTCCGTCCGCGGGCCGAACCCCTTCGGCGATTCCCCGGCCGTCGCGTGGCGACCGACGTGAGCCTCGGCGCGCATCCGCTCCACCATGTGCGGGTGGTGCAGCTCGAAGGCCGGGCGCTCCGAACGGATCCGGGGCAGCTCGGTGAAGTTGTGCCGCGGCGGCGGGCAGCTGGTCGCCCACTCCAGCGAGTTGCCGTAACCCCACGGGTCGTCGACGGTCACCACCTCGCCGTAGCGCCAGCTCTTGAAGACGTTCCAGACGAACGGGAACATCGACGCGCCCAGGATGAACGCGCCCACCGTCGAGACGACGTTGTAGGACTGGAAGCCGTCGCTGGGCAGGTAGTCGGCGTAGCGGCGCGGCATGCCGAGGTCACCCAGCCAGTGCTGCACCAGGAACGTGGTGTGGAAACCGATGAACGTCAGCCAGAAGTGCAGCTTGCCCAGCCGCTCGTCCAGCAGCCGGCCCGTCATCTTCGGGAACCAGAAGTACACGCCCGCGAAGGTGGCGAACACGATGGTGCCAAAGAGCACGTAGTGGAAGTGGGCCACCACGAAGTAGGTGTCGGTGACGTGGAAGTCCAGCGGCGGGCTGGCCAGCAGCACGCCGGTCAGGCCCCCCAGCAGGAAGGTGACCAGGAACCCCACCGAGAACAGCATGGGCGTCTCGAAGGTCAGCTGGCCCTTCCACATCGTGCCGATCCAGTTGAAGAACTTGATCCCGGTCGGCACCGCGATCAGGTAGGTCATGAACGAGAAGAACGGCAGCAGCACGGCCCCGGTGGCGAACATGTGGTGCGCCCACACCGCCACCGACAGCGCGGCGATCGACAGCGTCGCGTACACCAGCGTGGTGTAACCGAAGATCGGCTTGCGGGCGAACACCGGGAGGATCTCGGTGACGATGCCGAAGAACGGCAGCGCGATGATGTACACCTCGGGATGGCCGAAGAACCAGAACAGGTGTTGCCACAACAGGACTCCGCCGTTGGCGGGGTCATAGACATGGGCTCCCAGGTGCCGGTCGGCGGCCAGCCCGAACAGCGCCGCCGTCAGCAGCGGGAAGGCGATCAGGATCAAGATCGACGTCACCAGGATGTTCCAGGTGAAGATGGGCATACGGAACATGGTCATGCCCGGCGCGCGCATGCACACGACCGTGGTGATCATGTTGACCGCACCCAGGATGGTGCCCAGACCGGCGACGGCCAGGCCCATGATCCACAGGTCGCCGCCCGCTCCCGGTGAGTGGGTCGCGTCACTGAGCGGGGTGTAGGCGGTCCAGCCGAAGTCCGCAGCGCCGCCGGGGGTGATGAAGCCGGCCATGCCGATGCTCGCGCCGAACAGGAACAGCCAGAACGAGAAGGCGTTCAGCCGCGGGAACGCGACGTCGGGGGCGCCGATCTGCAGCGGCAGCACCAGGTTGGCGAAGCCGAACACGACCGGGGTGGCATAAAAGAGCAGCATGATCGTGCCGTGCATGGTGAACAGCTGGTTGTACTGCTCATTCGACAGGAACTGCAGGCCCGGGGCGGCGAGCTCGGTCCGCATCAGCAGCGCCAGCAGGCCGCCGATGAAAAAGAACACGAAGCAGGTGACCGTGTACATGATGCCGATCATCTTGTGATCGGTCGTGGTGATCAGCTTGTAGACCAGGTTTCCCTTGGGACCCGTCCGGGCCGGGTAAGGGCGGAAGGCCTCGAGTTCCCGCAATGGGGGCGCTTCGGCTGTCAACAGCTCCTCCAAACATCCATCCCGGACAGTGTCATTCACGAATCTTAGCCCCCTATCACGCACGGGGCGGGGCTGGTCCTACAAACTGTCGTAAATAGGCCAGCCGCAGCGGACGGGCCGTTTCTGGATGCTGCGCGCCGGGGCCGGAGTGTTAGCGTCGGTCGCGTGCATTTCGGCGCCCCCCGATCCCCCCGGCCGTTCGCGGGCCCGGCCGTGTCACTGGCAGTGGGCGTGGCCCTGGCGTGCGCCGGTTGCGGTTCCGGTCGGGACGCCGCCCCGTCGAGCCGGTCCCTGGTCACCCCCACCACCCAGATCGCAGGCGCCGGGGTGTTGGGCAACGACCGCAAGCCCGACGACTCCTGCGCGCGGGAGGCCGCCGCGCCCGACCCGGGGCCTCCGGGGCCACGGCCGGTGCACAACGCGCCCGGCGTCAGCCCGGACGTCGCCCAGGTGCCGCCAGATCCGCAGCGCATCGTGGTGCTCTCCGGCGACCAGCTCGATGCGCTGTGCGCGCTCGGCCTGCAGGCGCGGGTGGTCGCCGCCGCGCTGCCCGACGGAGCGTCTGGTCAGCCCTCCTACCTGGGCGCCGCCGTGCACGGCGTCCCGTCTGCCGGGACGCGGACCAACCCCGACCTGGGCCGCATCGCGGCCGCCCATCCCGATCTGATCCTGGGCTCGCAGGGGCTGACACCGAAGCTGTACCCGGAACTGGCCTCGATCGCGCCGACCGTGTTCACCGCGGCACCGGGCGCCGCCTGGGAAGACAACCTGCGCGGCGTCGGCGCCGCCACCTCGCGGGGCGCCGCGGTCGACGGCCTGGTCAACGGCTTCTCGCAGCGCGCCACCCAGATCGGATCCGCGCACGACGCGGCGCACTTCCAGGCGTCGGTCGTCCAACTGACCGCCAACGCCATCCGGGTGTACGGCGCCAGCAACTTCCCGGCCAGCGTGCTGACGGCGGCGGGCGTGGACCGGCCGGCGGCCCAGCGCTTCACCGACAAGCCCTATATCGAGATCCCGGCCACCAACGCCGACCTCGCCAAGAATCCCGACCTGTCGGCGGCCGACGCCGACGTCGTCTATGTGTCGTGCGACTCATCCGTCACCTCCGAACGCGCCGCCGCGGTCCTGGACAGCGGCCCGTGGCGGAAACTGTCGGCGAATCGCGACAACCGCGTTTACGTCGTCAACGACCAGATCTGGCAAACCGGCGACGGGCTGATCGCGGCCCGCGGCATCATCGACGACCTGCGGTTGCTGAACGCCCCGATCAACTGAAACACCGGCCGACCGCCGATCGCCAGCCGATTTTCGGATACACCCCCGGGCCGAGTGGCCCGAGTCTCTTAACATAGTTAAGCTATCTAGCGACGCACAGACGGAACGACAAACAAAGAGGACTTTCATGAGCACTGTTTCGGCGTACGCCGCCACTTCGGCCACCGAGCCGCTGACCAAGACCACCATCGAGCGTCGCGAACCCGGGCCGAACGACGTGGCGATCGACATCAAGTTCGCCGGCATCTGCCACTCCGACATCCACACGGTCAAGGCCGAATGGGGCCAGCCGAACTATCCGGTGGTCCCCGGCCATGAGATCGCCGGCGTGGTGAGCGCGGTCGGCTCCGACGTCACCAAATACCGGGTCGGCGACCATGTCGGCGTGGGCTGCATGGTGAACTCCTGCGGCCAATGCAGCAGCTGCAGGGCCGGGCTGGAGCAGTACTGCAAGCCCGGTGCGACCTTCACCTACAACTCGATCGACAAGGACGGCACGCCGACGCAGGGCGGGTACAGCCAGGCCGTCGTCGTCGACGAGAACTTCGTCGTGCGCATCCCCGACTCGCTGCCGCTGGACAAGGCGGCGCCCCTGCTATGCGCGGGCATCACGCTGTTCTCTCCGCTGCGGCACTGGAAGGCCGGCGAGGGTACCCGGCTGGCGATCATCGGCCTGGGCGGCCTGGGCCACATGGGCGTCAAGCTCGGCGCCGCGATGGGGGCCGAGGTGTCGGTCCTGTCGCAGTCGCTGAAGAAGATGGAGGACGGCCTGCGGCTGGGCGCACGCAACTACTACGCGACGTCCGACCGCGAGACCTTCAACAAGTTGCGCGGCAGCTTCGACCTGATCCTGAATACCGTTTCGGCGAACCTGAAGCTCAACGACTACCTCGGCCTGCTTGACGTCGACGGCACGCTCGTCGAGCTGGGGATTCCCGAGCACCCCATGGAGGTGGGCGCGTTCCCGTTGGCGCTCGCGCGGCGCAGCCTGTCCGGGTCGAACATCGGCGGCATCGCCGAAACCCAGGAAATGCTGGACTTCTGCGCCGAGCACGACGTCACCCCGGAGATCGAGCTCATCGAACCTGACTACATCAACGAGGCCTACGAGCGCGTCCTGGCGAGCGACGTGCGCTACCGCTTCGTGATCGACATCTCGAAGCTGTGATTCGGTGAGGCGACTCGGTTAGGAGGCGACGCCGGAGGGCTGCGCCTCGGAGTCGCGACCCCTGGCGGCGAGTTCGGCGGCTTCCGCGTCCTCGTCGCCCGGGATCACCTCGCTGACGTCGATGCCGGCCAGCGGCCAGCCGACGGCGGCCAGCCGGGCGGCGACCCGGATGACGTTCTCCGGCCCGGCGTCGTGGTGAGTCGTGTCGGCGATGAATGCTTCGATCTCGTCGCGGTCGATGACACCGTCGGCGGCCGCCGGCGAGCCTTCCTTGGTGATATCGCGCACCACCTGCTTGACCTGGTCCTCGGTCAGCGGCGTGCTGCGCAGCAGGGCCATCAGTGGCACCCGGTCGGGCCCCGGGACCCCGTCCGGGTATCCGGCCGTCAGCCAGCGAACGACCGAACGGCAGAAGTGGTGATGCTTCTGGGCGGGCGAGGAGGCGGTGTTCGTCACGCCCTTAGTCTCGTGGCAGGGGCGTCACCAGCGCCACCGCGGCGTCGCCCGATCCGGACATTTCATGTTCCGTTCACGCTTTGATCCCCGCGGGCGAGTAATCGCGATTGGGTGCGGCAACCTCGGCGGCGGCAACTTATGCGCGCTCGGCCCTCATGCCCATGTCGATCGTGCCCTGACACGGTCCGCTCAGGATGTCGGTGTGCATGGTGCCGGAAAGGGAGCCGTCGGGTTGCGGCGTGTAGTGCACATCGGCGTGGGCCGGGCTCCACTGAATCGTGGTGTCGGGCATCATGCAGTCCCATTGAAAATCGCTGTGTTGCGTCCAGGACGACCCGTCCCACGTGAATTGGACCGGTTGGGGGACCGTCGGGTTGCTCGGCGGTGGGCCGTTGACGATCGTTGCGACGCACTTTCCGTCGGTGCAGCTGGAGCGGAACCCATAGGTAGAGGTGTGCTGCACCTCCGGGTCGCCGACCGCCATGCTGGTCCCCGACTTGGGGCCGACCATGAACGTGATCGCGTAGTCGCCGTTCCAGGAGGGGTCGCCCGCCCAGGCGGTGGGACAGAGCGCGAGCGTCGCGATCGATAGACCGACGGATAATCCGGCGAGCCCGTTCAGACGGTCTGGCGCCATCGTCACCCGCGCTTAGAAATCCCAGTCCTCGTCTTCGGTGACGACGGCCTTGCCGATCACATAGCTCGACCCCGAGCCGGAGAAGAAGTCGTGGTTCTCGTCGGCGTTGGGTGACAACGCCGAAAGGATGGCCGGGTTCACATCGGTCTCGTCGCGCGGGAACAGCGCCTCGTAGCCGAGGTTCATCAACGCCTTGTTTGCGTTGTAGCGCAAGAACTTCTTGACGTCCTCGGTCAGCCCGACCTGGTCGTAGAGGTCCTGGGTGTACTCCACCTCGTTGTCGTAGAGCTCGAAGAGCAGCTCGTAGGTGTAGTCCTTGAGCTCGGCGCGCTTGGCGTCGTCGACCAGGGCCAGGCCGCGCTGGTACTTGTAGCCGATGTAGTAGCCGTGCACCGCCTCGTCGCGGATGATCAGCCGGATCATGTCGGCGGTGTTGGTCAGTTTGGCCCGGCTGGACCAGTACATCGGCAAATAGAAACCGGAGTAGAACAGGAAGCTCTCCAGCAACGTGGACGCCACCTTGCGCTTGAGCGGTTCGTCGCCGCGGTAGTACTGCAGGACGATCTCGGCCTTGCGTTGCAGATTCGGGTTCTCCTCCGACCACCGGAAGGCGTCGTCGATCTCGGCCGTCGAGCACAATGTGGAGAAGATGTTGCTGTAGCTGCGCGCGTGCACCGACTCCATGAACGCGATGTTGGTGAGCACGGCCTCTTCGTGGGGGGTCAGCGCGTCGGGGATCAGGCTGACGGCCCCGACGGTGCCCTGGATGGTGTCCAGCAGCGTCAGCCCGGTGAACACCCGCATGGTGAGCTGCTTCTCCCCCGCGGTCAGCGTTCCCCACGACGGCAGGTCATTGGACACCGGCACCTTCTCGGGCAGCCAGAAGTTCCCGGTCAACCGCTCCCAGACCTCGGCGTCCTTCTCGTCTTGGAGCCGGTTCCAGTTGATCGCGGAAACGCGGTCGATGAGCTTCATGTTTTCGGTCACCAGAACCCCACTTCACCGGACGGTTGATCTGCGGTACGCAGGCCACAAACACTACCCCTGGGGTCACGCAAGCCGGCGCAACACAAGAAGTTGTGTTGGCGTGTCGCCGCGTCGCTTTGGGTCGCTAACATGCATCCCCCTCCCCCTCCCCGTCGCCGCCGTCCCCGTCGCTGAGGAGTTTCTCGGGATTGTGGAAGGCGTTGGTGCGGGGTTGGCCGCGGTCGAGGTGGGGTGGGGGGATCCATTCGGTGTCGCCTCGGGGGTTGGTGCGGGTGGTCCAGCCGCCGGGTTGGAGCAGCCGGTGGTGGGGGCCGCAGGCGAAGGTGAGGCCATCGATGTCGGTGCGCCGGCATTTTGCGTAGTCGGTGACGTGATGGACTTCGGAGTAGTAGCCGGGCACCGTGTAGCCCGGCGCCGAACACCCACGGTCCTTGGCGTAGAGCACGATCCGCTGCCCCGGTGAGGCCAGCCGCTTGGCGTGGTAGAGCGCCAGGGCTTTGCCCTTGTCGAAGATCGCCAAGTAATGGTGCGCGTGGCGGGCCAGGCGGATCACGTCGCTCATCGGCAGCCGAGTCCCGCCGCCGGTGCGGCCGACCCCGGCGGCGGCTTCGAGTTCGGCCAGCGTGGTGGTGACGATGATGGATGCCGGCAACCCGTTGTGCTGGCCCAGCTTTCCCGAGGCCAGCAACGCCCGCAGCCCCGCGAGCAGCCCGTCGTGCTGGCGTTGGGCGGCGCCGCGGGCATCGCCGTCGATCGCCTCCTGCGACGGGGTGCCCTCCACGCACGGGGCCTCGTCGAGGGGATTGCACATGCCCGGCGCGGCCAGCTTGGCCAGCACCGCCTCCACGGTGGCGCGAGCCTCCGGGGTCAACCGCCCCCGCAACTCCGACATGCCGTCAGCGCCCTGCGGCCCCACCGTCAGCCCGCGACGCCGCGCGCGGTCGCTGTCGGTGTAGCTGCCGTCGGGGTTGAGGCAATCGGCGAGCACCGCGGCCAACTCGGTCAGGTGTTCAGGGCGGTAGCGGGCGCCCTCGGCGGCCAGCCGGGCCTCGACCTGCTCACGGGTCTGCTGATCGATGCAGCCGGGCAGGTGGCGGAAGAACTTCCGGATGACACGCACCTGCTCGGGCCCGAGCGCGCCGTCACGCTGCGCGACGGCGGTCGCCGGCAGGACCGGCGCGATCGGCTCCCCGGTCAGCCCATGCCGCGGACCCAGCTCGACCGCGTCGTTGACCCGCCGCGACGCCTCGGCGCGACTGATTTTCGCCGCCTCGGCGATTGCGTGCGATAGCTTGCCGCCGAGCTCTTCCGGGGTGGCCTGGCGGCCCAGCAGATTGATCAGCGGATGCTCCAACGCCGGGAGCCGGCGGCGCACTCGCTCGGAACGCTCCAAGAACTCGAGCGCCTCGTCCGGCGAGAACGCATCGCAGTCGACCCCCACCGCCTTGTCGATCGCGGCGTCGATGGTGTCGAAGGCGGCCGCCAACGCCTCCCGACCCATCCCACCGCTTGCCGTCATGACACGAACCTAGAGACGGCCTCCGACAGAAACGCCCGGAATGTGACTGTCGAAACGGAAGTGACACAAGTTATTCGGCACGACGAGGACCAAAAGCGCACTCCGCGGATGTACCATTTGGTACATGATTACCGAGGACAGCGTCGAAATCGACGCGCCGCCGCAGCGGGTGTGGGAGGTCTTCAGCGACGTCGAGCGCTGGCCGGAGTGGACCGCGTCCGTGACATCCCTGACCGCGCTGGACGGACCCGGCCTCGCCGTCGGACAGCGGTTCGCGATCAAGCAGCCCCGCATGCCCAAACTCGTGTGGAAGGTCACCACCATCGACCCCGGCGCGTCGTGGACGTGGGAGGTGCGCTCCCCCGGCGCATCGACCAGCGCCCGCCACGAGGTGATCGCGCGACCGGACGGCCGCACCCTGGTCACGCAGCGACTCGAACAGCGCGGCGTGCTCGGCGCGCTCGTGGGTTGGCTGATGATCAGGACGACCAGGCGCTACCTCGAGCTGGAGGCCCGGGGCCTGAAGGCGCGGTCCGAGCGGCTCAGCCGCGCCGATGGCCCGCACTCCTGACGGGAACCGGCGCCGGCGGTTGCTCGACGCGCTCGTCGAGGAGTTCGCGACGGGAGGCGTCGGCGACCGCTCGCTGCGTGACGTGGCCGCCGCCGTCGGCACCAGCCATCGAATGTTGTTGCATCACTTCGGTTCCCGAGACGACCTGCTGGTCGCCGTCGTCGACGAGGTCGAGCGCCGCCAAAAGGGGGTGCTGCCCGAGCTACCGCGGGATGCGGCCGCGGGCTTCGCCGCCATGTGGGCCGACGTTCGCCGCCCCGAGCTGCGCCGGCTGGAACGGCTTTTCTTCGAGTGCTATGTCCGCGCGGCCCAGGGTGAAAAGCCTTTTGCGCGAATGGTTCCCGGCGCGGTCGACGGTTGGCTCGCCGAGGTCGAGGCCGCGGCGAACCCCGCCGACGAGCCCATCGACCCCGCCCTGGCCAGGCTGGGGCTGGCCGTCGTCCGCGGACTCCTGCTGGATTTGGTGGCCACCGACGATGACGCCGGCGTGGACGCGGCCGCGAACACCTTCGCCGATCTGCTCAGTCGCCGGCCCTAACGCGAATTCAGTTGCGCGCGGCGGCCGCCAGCCGGCCGGCCGGGGACCCCTTGCCCACGCCGAAGAACTGGTACTCCTCGGGCTTGACCGAGCGGGTCGCCATCCAGTACTGCCAGGTATAGCCGCCCCACAGCACGGTGTTACGGCCGTGCTCGTCGAGATACCAGCTGCTGCACCCGCCGCTGTTCCACACCGAGTGCGCCAGGTGTTCCTGCAGCTCGTCGTTGAACCGGTCCTGGGCCGCCCGCGTGGGCGCCAGCCCCTGCGCCCCCATCCGGTCGCACTTGGCGATGGCGTCGGCGACGTAGTGGATCTGCGATTCGATCATGAACACCACCGAGTTGTGGCCCAGCCCGGTGTTGGGCCCCAACAGGAAGAAGAGGTTGGGCACGTCCGCCACGGTGATCCCGCGGTGCGCGCCGATGCCCTCGCGGTTCCACCGGTCAACGAGGTCCTCGCCGTGCAGCCCCTTGATCTGGACGTAGGTGTAGGAGTCCGTGACGTGGAACCCGGTGCCGTAGACGATGACGTCGACCTTGTGCTCGGTGCCGTCGGCGGTGACGATCCCGTCGGGGGTGATCCGGGCGATGCGATCGGTGATCAGCTTGGTCTTCGGGTTCGCGATTGCCGGGTAATACGTCGAGGAGTTCAGGATTCGCTTACACCCGAGGCGATAGTGCGGGGTCAGCTTGCGACGCAGCTCGCGGTCCTTGATCGAGCGGCGGATGTTGTATTTGGCGTAGGCCTCGATGAGCTTGAGCAGGTTCGGCCGCTTGGTCATGCCGAATGCCAAAGCCTCCTGGCCCCAATAGATCCCGAGGCGCGTGAGCGCCCGCAGCCCGGGGACGTTCTGCATCGCCCCGCGGAGCGCCGCGGGGATTTCGGGGTTCGACCGCGGCACGACCCACGCCGGGGTTCGCTGGTAGAGCTGAAGTTCGGCCACCTGCCCGACGATCTCGGGCACGATCTGGATCGCGCTGGCGCCGGTGCCGATCACCGCCACCCGTTTGCCGGTCAGGTCGACGCTGTGGTCCCACTCCGCGGAATGGAAGGCGGGGCCGCGGAATTCGTCGCGGCCCTCGAAGTCGGGGATGGATGGGATGTGCAACGCGCCCGCCCCCGAGATCAGGAATTGGGCGACGTACTCGCGCCCGTCGGAGGTGAACACGTGCCACCGGCACTCTTCGTCGTCCCAGTGCCCACGGTCGACGAGGGAGTTGAAGACGATGTAGCGCCGCAGACCGTACTTCTCGGTGACGCCCTTGAGGTAGTCCCAGATCTCGGGCTGGTAGGAGAACGGGTTCTTCCAGTCCGGCTTGGGCTCGAAGGAGAAGGAGTAGAGGTGCGACGGGATGTCGCACGCGCACCCCGGGTAGCTGTTGTCGCGCCACGTGCCGCCGATGTCGCCGGCCTTCTCCAGGATGATGAAGTCGACGCCCTGCTGCTGCAGCTTGATCCCCATGCCGAGCCCCGAGAAGCCGGTCCCGATGATGAGGGCGCGGGTGTGCACCGGCTGATGGGCGTGGGTCGCCGGCCCCGGGTCGGCGCCTGATTCGGCAGAGGCCTCGGCAATCGTCATGCTGCGATCCTTCCTGGGAACGCCGGTACCGGATACTTTGCGAACTTCAGTCTCTCCGGCGAGCGTCAGAGTGTCAACGCGGCCCCAGCGAGTGACTCCCGTCAGCGGCCCTCGGTCAGCAGCGCGACCGACCGGCGCAGCTGCCGCTCCGGCGGGGCGGGCGGCAGGGGGGTCACGGGCCGGGCCCGGAACGCGTCGACCATCAGCGCGGCGAAACGGCGCCACGCGTCGGGGGCCGATGCCCCGGTGGCGCGCAGCACGCCGGCGTTGGCCAGCAGCATCACGACGATGTCGCCGGCCACCACGTCCGGCCGCAGGGTGCCCTCGCTCTGGGCCCGGCCGATAAGCGTCCGCACCTTCTCGACCGCCTCGTTGGTGCGCTGCTCGACGGCGCTGCTGGCGGGAAACGCCGTCGTCAACAGATCGCGCAAGCCGGCGTCGGCCGCCTGCATCTCGCACAACTCGAAGACCAAGCCGCGGAAGCCCTCCCACGCGTCGCGGTTGGCCAGGGCGCGATCCACCGCCCGCGTGTAGCCGGCGATGTTGCGCTCGAACGCGGCGGCCGCCAGGTCGGCCCGGGTCGGGAAGCGCCGGTAGAGCGTGGCCACCCCCACGCCGGCGCGAGTGGCGATTTCTTCCAGCGGCACCGACAGCCCGCGCTCGGCGAACAGCTCGGCGGCGGCGGACAGGATCCGGTCGCGGTTGACCCTGGCGTCGGCGCGCAGTGGCCTGGGTCCCTTTGCGCGCGGCGTTGCGCGTGAAATCACAGGTCGAGCATACGCAGACAAGTGGAGGTCGTCATCCACTTGCGCTTATCGTCGAAACCGTAAGTGGTAACCACCCTCCACATATGAACGGAGCAACTATGTCGGTCGCCTTGACCGCCCCGGAGCTGGCGGGAGAACGCCAACATCGCGCGCCGGGCCACCATGACATGCGGGGCATGCGGGGCAATCCCTGGTGGACGCTGGCCGCCGCCTCCATCGGTGTCATCATGGTCGGCCTCGACGCGTCCGTCGTGGCCATCGCCAATCCGCGCATCGCCATCGACCTGCACGCCTCGCTGCCCGACCTGCAGTGGATCACCGACGCCTACATGCTGGCGCTGGCCTCGCTGCTGATCTTCGGTGGGAAGCTCGCCGACCGGTTCGGCAGGCGCCGGGCCTTCTTCGTCGGCGTCGTCGGGTTCGCCGTCACGTCGGTGGGCATCGGCCTGATCGGCACGGTGGGCGGCGTGATCACCCTGCGCGCCCTGCAGGGCGTCTTCGGGGCATTGTTGATGCCGGCCACTTTGGCCATCGTCCGCGCGGCGTTCCCGCCCGAGAAGCTCAACACCGCCATCGGAATCTGGGGCGGGGCCTCGGGTGTGTCGATCGCGGCCGGACCCATCGTCGGCGGCCTGCTCGTCGAGCACGTCAACTGGCAGTCGGTGTTCTACATCAACGCACCCATCGCGGCGCTGGCCTTACTGGTCGGCGGCCTGGCGATCGCCGAGAGCCGCAGCGCGGCCGGGCGGCGGCTGGACATTCCCGGCACCGTGACGCTGTCCGGCGGCCTGTTCCTGGTGGTGTTTGGGCTGATCAAGGCCCAGAATTGGGGCTGGCTGGCGGGCCGTACCCTCGGGCTGCTGTTCGCCGGGCTGGCGGCCGTGGCGGTGTTCGTGCTGATCGAGCTCCGGACCGCCGAGCCGCTGCTGCCGATGCGGCTGTTCGCGAACCGGCGGCTGTCGATCGGCACCGCGGTGGTCGTGATCGACTTCTTCGCGCTGTTCGGCGCCGTCTTCTTCCTGTCGCTCTACCTGCAGAACGTGCTCGGCTTCAGCCCGGTCGAAACGGGGGTCCGCACGCTGCCGCTGAGCCTCACGCTGATGGTCACGGCCCCGCTCAGCGGATTCCTCACCGACAAGTTCGGCCCTCGGCCGTCGATGGTTCTCGGGCTGGCCGCCGTCGCGTCCGCGCTATTCTCCCTGGACTTCCTGCGCACCGACTCCGGTTACCAGGCGCTCTGGCCCGCGTTCGTGCTGCTGGGCGCCGGCATCGGCCTGGTCCTCACGGCGAGCTCGGAAGCCATCATGGGCAACGCGGACGACGACGACGCCGGGGTGGCCGGCGGGTTGCAGAGCACGGCCATCCAGCTCGGTGGCGTGCTCGGCACGACCGTGCTGGGCTCGGTGCTGTCCAGCCGGGTCGGCTCTGTGCTGGTCGACCAACTCCGGGCCGCGGGTGTCCCGGCCCCCGTGGCCGGCAAGCTGACCGCCGCGAAAGAGCTTGTGACGCAGGGCTTCAGCCCGACGGTGCCCGGCATGCCCGCCCCGTTGGCACACGCGGTCACCCAGGGCGGCCACGGCGCTTTCATGGTCGGGCTGCACGCCTCCATGGTGGTCGCCGCAATCTCGGCCGCCGTCGGCGCGGTGCTGGCGATGTTCGTGGGCCGCGGCACAACGTAGAGCGGTTTCGAGAAGGCCCGCCCGGGTTTTGGGGGGGGCCTTCTCTTCTGTGGCCTTTTGCGGCGGGTCAGCCGGTGGCGGAGTTGTGCGGAACCACGCTGTGGATCGGCAGGTCGGGGTCCAGACCGATGCCGAGCGCCTCGGCGGTGCCGACGATGACGCCCACCATGATCGTCGTCAGGTGCGCAACGAACCTCTCGTGCGGCATGCGCCGGGGACTGCCGGCGTCGGGGCCGAGCCACCACTCGGTGGCCGACGCGGCCGAGCCGAACGCCGCGTGGCCGGCCAGTTCGATGGCCGCGTGGTCCAGCTCCATTTCCTTGAGTTCGTTGTCGAACATGTCGGCCACCGCCAGGGTGATGCCGCGGCCCTCGTTGAGGATCTGGACGGCCGACTGCGGGGTGGCCGACGATCGGCCCTGGATGAAGACCCGCAGCACGTTGGGGTGCTGGTCGACGAGGTTGACGTACTCCTCGACGGCGCGACGGATCACCTCGCGAGCCGAATCAGTCTTCAGGTCGATTGACGGGAAGATGGCTCCCCACAACATGTCTCGCAGCCGCTCGCCGATCGCCTGGAACAGGTCGGACTTGTCCTGGAAGTGGCGGTAGATCTTCGGCTTTGCGGTGCCGGCCTCTTCGGCGATCTCCCGCACGCTCAGTTCCGGACCCAGGCGGTCGATGGCGCGGAACGCCGCGTCGACGATCTCCCCGCGAACCTTCTTGCGGTGCTCGCGCCAGCGCTCGCTGCGGGCGTCGACCTTACCCCCCGGATTGACGCTGGGATGGGGTGGACGCGGAATTCTCACCACGTCAAGCACCATACCCCGCTCGTGGGCCACGGAGCCGCTGACCTGGGCAGACCGGCCGGCGTCGGCCCGCCGCAGGCCGCCTCACAGCATGCAGGACACGCAGCCCTCGACCTCGGTGCCCTCCAGCGCCATCTGCCGAAGCCGGATGTAGTACAGCGTCTTGATTCCCTTGCGCCAGGCGTAGATCTGCGCCTTGTTCACGTCGCGGGTGGTCGCCGTGTCCTTGAAGAACAGCGTCAGGCTCAGCCCCTGGTCCACGTGCTGAGTGGCCGCGGCGTACGTGTCGATGATCTTCTCGTAGCCGATTTCGTAGGCGTCCTGGTAGTACTCCAGGTTCTCGTTGGTCATGTAGGGCGCCGGGTAGTAGACCCGCCCGATCTTGCCCTCCTTGCGAATCTCGACCTTGGACACGATGGGGTGGATCGAACTGGTCGAGTGGTTGATGTAGGAGATCGACCCGGTGGGCGGCACGGCTTGCAGGTTCTGGTTGTAGATTCCGTGCGCCTGCACCGATTCCTTGAGCCGGCGCCAATCGTCCTGCGTCGGGATGCGGATGTCGGCATCGGCGAAGAGCTGACGCACCTTGTCGGTCTTGGGCTCCCACAGCTGCTCGGTGTACTTGTCGAAGAACTCCCCCGACGCGTACTTGGACTTCTCGAAACCGATGAAGTGCGTGCGGCGTTCGATCGCGATGCGATTGGAGGCCCGCAGCGCGTGATACAGCACCGTGTAGAAGTAGATGTTGGTGAAGTCGATGCCCTCTTCGGACCCGTAGAAGATGTGCTCCCGGGCCAGGTAGCCGTGCAGGTTCATCTGACCGAGCCCGATCGCGTGGGACTCGTTGTTCCCGTGCTCGATCGAGGGCACCGACGAGATGTGCGTCTGGTCACTGACGGCGGTCAGCCCCCGGATGGCCACCTCGATCGTCTGGGCGAAGTCCGGCGAGTCCATCGTCTTGGCGATGTTCATCGACCCCAGGTTGCACGAAATGTCTTTGCCCACCCTGGCGTACGACAGGTCCTCGTTGAACAACGACGGCGTGGAGACCTGCAGGATCTCCGAGCACAGGTTCGAGTGCGTGATCTTGCCGTCGATGGGGTTGGCCCGGTTCACCGTGTCCTCGAACATGATGTACGGGTAACCGGACTCGAACTGCAGCTCGGCCAGCGTCTGGAAGAACTCCCGGGCCTTGATCTTCGTCTTGCGGATGCGGGCGTCGTCGACCATCTCGTAGTACTTCTCGGTCACCGAGATGTCGGCGAGCGGCACGCCGTAGACGCGCTCGACGTCGTACGGCGAGAACAGGTACATGTCCTCGTTCTTCTTGGCCAGCTCGAAGGTGATGTCCGGAATCACCACGCCGAGGCTCAGCGTCTTGATCCGGATCTTCTCGTCGGCGTTCTCGCGCTTGGTGTCCAGGAAGCGGTAGATGTCCGGGTGGTGGGCGTGCAGGTACACCGCCCCGGCGCCCTGGCGTGCTCCCAGCTGATTGGCGTAGGAGAACGAGTCTTCGAGCAGCTTCATGATCGGGATGACGCCCGAGGACTGGTTCTCGATATTCTTGATCGGGGCGCCGTGTTCGCGAATGTTGCTCAGCAGCAACGCCACTCCGCCGCCGCGCTTGGACAGCTGCAGCGCGGAGTTGATCGAGCGCCCGATCGACTCCATGTTGTCCTCGATGCGCAGCAGAAAGCAGCTCACCGGTTCGCCGCGCTGCTTCTTGCCCGAGTTCAGAAACGTCGGGGTGGCGGGCTGGAAGCGCCCCTCGATGATCTCGTCGACCAGCTTCTCGGCCAGTCCGGTGTCACCGGCCGCCAGCGTGAGCGCGACCATGCACACCCGGTCCTCGAAGCGCTCCAGGTAGCGCTTGCCGTCGAACGTCTTGAGCGTGTACGAGGTGTAGTACTTGAACGCGCCAAGGAACGTCGGGAACCGGAACTTCTTGGCGTAGGCGCGATCCACCAGGGACTTAACGAAGTTGCGCGAGTACTGGTCGAGAACCTCACGCTCGTAATAGTTCTCGCGGATGAGGTAGTCGAGCTTCTCGTCGTAGTTGTGGAAGAAGACCGTGTTCTGGTTGACGTGCTGCAGGAAGTACTCGCGCGCCGCCAGCACGTCCTTGTCGAACTGAATCTTGCCGTCCGCGTCGTACAGATTCAGCATGGCGTTGAGCGCGTGGTAGTCCGTCTCCCCCGGCAGCGCGTGGGCGCCGGACGTTACAGGCTCTGCAGCGACGGTTGGTGGCACGTCTGTTCCTTCCAGAAGTCGGCGAGCCCCGCGCGGACGGCTTCCACGTCGTCCGGGGTTCCCATGAGTTCGAAGCGGTAGAGGTAAGGGACGCCGCATTTGCGGGATACGACGTTGCCCGCGTAGGCGAATTCGGCGCCGAAGTTGTTGTTGCCCGCGGCGATGACGCCGCGGATCAACGACCTGTTGTGTTCGTTGTTCAAAAACGCGATGACCTGCTTGGGCACGTAACCGCCCGCGTTGAGGTCGGGGGTGGCCCGGCCACCCCCGTATGTGGGCAGGATCAGCACGTACGGGTCGTTCACCTCGATGCGGCCGTGCAGCGGGATGCGCGTGGCGGGCAGGCCCAGCTTCTGGACGAAGCGGTGGGTGTTCTCCGACACGCTGGAGAAGTAGACGAGCTGCGGGTCGCCACTCATCGAGTCTCCTTACCTACCGTCTTTCCGATCAGGCGCTGAGCGCCGACGCGGCGAGCGCCTTGATCCGGTCGGGCCGGAAACCCGACCAGTGGTCGTTGCCGGCCACCACCACGGGGGCCTGAAGGTAGCCCAGCGCCATCACGTAGTCGCGGGCTTCAGAGTCCAGCGTGATGTCGACCTTGTCGTAGGTGATGCCCTGCTTGTCCAGCGCCTTATAGGTAGCGTTGCACTGCACGCATGCCGGCTTGGTGTACACGGTGATGCTCATGGGAGCCGCTCCTTTGCGGAAGGTGGGAGACGTACGACTGGCAACTACTCAAGTGCTGCGTCTTTGCAATGTTCAGCGGTCCGCCAAGCCCCTTGATTCCCGTCGTACGGCTGTCGGTGTCGAAGCCGTCGCTTCGTCACCTTCACTCCGATTCCGGAACGTTCACCTGGCCGGACTGGCTTGGTGGACCTGGGACCTGCCGGCGCTCGAAACACTACACCTAGTGGCTGACAAGATGTCCAGATACTAGATGTTCTGAATAACATTTCTGAAATTCCCTGGTCGTAAGGCCCGTCGCGAAGAAATCCCGACACGCGCCCCGGCGTGTCGCAGATCACAAACGCCGGACTGCGTGCTTGTGTGCTCTGGTATAGCACCAAGCACCGACAAGACGCGGGCTGCGGCCGCACCCGCCGATAACCAGCAAAGCCGCCAGCAGTGGCTGGCGGCTCTGGCTATTCGGTTGTCATCAAGCGGTTGCGTTGAAGTTGCTGGTCGCCGGCGGGCGGCTTGTGGATTCCCGCCAAAGTCAGCCGACCTCCGCCGCCAGTTTTCCCACGATGTCCCGCACGTTCTGGGTCAATTCGGCGTTCTCGGCCGGGTGGTTGCCCTCCAGCGTCTGGAACGGCACCGACAGCTTGAGCGCCTCGACCACCCGGGCGCCGGCGATCCCGAACGACTTGCGGGTCTCGTCGTGCCCCCACACCCCGCCATACCGGCCGAACGCCCCCCCGATCACGGCCAGTGGCTTGTCCTTCAGCGCGCCGTCGCCGAACGGGCGCGACAGCCAGTCGATCGCGTTCTTGACGACACCCGGGATGCTGCCGTTGTACTCGGGGGTGACCACCAATGCCGCGTCCGCCTGGGCCGCCGCCGCGCGCAGCGCGGCCACCGGGGCCGGGGGCTCCGGTGCCGCACTGCCCGCCGCGGGGTCGAGGTCCTCGTTGTAGAAGGGAAGCTCGCCCAGCCCTTCGAACACGGTGACCGAGACGCCCTCCGGCGCGACCGCCGCGGCCAGTTCGGCGATCTTGCGGTTGATCGACTCCGCGCGCAGGCTGCCCACGATCGCCAATATGGTGATGTCCGACTTCGTCTCCGCCACTGTTTCCATTCCCCTCGGTTGTTGACTCGATCCTTGCACCCCCAACCGGACTATAGTCCGCTTTTATTCCGCTCGCGTTAAAGTACAGGGATGACCGACCAAGCACACGCCCTGCACGTGTGCCCTCCGCGCGCGGCGCAGCGCGAGCGGGGTGACGCCGCCCGCAACCGTGCGCTCCTGCTAGACGCCGCGCGCAATCTGGTCGACGAGCGGGGCGCCGACGCCGTGACCATGGACGACATCGCCGCCGCGGCTGGTGTCGGCAAGGGTACGTTGTTCCGCAGGTTCGGCAGCCGGGCCGGGCTGATGATGGTGCTGCTGGACGAGGATGAGCGCGCCAACCAGCAGGCCTTCCTGTTCGGCCCCCCACCGCTCGGGCCCGACGCGCCGCCCCTGGATCGGCTGGTGGCCTTCGGCCGGGCTCGCATCCGGTTCGTCCACGCCCACCACGCGCTGCTCTCGTCGGCCAACAGCGACCCGCAGAGCCGGTTCAGCGCGCCGAACATGGTGCAGCGCACGCACGTCCGGGTGTTGCTGCGGCAAGCCCACACCACGGGCGACCTGGACGCCCAGATCGAGGCGTTGCTGGCCCTGCTCGACGTGGATTACGTCGAGCACCAGCTCAACGAGGCCGGCCACACCGTGCAGTCACTCGGCGACGCATGGGAGAGCGTGGCGCGCAAGCTCTGCGGACATTGATGCCCACCGCGTGGGTGCTGCACGTCGACCTCGACCAGTTCCTGGCCTCGGTGGAGCTACGCCGCCGCCCCGACCTAGTGGGGCTGCCGGTGATCGTCGGCGGCAGCGGGGATCCGACCGAACCGCGCAAGGTCGTCACCTGCGCCTCGTACGAGGCGCGCGAATTCGGTGTGCACGCCGGCATGCCCTTGCGGGCCGCCGCCCGCCGCTGTCCCGGCGCGACGTTCCTGCCGTCGGACCCGCCGGCCTACGACGCGGCGTCGGAACGGGTGATGGGGCTGCTGCGCGACCTGGGCCATCCGGTCGAGGTGTGGGGCTGGGACGAGGCCTACGTGGGCGCCCACGTCGACAACCCGGTGGGCCTGGCCGAGCACATCCGCGCCGTCATCGCCTCGGAGACCGGGCTGTCCTGCTCGGTCGGCGTCAGCGACAACAAACAGCGGGCTAAGGTCGCGACCGGTTTCGCGAAGCCGGGCGGCGTCGTTGTCCTCACCGACGCGAACTGGATGACGGTCATGGCCGATCGCCCGGTCGACGCGCTGTGGGGCGTGGGGCCCAAGACGGCGAAAACGCTTGCCGCGATCGGGGTTTCAACGGTGCGGGAGCTCGCGAACGCCGACGCCGAGCTGCTGACGGCCACGTTCGGCCCGCGGACCGGCCTGTGGCTGCTGCTGCTCGCGAAGGGCGGCGGTGACACCAACGTCAGCGTCGAGCCCTGGGTCCCGCGCTCGCGCAGCCACGTCGTCACCTTCCCCCAAGACCTCACCGACCGGGCCGAAATGAACGCGGCCGTCGCCGAATTGGCCAGGCAGGCCCTAGCGGAGGTCGAGGCGGCGGGCCGCATCGTCACCCGGGTGGCGGTTACCGTGCGAACCGCGACGTTCTACACCCGCACCAAGGTCCGCAAGCTCGACGCACCCGGCACCGACCGCCGCGTCATCACCGCCGCCGCACTGCGCGTGCTCGACTTATTCGAACTCGACCGGCCGGTCCGGCTGCTGGGCGTTCGCCTCGAGCTGGCCATGCCGGACTAGCGGCGCCGGCGCAGGCCGTAGCGCGCGCGTGAAGATTACGTTCACCTGCCGCATCGCCACGCTGTACGGCCACCACGCCAGCCGTTTAAACGCGTACAACGCCCAGATGTCGGGGGACGTGTAGATCAGGTAGCGGTTCCTGGCAACGCCGGCCAGGATCTTGTCGGCGGCCGTCTCCGGCGACACGGCATGGCCGGTGAACCGGTTGACCCAGCGCGCGACCTTGGGGTCCTCGCGGTCGACGCCCGCGATCTCGACCGTGTTGACCAGCGGCGTGTTCACCGCGCCGGGCACCACCAGCGAGACCCCGATCCGGTGCCGGGCCAGGTCGAAGCGCAGCACCTCGGACAGGCCGCGCAAGCCGTACTTGCTGGCGCTGTAGGCGGCGTGCCACGGCAGCGCGACTAGCCCAGCCGCCGACGACACATTGACCAGGTGACCGCCCCGCCCCGCCGCCATCATCGGGGGAACGAACGTCTCGATGACGTGGATCGGGCCCATCAGGTTGATCGCGATCATCTTGGTCCACTGCTCGTGGGTCAACCGGTCGACCGTCCCCCAGGCCGACACGCCGGCAATGTTGAGCACGACGTCCATGCTCGGGTGCTTGGTGTGGACGTCGTCGGCGAACGCCGCCACCTCGTCATAGTCGGCAATGTCGAGGGCCCGGTGCTCCGGCACCTCGGCGCCGAGCGCGCGGACGTCGGCCACGGTTTGCCGCAGGCCGTCCGCGTTGCGATCGGTCAGATAGAGCTCGGCTCCCCGAGCGGCCAGCCGCAGCGCGGTAGCGCGGCCGATGCCGCTCGCCGCACCCGTGACAAGACAACGCTTCCCGGCGAAGTACCGCCCGGGATCCTTTGGTGCCATGGCCGCGACGATACCGACGGTAACGGGCTACTCCCCGCCACCCCACAACGCGTGGAGCCACAGCCGCTCGAGGACGCGCACTCGGCGCTCGACGTCGTCCTGAAGACCCCGCTGGCCGACGAGTAGCGGATCGCCGGTCAGCATGAGCGACGTGGTACCGGCGAGAGTGCGCACCAGGATCGGGATGTCGTCGCTGATCGGGACCGCGGTGCCGGCCTTAATCTCGGCGTCGACGACGGCGACGATCTGCCTCAGCACCGCCTCGAATTGCCGCTCGAGGATGTCGCGGATCTCGGCGTCAGTGTTGCGGGCCGCGTTGCACGCAGCCACCACCGGGTCGTTGTGGGAGTAGACGGCCGCGGCGCTGCGGACCATCCGCTTGGCGAACTGTTCGGGCGACTCGCCCGGTTGGCGGGGCGCGAAGTATTGGGTCAGCTCTTCCAGCTCTTCGGCCGCGTCGGCGAGCAGCTGTGCGAGCACCGCGTATTTGGAGTCGAAGTAGAAATAGAATCCGGATCGGGCCACGCCGGCGCGCAGGCTGATGGTGCTGACCGACAGCTCCGCGAACGGCTGCTCCTGCAGCAGGTCCCGCACCGCCTGCAGGATGGCCTGGCGTTGCCTGTCACCGCGCCTTCGGGTCACCGGCCCCGGGGTTGCGACTTGCTTGCTCACCCTCCTGACCTTGCACCAACACGCGCGAAAAACAAACTTGACAGGCGTCAAGTATTTCCCGAAGGATAGGGACCAAGTGACCGCCGTCACCCTCACGGGTTCACACAGGAGCGCAAAGGAGCCTCATGGCCGCCACCATCAGCACCCCGCACTACCTGCTCGACCAGGCGCGCCGCCGGTTGACGCCGTCGTTCAACAACTTCCCGGGCATGAGCCTGGTCGAGCGCAGACTGCTCAACACCACCTTCCCGGAGCACAAGCTGGCAGACCCGCCGCCCGGCAGCGGGCTCAAGCCCGTCATGGGTGACGCCGGGCTTCCGGTCATCGGCCACATCATCGAGATGTTGCGCGGCGGGCCGGACTACCTGATGTTCCTGTATCAGACCAAGGGCCCCGTCGTCTTCGGCGACTCGCCGGTGTTGCCGGGAGTCGCGGCGCTGGGTCCCGACGCCGCGCAGGTCGTCTACTCCAACCGCAACAAGGACTACTCGCAGCAGGGTTGGGTGCCGGTGATCGGCCCGTTCTTCAAGCGCGGGCTGATGCTGCTCGATTTCGAGGAACACATGTTCCACCGGCGGATCATGCAGGAGGCGTTCGTCCGGTCCCGGCTGGTGTCCTACGTCGAGCAGATGGACCAGGTGGTCTCGCAGACGATCGCCAGCGATTGGGTGGTCAACGACGCGCGGTTCCTGCTCTACCCGGCGATGAAGGAGCTGACCCTGGACATCGCATCGATGGTGTTCATGGGCCACGAGCCGGGCACCGACCGCGAGCTGGTCACCAAGGTGAACCAGGCCTTCGCGGTGACCACCCGGGCGGGCAACGCGATCATCCGCACGCCGATTCCGCCGTTCACCTGGTGGCGGGGCCTCAAGGCGCGCGAGCTGCTGGAGAACTACTTCCGGGAGCGGGTCAAGGAGCAGCGCGGGAAGAACGGCAACGACCTGTTGTCGGCGTTGTGCCACACCGAAGACGAGGACGGCAACAGCTTTTCCGACGAAGACATCGTCAACCACATGATCTTCCTGATGATGGCGGCGCACGACACGTCGACGTCGACCGCGACGACGATGATCTACCAGCTGGCCGCCCACCCGGAGTGGCAGGAACGCTGCCGCGACGAGTCCGACCGGCTCGGCGACGGGCCGCTCGACATCGAGTCGCTCGAGAAGCTGGAGTCGCTCGACCTGGTGATGAACGAGTCGATCCGGCTGGTGACCCCGGTGCAGTGGGCGATGCGTCAGACCGTGCGCGACACCGACCTGCTGGGCTACTACATCCCCAAGGGAACCAACGTCATCGCCTACCCGGGGATGAATCATCGACTCCCCGAATTGTGGACCGATCCAATGACGTTCAACCCGGAGCGGTTCACCGAGCCCCGCAACGAGCACAAGCGGCACCGGTATGCGTTCACGCCTTTCGGCGGCGGCGCCCACAAGTGCATCGGCATGGTGTTCGGCCAGTTGGAGATCAAGACGATCCTGCACCGCCTGCTGCGGCGATACCGGCTCGAACTGCCCCACGCCGGCTATCGGGCGGAGTGGGATTACGGCGGCATGCCGGTGCCCAAGGACGGCATGCCGATCCTGCTGCGCCCGCTGTAACCCCCGACGGGTCAGGCCGCGCCGGCCAGCCGATTCGCGCAAGCGATGACGGCCCGTAGGGCCGACTGGGTCGCGTCCTCAGCCAGCCCCATTGCCCACTCGGCACGAATTCCGTTGCTGCCGTGGATAAAGGTGGCGGTGCAGCCCTGAGCGCGCACCTGGTGGAACTTCAGCGTCTCGAGGGTGAACCCGCGCTCGTGGAGCATCGCGGTGAGGGCCGCGACGGGCCCTCCCGCGGCGGCGGTCGAAGTGCCGATCCGATCGCCGACGGCGATCACGGCCCGGAAGTTGCGGGCCTGAGGGCCGAGTCGGCCCGCGGGCCGATCGGTGTCGGCGCATGCCCAGTGACCCAGCCGGATCGGGCCGGACGCCGGGGCGTGCGCGGCCACGAAGGCGTCCCACGAGACGTCACCCGCGCGCTCGCGCAGTCCCCGAGGGAGGGCGACTCCGAAATGGTCCGCGAACCAGGCGCCAGCAGCGAGCCGGGGCGACGCAGCGTGGAAGGTGTCGAAGTCTGGTGAGGTGAGAGTCACGGTGTAGGTCTTCCCTGATCAGCGGGAGCGACCGACGGCAGGAGCTTCCGACCCGCAGCGGGGGGTCGGTCTGGATCAGACCCCGCTGCGGGTGCTGGCTACTGCCGCACGCTCGAGAAGACGCATGGCCCGCACCATAGACCCGACGCGCAGCCAAAGCAAATCCCTTTAACGAACCCGGCGATATTGAACAGACGTCAAACGGCAAGTGAATCGTTGACTACCGACCCGTCGGAACGAATCGGCACGCAGATAACATCCGAGACGTGGCGCGGCTGAACCGCAGCGATGCGCCCCCGACGAGAGGGACGCCGTGAAAGCTAACCGCAAGACGAAGTTGCTCAAGGCCGTCGCCCTGGCCGCCACGTTGTTCGCGGTATCGCTCTCAGCGGCCTGCATCCCCCGCCCGGCTAGCCCCGGGACGGTGGTGGCGCCGTCGACGCAACCGGCCAACTCCCAGTAGGTCAGCCGGTCGGCGCGGGCGAAGGGTCGAACCGGAGGTAGGCCTGGATCGTCGTACCCGTGGCCGTGGTGTGCGTACGCACCAGGTCCGAGATGGCGTTGACAAGGAACAGGCCCCGGCTCGCCGGGCCGCTCGGACCCGGATCAAGCCGCCCTACCAGCGGGTCGTCGAAACGCCCGGTGTCGCGTGCCTCGCACACCAGGTGCTCGCCCTCCCGCCAGAAGGCCAGTCGGCACGCTCCGTCGGTGTACATCAGGCTGTTGGTGGCCAGCTCGGTAGCGATCAACTGCAGATCCTCGATGCCCTCCCGCGACAGCCCGATCCAGCCGGCGTACTCGACCGCAAACGACCGGGCGGGGCTGAGGTCGCTGGAGGTGCGGACCAGGTAGGTGACGGCTCCCGGGTTCACCGGCAAGGGCTGGTTGCAGCGCTCCAGGACGTCCCGCGGCGCGTACTCGTCGCTGGGTCGCAGCGAGCCGCAACTCCACAGCAAAGGGTGAGTCGCGCGGGCATCGGCCAACACGTCCCCGCCGAGGCGGCTGGCGTCGTACAGGCACAAACCGGTCGCCTGGTAGCAGTCCAGGGCCCCGTTGACCAGCGCCTCGTGCTCGACGCACGCCGCAAGCTCGCCGTCGGTGCGGCCCGGCCACGCCAGCTGGCTGACGATGCGCACCCGCCGGTCGGGATGGGACTCGGCGAAGGATCCCTGCATCGCCATGAACCTGGTTGGGTTGCGGGCGACCTCGGTGATGTCGGTCATCCGCACCTCGTCGGGTAGCCCGCCACCGCTGTGCAGGGCGTCGTGCAGCAGGGCCAGCTCGTCGCCGGGCACCGCGACCAGAACCGCCTCGTCCATCGACAGCCCGCCGACCACGAAGCGCTCCACCGAGTCCAGCAGCTCCTGCTGCGAGCGGTACAGCAGCGCCGAATGAACGAACCCGGGCCCTTCGATCTGGGTGCCCGCGGTCATAGACGCCCTCTCACTGTCGATCACTGATGCCAACCCCTCGCTGGACCGGCCCCACTGCCTTCCCTTCCCAATACCCTTCGCGCGCCCCCGATATACGCGTGGCGGCCGACACACGCCGGCGGCGGGACCGCTACAGCCACCACGAGGCGGCGGCGTCCAGGTGGCGGCGGATGCGGTGGCGGGCCAGGCTGTCGTCGCCGGCCTCGATCGCCTCGGCGATCCGGGCGTGGGCGTGCTCGACGGCCGCCGCGTCGTCCCCGGTCGGCAGGGCTTGGCCCGTGCTGGACCAGTGCCGCCGGAACAGCTCGACGATGATGCGCAAAAACAGGTCCAGCAGCGCGTTGCCGGCCAACTGCGCCAGGCCGACATGGAACAGGAACTCGTCGACGCCGGCCTTGCGCACGTCCCCGGTCGCTTCCGTCGACCAACGGGTCCCGAGAAAGGTGGCCACCTCGGCGTCGGTGCGCCGCCGCACCACCTTGGCGACGTTGTCGATCTCGATCGCGTCGCGGACGCAGCTGAGGTCGTCGCGGCTCGGGCTGCGGTACTGCAGGTACAGGGCGATGGTGTCGATGCTCGCCTGGGCCTCGGGTTTGGTGACGACGAGCCCGCCGCCCGGCCCGCGACGCATGCGGGCGATCGAGTGATACTCGAGCAGCCGCACGGCTTCCCGGAACACCGCGCGGCTGACACGGTAACGCTCGAGCAACGCCGTCTCGGTGCCGAACACCGATCCGACCTGCCAGCCACCGGCGGCGATGTCGTCGCCGATGCTGGCGGCCAGCGACTCCGCGAGCTTGCCGCGCGGCGCCCCCGCGTCGAGTCGCCGCGGGGCTCGCAGCCCCGCCGCCTGACTTCCCGGGTGATGTTGCTGTAGCCAGGCCGTCACCGCTTCCACGTGTCGCTCGGTGAGTGTCTTGGCCCGCGCCGCGTCACCCGCCGTCACGGCGGCGACGATGGCGGTGTGGTCGCTGTGCATGTGGTCGACCGCCTCGATGGCCTCGGTGGCCGACTCGGTGCGCGACTGAAGGGCGTACCTGGTGGTGAGCCGCATCAGGATCTCGATGAACAGCTGCAGCACCGGGTTTTTCGACCGCTCGGCCAACGCGACGTGGAACTCTTCGCGGGGCCCGGGCAGCCCGGGTCGCCAGTGCTCTTCGGCCCGCAGCACCGCGCGCAGCCGGTCGATGCCGGCCTCGTCGATCCGCTCCGCGGCGAGGGCGGCCGCGAGGGGTTCGAGCACCAGCCGCGCGTTGAGGAGGTCATCCAGTGTGGTGCCCAGGTATTCGAGATAGATGACGACGGCGCGGGTGGCGGGTGCGGCGTCGGGCTCGCAGATGAGCAGCCCGCCGCCGGGCCCGCGGCGCATCCGGGCGACTTGGTGGTGCTCCACCAGCCGGACGGCTTCGCGCAGAACCGATCGGCTCACGCCATAGCGTTGTTGCAGAGCCTGTTCGGAACCCAGCGACTCGCCTACGGTCCAGCCGCGGCGAACGATGTCCGCCTCGATGCGGCGGGCGACCGTCGACGCCAGTTTGTCCGCTCGACCCGCCTCCGGCCGAGTGCTCATCCGAGGCTCAATTACGTTCGGCAACGGGCCATCTCAGCAGGTGAGCAGCATGCACCCGGCGACGGGCCCACCGCCGACCGACACGACACCCACCTGCGGGCGCTCCGATACCTGCCGCTCCCCCGCCTCGCCGCGCAACTGCAGGCACCCCTCGTGCAGCGCCCAGTAGCCGTGCATCCGCCCGGCCGACAGTTGGCCGCCGTAGGTGTTTAGCGGCAGTTGGCCGTCGCGGGCGATCCGCGCGCCCCCTTCGACGAACGACCCGCTCTCGCCGTCGCCGCAGATCCCGAGGGCCTCGAGCCACGCGATCGTGAGAAACGTGAACCCGTCGTACAACTGGGCGACATCGAGGTCGCCGGGCGTCAACTCGGTCCGCGACCACATCTGCGCCGCCGCGTCCGACATCGCCATCTTGGGATAGTCGTCGCGGTGGAACCAGCCACCCGCGCCGTCGGACCCGCCGATCGCCTCGACCGCCACCGCGCGGTGCGGGCAGTCGCCGGCGTATTCCGCGTTCGAGACCACCACCGCGATCGATCCGTCGATCGGCACGTCGCAGTCCAGCAGCCCGAACGGCGTGGACACGGGCCGCGCGGCCAGGTAGTTGGCCATGGTCATCTGATCCCGGTAGACCGCAAGGGGATTGAGGGCCGCGTTGCGCCTGCCGTTGAGGGCCACCCAGCCCAGCTGTTCCTTGGTGGTCCCGTACAGTTCCATGTGCCGGCGGCAGTTCAGCGCCAACCAGTTCGCGGCCGAATAGGCGTGCGCCGCAACGAGATCGTTGATGTCGCCCATCGCCCCCACGGCGGGACGGGGTTCGCCCTGCGGTGTTTCGAACATTCGCGCCAGCGACGGGGCGGGCGCGCCCTTCTCCTTCGGCAGCACGGTCCCGCCCAACATCTGGATCGTGCGGTACACCACCACGTGCCGGGCGCGGCGCTCGGCGACCGCGCGGCACGCCGACATGACGGGGCTGAGCAGGCCTCCCGTGCCGAATCCGGCCCCGCAGTCGGCCGCATCGATGCCCAGCTCGGCGTTGACGTCCTGAGCCGGCGTGTCTCCCAGCGTCGCGATGCCGTCGATGTCGTCGGCGCGCAGGCCGGCGTCTGCGATGGCGGCCCGCACCGCCTCCATCGTCAGCTCCACGCCCGGGATGCCGGTGCGGCGGCCGATCCGCGATATGCCGATCCCCGACAGGATCGCGTCCTTCTCGAAATACGTCATTGCCACCCGTCCACCCAACCCGACACCCACCTCGAAATAATAGAGTGTACTGTATTGGGCGTGTCAGCCGAGCCGATGTCTCAGTTGCTCCTCGAACATTGCGACGCCTGCGCGCGCTGGGTCCATCCGCCGACCGGTGACTGCCGCAACTGCGGCGGCGCTCTGGCGCCTCGACCGGTGACCGGCCACGGCACGGTCTTCACCTACACGGTAAACCACCACCCGTATAACCCGGAGATCCCGCTTCCCTACGTGGTCGCCATCGTGGAACTCGCCGAGCAGAGCGGTCTGCGGATCGCCGCCAACGTCGTTGGCTGCGAACCGGATTCGGTGACGTGCGGAATGGCCGTCGCGCTGCTGCCCGAGCTGGGCAGCGGCGGAGCCCCTCAGTTCGCCCCGGCCTGACGGCCACCCCTCCTCAGCACGAACGTGCGCAGAATGCCGGCCCGCACGGCGTGTCACCGTACAAACACGCACGCTCGCGGGGAAACAGAACGGGGCTCAGTTGATCAGCGGGTCGCGCGGCATGCCCAGTATCCGCTCGGCGATCTGGTTGCGGGTGACCTCCGAGGTTCCCCCGGCGATCGCCATGCCCCGCGCGCCCATCATCATCCGGCCGGCCAGCGCGCCCGGCCCGTCGAGCAGCGCCACCTCCGGCCCGAGCAGCGCCGCGGCGATCGCGCCGCCCTCGATCATGTGCTCGGCCAGCTTGAGTTTGGTGACGTTGCCTTCCGGACCGGGACCGGCGCCTTCGACGCTGCGGGCCGCGCGGCGCAGGTTCAGCAGCCGCAGCGCGTGGTCCTCGGCGAGGTAATAGCCGACGCGAATCTCTGCGCCCGCCAGGCGGTCCCGGTCTTGCCGGGTCAGCTGCACGAGCCGCGCCGCCAAGCCCTCGTAGAACGAGCCGTTGCCACCGATGCTTACCCGTTCGTTGCCGAGCGTCGCCCGCGCCACCGTCCAGCCGGAGTTGGGGGCGCCGACGACGTCCTCGTCCGGAACGAAGACGTCGTTGAAGAACACCTCGTTAAATTCCGAGCCGCCGGTGATCTGCCGCAGCGGCCGCACCTCGACCCCCGGCCCCTTCATGTCGATGATCACGGTGGTGATGCCCGCGTGCTTAGGGGCCTCCGGATCGGTGCGCACGGTGGCCAGGCCACGGCTGCAGTACTGCGCCCCGCTCGTCCATACCTTCTGCCCGTTGATCTTCCAGCCGCCGTCGACCCGCGTGGCGCGCGTCTTGACCGACGCTGCGTCCGATCCGGCCTCCGGTTCGGAGAACAGCTGGCACCAGATCTCTTCCTGGCGCAGCGCCCTCTCGACGAAACGCTGGATCTGCCAGTCGGTTCCATGCTGGATCAGCGTCAGGATCACCCACCCGGTGATCGAGTAATCCGGCCGCTTGATGCCCGCCGTGCGGAACTCCTCCTCGATCACCAGCTGCTCGACGGCATCGGCGGCCCGGCCCCACGGTTTGGGCCAGTGCGGCATCACGTAACCCGTCTCGATCAGCTTGTCGCGCTGCGCATCCTTGTCCAGCGCGGCGATCTCCACGGCGTCGGCGCGCACCCGGGTGCGCAGCTCTTCCGCCTCGGGCGGCAGGTCCAGGCTGTTCTCCCGGGTGGCGCCCGCCGCGGTGCGCTCGAAGACGTCGCGCGCGGGTGCTTCCCCGCCGAACAGGGCCGCGACGACCAGCGCGCGGCGCAGGTGCAGGTGCGCGTCGTGCTCCCAGGTGAAGCCGATGCCACCGTGGACCTGAATGTTGAGCTCGGCGTTGCGCGCGTACGCCGGGAACGCCAACGCGGCGGCCACCGCGGCGCTGAGCCGGAACTGGTCCTCGTCCTTCGACGAGTCCTCGGCCGCCGCCCGCGAAGCGTCCCACACGGCGGCAACCCCGGACTCGGCGGCGACCAGCATGTTGGCGCAATGATGCTTGACCGCTTGGAAAGTCGCGATCGTCCGGCCGAATTGACGGCGCACCTTGGCGTACTCGACGGCGGCGTCCACGCAGTCGGACGCCCCGCCCACCGCTTCGGCGGCCAGCAGGGTCCGGGCCAGCGCCAGCGCCGATTCCCGGACGCCCGCGACGATGTCGTCGGCGCCCACAGCCACGTTGCTGAGCCGGACGCGTCCGGACCGGCGCGTCGGATCGAGGTTGTCCGGCACGTCGACCGACACCCCCGTGCGGCCGCGGTCGAGCAGCAGGATGTCATCACCCGCGGCCACCAGCAGCAGGTCGGCGAGGCTGGCGCCGAGGACGATCCCGGCCTCACCGTCGGCGACACCGTCGGCCACCCGCACCGCACCCCCGAGCCCGACCCCGGCGGCGGCTGTGCCGTCGATCAGTCCGGGGAGTAGCCGCGACTTCTGTTCGGAGGTACCGCTTTTCGCGATCACGGCCGAAACGATGACGGTCGGCACGAATGGCCCCGGTGCCACCGCGCGGCCGAGTTCCTCGATCACGACCACCAGTTCGGGCAGGCCATAGCCCGAGCCGCCGTGCTCCTCGTCGATGTGCAGACCGAGCCAGCCCAGCTCGGCCAGGTCCTGCCAGAATCCCGGCCGACCCTCCTCCGGCGCGTCGAGCAGCGACCGCGCAGCCCAGCGCGCCTTCTGGGAAGTCAGGAACGAACGGGCCACTTCGGCGAGTTCGCGATGGTCGTCGGTCAGTGCGATGCCCATGGGGCCCTCCTCGCTGCGGGCTGGGTGCCTGCCCCGCTTCGAGGGGAAGCGGGGCGGCTGGCTAAAGAGTGTACTTAATGCAGCCAGGGCGACGGGCCCGGGTGCCGCTACTTGGGCGCGAACCGCTGCCCGGCGTCCAGCCGGATGCACTGGCCGTTGAGCATCGGGTTGTCGACGATCGCCGCCGCGAGCTTCGCGTACTCGATCGGCCGACCCATCCGCTTGGGGAAGGCGGCGTCGCGGGTCAAACTCGCGGCCATCTCGTCGGGCACCATGGCGGTCAGCCCGGTGAGAAACAGGCTGGGCGCGATCGCCAGCACCCGGATCCCCATCGAGCCCAGGTCGCGGGCCATGGTGAGGCACATCCCGGCGATCGCGGCTTTGGCCGCGGTGTAGGCGACCTGCCCGATCTGGCCCTCGAAGGCGGCGATCGACGCGGTGTTGATGATGACGCCCCGTTCCTCGTCGTCGGGTTCGTTGCGGGCCATGTGCGCGGCCGCGAGCCGGCTGATGTTGAAGGTGGCGATGAGGTTGAGATCGATCACGGACTGGAAGGACTCGAGGTCGTGCGGGCCGGACTTGGTCAGGGTGCGCTTGGCGATGCCGCCGCCCGCGGTGGTGACCACCACGTGCAGGCCGCCGAGATTGTCGACCGCGGTCTGCAGGGTCTCCTCGGTCCCGGTGAAGTCCGTGACGTCGACCGGGTAGAACGCGCCGCCGATCGCCTCGGCCACCTGCTCGCCGTCGGAATTCTGCCGGTCCAGCACTGCGACCTCGGCGCCGCGCTCGTTGAGCAGCTCGGCGGTGGCGCGCCCCATGCCCGACGCACCGCCGATGACGACGACCTTCTTCCCGTTGATCTCCATCCGGACCTCTCCTTCGTGGCGTGTTAGAAATTCTGTGGCGTGTCAGAATCCCTGAAAACTGTAACGTTACGTAGGCACGCTAGCGTGTCCGTCCCCGAGGCTTGTCGGAGAGCCGTGTCAAGCTGACTTCGTGCTCCTCCTCGACGTGGCGACCGCCTCGGCCGCCGTGGGCGGTACCTCGTCTCGCCTGGCCAAGGTCGCCCACATCGCCGACCTGCTGCGCCGCGCCGCGCCGGATCCCGACCTGGTCGCGACGGTCGTGTCGTGGCTGTCCGGTGACCTGCGGCAACGCCAGATCGGCGTGGGGTGGGCGTCGCTGCGCTCCCGTCCGCCGCCCGCGCCTGAACCGGCGCTCACGGTCGCCGGCGTCGATGCCGCCCTGTCCGAGATCGGGGCCTTGTCCGGCAAAGGGTCCCAGGCCCGCCGCGCCGAACTCCTGGCCGGTCTGTTCGCCGCCGCGACCGGACCCGAGCAGACGTTCCTGACCAGGCTGCTCTGCGGCGAACTGCGCCAGGGCGCGCTGGCCGGGATCATGGCCGACGCGGTGGCCAAGGCCGCCGCGATCCCCGCCGCGGCCGTCCAGCGCGCGGCGATGCTTTGCGGTGACCTGCCCGCCGTGGCGGCCGCCGCCCTGGGCGGCGGGGCGGGCGCGCTGGACGCTTTCACGCTGCGGGTCGGCCGGCCGGTCGGGCCGATGCTGGCGCAGACTGCTACCGGCGTGACCGAGGCGCTCGAACGCCACGGTGGCACAACCATTCTCGAGGCGAAGCTGGACGGCGTGCGGGTGCAGATCCACCGGGCCGGTGACGAGGTGACCGTCTACACCCGCAGCCTCGACGACGTCACCGCTCGCCTGCCCGAAGTGGTCAAGGCGACGCTGGCACTGCCGGTCGAGACGCTGATCGCCGACGGCGAGGCGATCGCGCTCCAGCCCGACAACCGCCCACACCGGTTCCAAGTCACCGCGTCGCGGTTCGGCCGATCGGTCGATGTGGCCGGGGCCGTTGCGGCGCAGCCCCTTTCGGTGTTCTTCTTCGACCTCCTGCACTGCGACGGTGTCGATTTGCTCGACGCGCCCACCACCGACCGGCTGGCCGCCCTGGATGTGCTGGTGCCCCCCGCGCACCGGGTCGACCGGCTGGCCACCTCCGACGCCGCCGAGGCGGCCGCCTTCCTGGACGCGACGCTGGCCGCCGGCCACGAAGGGGTGATGGCCAAGGCGCCAGCGGCGCCGTATCAGGCGGGCCGCCGCGGGGCGGGCTGGCTGAAGGTCAAGCCGGTGCACACGCTGGATCTGGTGGTGCTGGCCGTGGAGTGGGGATCGGGCCGCCGGCGCGGGAAACTCTCTAACATCCACCTGGGCGCGCGCGATCCGGACACCGGCGAATTCGTCATGGTGGGAAAGACTTTCAAGGGCATGACCGACGCGATGCTGGATTGGCAGACCGCTCGGTTCACGGAACTCGCCGCCGGCCCGACGGACGGTTACGTGGTCCACCTGCGCCACGAGCAGGTTGTCGAGGTGGCACTCGACGGCGTGCAGAAGTCGTCGCGGTACCCCGGCGGACTGGCGCTGCGATTCGCCCGCGTGGTGCGCTACCGCGACGACAAGCTGCCCGCGGAGGCGGACACCATCGACAACATCCGTCGCCTCTACTGAAATCTACTGAAACACCCGCGCGGCCGCGTCCGAGTCGTCGTAGGGTTTGGGCGTGACAGCGCAGCACGAACACGTCAGCTATGTCCGCACCGACGAAAATTTGCCGCCCGTCGCGATCGTCGACCGCTCCCCCATCACCGCGCGGCACAAGGCCATCTTCGGCGTCATCGCCGTCATCGGCGCCGTCGCCTGGGCCGTCATCGCGCTGGCGCGCGGCGAGACCGTCAACGCGGTGTGGCTGGTGGTCGCGGCGGTCTGCACCTACATCATCGGGTTCCGGTTCTACGCGCGGTTGATCGAAGCGAAGATCGTCCGCCCGCGCGACGACCACGCCACCCCGGCGGAGGTGCTGGACGACGGCACCGACTACGTGCCGACCGACCGCAGGGTGCTCTTCGGACACCATTTCGCCGCCATCGCCGGGGCCGGCCCGCTGGTCGGCCCGGTGCTGGCGGCGCAGATGGGCTACCTGCCATGCACCCTTTGGATCGTGCTCGGGGCGGTGTTCGCCGGTGCCGTGCAGGACTACCTGGTGCTGTGGATCTCCACCCGGCGGCGGGGACGCTCCCTGGGCCAGATGGCGCGTGACGAGCTCGGCGCCACCGGCGGCGCCGCCGCCCTGCTCGGCGCGTTCGTCATCATGGTGATCATCATCGCGGTGCTCGCGCTCGTGGTGGTGCGGGGCCTGGCTCAGAGCCCGTGGGGGGTCTTCTCCATCGCCATGACGATCCCGATCGCCCTCTTCATGGGCTGCTACCTGCGGTTCCTGCGGCCCGGCCGGGTGGGCGAGGTGTCGGTAATCGGCTTCGCGCTGCTGTTGATCGCCGTCGCGGCGGGCAGCTGGGTCGGCGAAACATCGTGGGGCACCTCATGGTTGAACCTGTCCCCGGTCACCGTGTCCTGGCTGATCATCGGGTACGGGTTCGTGGCGTCGGCGCTGCCGGTGTGGCTGCTGCTGGCGCCGCGGGACTACCTGTCGACGTTCATGAAGGTCGGCGCCATCGCCCTGCTGGCGGTCGGCATCTGCCTGGCCCGGCCGGTCATTGAGGCGCCCGCCGTATCACGGTTCGCGGCCGCCGGCAACGGGCCGGTGTTCCCCGGCTCGCTGTTCCCCTTTCTGTTCATCACCATCGCCTGCGGTGCGCTGTCCGGGTTCCACGCGCTGATCTCGTCGGGCACCACGCCGAAGCTGCTGGAGAAGGAGAGCCAGATGCGGCTGATCGGCTACGGCGGCATGCTCACCGAGTCGTTCGTCGCCATCATGGCGCTGATCAGCGCGGCCATCCTCGACCAGCACCTGTACTTTGCCCTCAACGCCCCGCCCGCGCAGACCGGCGGCACCGCGGCCACCGCCGCGCACTACGTCAACGGGCTGGGGCTGTCGGGCGCCCCGGCCACCGCCGATCAGTTGAATCAGGCCGCCGCCGCAGTAGGTGAGAAGTCGATCGTGTCGCGCACCGGCGGGGCCCCGACGCTGGCCGTCGGCATGTCCGAGGTGCTGCAGCGCGTGTTCGGCGGCGCGGGCCTTCGGGCGTTCTGGTATCACTTCGCGATCATGTTCGAGGCGCTGTTCATCCTGACCGCCGTCGACGCGGGCACCCGCGTAGCGCGGTTCATGCTGTCGGACACGCTGGGCAACCTCGGCGGTCCGCTGGCCAAGCTGCGCAATCCCAGCTGGCGCCCGGGGGTGTGGATCTGCAGCCTGGCGGTGGCCGCGGCGTGGGGCAGCATCCTGCTGATGGGCGTCACCGATCCGCTGGGCGGCATCAACACGCTCTTCCCCTTGTTCGGCATCGCCAACCAGCTGCTCGCGGCCATCGCACTGACGGTCATCACGGTGATCGTCGTCAAGAAGGGCCTGCTGAAATGGGCGTGGATCCCGGGCATTCCGCTGCTGTGGGACCTGACGGTGACGCTGACGGCCTCGTGGCAGAAGATCTTCTCCGCCGATCCGGCCGTCGGCTACTGGACTCAGCACCACCAGTACCTGGCCGCCAGGCACGCGGGCAAGACGGTGTTCGGCTCGGCCAAGAACGCCCATCAGATCGACGACGTCATCCGCAACACCTTCATCCAGGGCACTTTGTCAATCGCGTTCGCGCTGGTCGTGGTCGTCGTGGTGACCGTCGGAATCCTGGTCGCCTACAGCGCGATTCGGGGCGGCGGGCGTCCCCTGACCGAGGTCGAGCCGACACCGTCGCGGTTCTTCGCGCCCTCAGGTCTGCTTCCCACGGCCAGCGAACGCGAGGTGCAGCGACAGTGGGCCGCGGCAAAACCCGTTGCCGCCAGCAGAGATTGACGATCAGACCGGATCGAACCCGGAGACCAGCCACCGCCCGCCGACCCGGTCCAGCGTGACCCGAACGCTGGACGCCGTGTAGGCGGGCGCATCTGTTCCGGCGATCGTCGTCTGGTTGACGAACAGGAGCACCACTCCCTGGTCGGGTCCCGTCTGCACCGCCGCCGCGGACTGGACGGTCGCCACTGCGGAGATGTGCTTCTGCTTCGCACCGGGTATGACGACGTCGCGGGTGAGCGCCGCGTATGCCTCGGCGAAGCGGCCGGTGAGCCGTTCACGGGCGGCGCCCAAGTCGCGCTCGACCGTCTCGGGCCGGTAGGTCAGCAGCGCGACGGCGGCATCCCGCGCCGCCTGCGTCGCCTCGGGCCGTGCGCGATCGGCGTCCGCGGCCGACCAGCCCTGCCACTTGAGGAAGCCGGCCGTCGCCGCCAGCAGCAGCGCCAGCCCGGGCAGCACGCCGCGGGCGAGCGCGCGCGACCAACTCGGCCGGCGCGAGAGTGGCGCGTCTTCGCCCGGTTCCTCGGTCTTCTCGACGTCCGGACGCCCGGTCATGGCACGAACTCGACGTTCGACATCTTGGGCACGCCACCGACTTTCTCCAGGGACAGCCGCATCCGCCACGCGTGCGGCTCCGGCTGGGCGGCGGCCGCGGTCGACGTGTGGACGGTGACCGCGACGAGAACCTCCGCCCGGTCGCCGGATTGGGATTCGACACCCGCTTCGGTGACCGTGCCGACGGACTTCGATTGGGTCCGCAGCAGCACCTCGACGAACGGCTGCGAACGTTTGGAGAAGTTGTCGTACAGCGGGCCCGTCGCCCCATTCAGGATCCGTTGCACGTCGGCGTCGGCCTCTCGGAAGTCCACCGTGGTGAGGTTCAGCGCACCCTGGCGAGCGGCCTGCAGGAAGAGCCCCCGCTGTTCCTGGGCCTGGCGGGCTTCGTGCGCGCGTAGGCCGACCCAGCCTACGAGTCCGGCCAGCGCCAGCACGATCAGCGCCCCGATCGCGAGCGCGCGCCCGCCACCGTTCGCCTTGTCGTCGAATACCGCTGCGCCATCGGTTAATTCGGTGGTAACAACATCGTTTGCCATGTGCGCTCCTTTCCGCCGGGGGCGGCCAGGTCGGATTGTGTGTAGACGTGCCCGTCCGGGCCGACGTAGGTGCCGGTGGCCGGGTCGTATTCGGCGGCCGCGATCGGCAGCGGTTCGGGGGCCGGGGCGGGCGACGCCGGTGGGCGCGGCTGCGGGACGGGTTGTCCCGACAGTGTGGCGTTGGGGTCGCCCTTCCAGTTGTATCCGTCGTTGAGCGGCACGTAACTCCGGTCGCCGTCGCACATTTGGACCGTCGGCGCGCGCTTTCCGGGCCGGCCCACGCACGGCGTGTTGCGCACGCCGCGGACGTTTTGCGCGGAGTCCTGCGGCACCCGGCAGTACAGGTCGCCGGCCGGCCGGTCCGGGTAGTCCTGCCACGACGGCACCCGCTGCTGCTGGGCCGGCAGGAAGCCGGTGAGGCACGGCGGTGGGAGGTTCAGCCGCAGGTTGAAGCTGAGGAACGCGCCCTTGTAGCCCTGCTTGGTGTTGCGGTTCGGGACGTTGATCGCCTGGATCGTCGCCACCGCCTGGGGCAGCAGGACCAGCAGCTGCTCGAGCCCGGCGTGATACGTGAGGGCCACCTGCCCGACGCCGATCAGGTTGGCCAGCACGATCGGCAGGGTCGGGTTCAGCCGGTCCAGCAGCTGCCGCGCCTCGCCGACGGCCGGGCCGCCTTGCTCCAGCACGGCCCGGACGGCGGCGTCGTTGTCCCGCAGCCCGCCCGCGACACGGGCCAGATGGGCGGCCCACGCACGCACCGCGTCGGGCGAATCGGCCTGCGCATCGAGCACCGGCGGCGACCGATCGATCAGCGTGAGCAGCGAATCCAGGTTCTTGCGTGCGTCGGTGGACAGCGCGCTCGCGCCTGCCACCAGCCGGGAAAGGTCCGGCCCGAGCCCGCCGATCGCGGCGGAGGCCTCGTCGACGACGGTCTTGAGGTCCTCCCGCGGGACCGACTCCATTCCCCGGTTCGCCGCGTCGAGCATCGTGTCCAGGTCGGGCGGCACCGACACCCGGTCACCGCGGATGACGTCGCCGTCTCGCAGCGGCCGGGAATCCCTGCGGGGCAGCAGCGCGACGTATTGCTCGCCGACCGCCGACTGACTATGCACCTGCGCATCGAGATCCGATGGGATGTCGATGCCCGACTTCAGCGAGAGCACCGCCGCCACGCCGGTGTCGGTGAGGCGCACGCTGTCGACCCGGCCGACTTCGGTGCCCCGATAGGTGACGTTGCCGCTGGGATACAGGCCGGCGGCTTGCGGCAGCTCGAGCGTGACCCGATAGCGCCCGACGCCGAACATGGCGGGCAGCTGAATGTAGCCGAACACCATCACGGCGCCGCCGGTCAGCGCGACGACCACGAAGATCGCCAGCTGGATCAGGACTCGCCTCGTCAATGGCGGCACGTCACCGCCCCTGATCCCAGTGATACGGCGCGACAAGCGGATTGCCGGCGGTGTACGGACTGGGCATCTGGCCGATCGTGCGGCCCCACTGCAGCTCCAGCTCGGTCAGGTTGCCCTCGAACCGGGTGCCGGTGAGGAACGACGCGTCGAGCCGGCTCAGCGTGAGGTCGATGATCGCGGTCAGGTTGGCGTAGTCCCCGCGTGCCCACTTGCTGATGGTTTCCTTGGGGAACGGATAGGTGGCGAGCAGGCTCAGGGCCCGGGTCATGGCGGGACCGGCGTTGGCCAGTGATTCGAGCACCGGCGCGATGTCCTTCAGCTCCTTGACCAGGGTGTCTTTCGTCTGGCGGGCCGAATCGGCAACCAGGGCACTGAATTTGCCGAATTGGTCGAGCGCCTCCACCAGCGCCTGCCGCTCGTCGGCCAGGGTGTGCAGCGCGGCCGGTATGGTCCGTAACGCGCGGTCCACCACCGGCCTCTGGTCCGCGAACTGCCCGACCAGGTTGTTGAGGCTCTCGGCCGCCGCGACGATGTCGTCGGTCTGGCCGTTGACGTGGCCGGTGAATTCATCGAGCTGGGCGATCAGGCTGCGCAGGTCATCGGCGCGCCCGGCCAGCGCGGCGCTCAGCGACTGGGTGATGTCCTGGATCTGCCCGATGCCACCGCCGTTGAGCAACAGGGAGATAGCGGCGAGCGTCTGTTCGGTCGAGGGGTAGTTGCCGGCCGACGACAGCGGGATCAGGGAACCTTCCCTCAGCCTGCCACGCGGCGGCATGCCGGTGGGCGGGGCGAGCTCCACGTGCAGCGAGCCCAGCAGGCTGGTCTGGCCGATCGTCGCGGTCGCGTTGGCCGGTAGGTCGACGTCACCGTCGAGCCGTATCGTCAGCAGCGCATGCCAGCCCTGGCGCTCGATCCTGCTGACGTTGCCCACCGTGACGTCACCCACCTGCACCCGCGAGTTCTGCTCCAGGGTGCCCACGTCGGGCAGCTGCGCCTGAATCGTGAAGGACCCGGGGCCGCGCCCGGCGGTTCCGGGGAGCGCCACCGAGTTCAGGCCCCGCCAGCCGCAGCCGGCGGGCGCGAGCACCGCCAGCGCCGCCAGCAGTCCGAGGGTGACGCGGCGCCGGCGCGTCACGATCCGCCGCCGCTCGGCAGCATCAGGCCGGGCAGGCCGTCGGCGGGGTTGGCCGGGTGAGCCACTGACGGGTTTGCTTGCGGTGGCACATAATCCGGCCGCAACCAGTCCTCGCTGTAGGTGACCTCGTTGGGGCGGGCGGCTGCGCCGACCACCAGGTTCTCCCCCAGCGGCGGGAAGTTGTACTGGCGGTTCTTGATGATCGGCGCCAGGTACTGCACGCACAGCTTGGCCGATTGGTCCCAGCCCAGCCGCGAGGCCGCCTGGATCGCCCCGCACAGGAACGCCACCGGGTTGGCGAAGTTGGCGAAGGCCGGCGCGCCGCTCAGCGTGCCCTGTGCGGGCTGGTAGATGTTCATGAAGTTCTGCAGTTCGGTGGGCGCGATGTGCAGCGCCTGCCTGAAGTCGTCGAGGCTGTTGTTCAGCGCCGTCGACACCGACGCGAGCCGGTCCGAGGTGGTGCCCAGCACCTCCCGGTTTTCGGCGACGAAGCTGCGGACGTCCCCGACGACCTCGGCCAGCGCCGTGACCGCGCCGGCGACTTCGTTCGGATCGTTCGCCAGCAGGCCGGTCACCGAGGCCAGGTTCTCGTTGAGCTGTCGCATCAGGTCACCGCTGCTCTGTAGCGCCGAAACCAGGATCGACAGGTTCCTGACCGTGCTGAACAGATCGTCGCCGTGGTCGCCGAGCGCCGAAACCGCTTGGGAGAGTTTGACGATGGCGTCCCGGATGTTCAGCCCCTGGCCGCGCAGGTTGTTCGCGGCCGTGGTCACCAGCGACCCCAGCGGGCTGACGCCGCCACGGGTAGGCTGCAACATCTGCGTGAGCTTCTGCAGGTCCTGACGCAGGTCGTCCCACTCGACCGGCACCGCGGTGCGCGCCTGCGGGATCACGGCCCCGTCGCGCAGCTGCGGCCCTCCGGTGTAGGCGGGCGTCAGCTGGATCGCCCGCGACGTGACCAGCGAGGGCGACAGGATCACGGCCTTGGCGTCGGCGGGCACGCGGTATTTGGCCGCGTAGGAGAAGGTGATCTTGACCCGCTCGGGTTGCGGCTCGATCCTGCCGATCCGGCCGACCGCCACCCCCAGGATGCGCACTTCGTCGCCCACGAAGATGCCGTTGCTGTTGGCGAAGTAGGCGACCACCGTGGTCGTGCGATTCACTCCCGAGGAATGCCAAAGCGCGGCGACCCCGGCGATCAGGCTCAGCACCAGCACGGCGCCCAGGCCAATGCGCGCGTTGCGGCGGTTCATCTTTCGCCGCCCTCGGGCGTGGGTACCGGCTGCGCGGCGGGTAGTGGCGGCGGACCCGGCGGCGGCCCGCCCGGGGCCGGGGCGGGGGGCGGCTCGCGGTACGGGTAGCGCGGGTCACCCGGCTTGCCGGTGATCGCGTCCGGAAGGTTCAGCCGCGGCTCGCCGCCCTGACCGGTGCGCGGGAACGGCACCGGCAGGGCCGGCGTTCCCGGCTGACCGACCTGCGGGTCGGTGAGTTGCGACGGCAGTAGCACATTGGGGTCCAGGCCCAGGTCGGAGAACGCGGCGTCGATGAAGGGCTGGATGAACTGCCCGGGGATCAGGTTGGCGATATAGAAGTTGAACCACGGTCCCGTGGACATCGATTCACCCAGGGACAGCGCGTAGTCGTCGAACTTCTTGATCGCCTGGCGCACCCGCTCCTTGCGGTTGTCGACGATCGCCAGGACCTCGTCGAGCTTGTCGAGTGTCGGTTTGAGGGTTTTCCGGTTGTCGGAGATGAGCCCCTTGACCTGCCGGCTCACCGCCTCGATGTTGCCGGAGATCTGGTCCAGTGCCCGGCTCTGGCTCCGCAGTTGCACCAGCAGCGCATTGCTGTCGCTGACCAATCGGGCTATCTGGTCGCCCCGCTCGGCCAGCACCGCGGTCGCCTTGTTGGCGTTGCTCAACAGGTTTCGCAGTTGAGCGTCCCGATCGCTCAGGGTCTGGGAGAACCGCGCGACGCCGGCCACCGCGATCCTCAAGTCGGCCGGGGTGTCGGAGAACGTGTCCGCCAGCACGGCAAGGGATTCGGACAACCGGTTGGTGTCTAGGCCGCTGATGGCGGCGCCGAGGTCACCCAGGGCGTCGGGAAGCTGATAGGGCGAGTGCGTGCGCTCGAGGGGAATCGGGCCCGGCAGGCGGCCGTCGCCGCGGGCGGTGACCTCGAGGATCTTGGCACCCAGCAGGCTCTTGGTCTTGATCGACGCCTCGGTGCGATCCCCGAGCCGGATGTGCTTGTCGACCCCGAACCGGACGAGCACGCGCGGCCCGTCGAGCTCGATGGTGTTCACCGTGCCCGCCTTGAGTCCCGAAACCTGCACGGCGGCACCCGTGAGCAGGCCGCCGGCCTCGGCGAAATACGCCGAGTACTGCCTTTCCAAGGAGAAGAACGGCAGCTTGCTGTAGGTCAGCGACGCCACCACCACAGCGCCGACCGCCACGACACCGATCCCGCCGACGATCAGCGGGTTGCGTTCCGAGAAATACTTCATCGCGGGGTGCACCTCCCCGAGGGCTGACCGATCACCTTGACGTAAACCGGTTGCCCGCCTTTGCCGTTCACCTTGAACAACAGTTCACACAGGTAGAAGCTGAAGAAATCCCCGTAGAGGCCCTGGCGGTTCAACATCTGGTAGGCGTCGGGCAGGGTGTTGAGGAAGTCGTCGAAGTAGTCGCGGTCGGCCAGGATGAGGTCGCCGGCGCGGTCGCCCTCGTGGAGGACTTTGGCCAACGGCGCGCGGCCTTTCGCAAGGAGGTCGGCGACGGACCCGGCCGCGGCGTTGGCGTAGGCGAGCCCGTTGGCGATGTCCTGTTTGCGGTCTGCCAGCGTGGCCAGCAGTTGGGACAGTGAATCGACGGTCTTGGCGAACTGCGCACTCTGGTCTCCGAGCGAGCCGAGCACGGTGTTGAGGTTGATGATGACCTGCCCGATCAGCCGATCCCGGTCCGCCAGCGTGTTGGTCAGCGCGGCGGTCCGCACCAGGACGGAGCCGATGGTGGCGCCCTCGCCCTGGAACGCTTTGATCAGCTCGCTGGACAACGCGTTGATCTGGTCGGGGTCCAACGCATGGAACAACGGCCGGAACCCGCCGATCAACGCGTCCAGGTCCAGCGCGGGTGACGTCCGGGACAGCGGGATCGTGTCGCCGGGGTGCAGTTGCCTGGTGCCGCCGGCGCCGTCCTGCAGCGCCAGATAGCGCCCGCCGATCAGGTTCTGGTAGCGGATGACCGCCTTGCTGCCCTCGGTCAACACGACGGTGTCGTCGGCGCTGAAGTCGACGACGGCGGTGCCGTCGTCCTGGATGGAGATCTTGTCGACCTTGCCCACCTCGACGCCCGCGATGCGGACGAAGTTGCCGGCCTCCAGCCCGGAGACGTTGCTGAACCGCGCCTTGTAGGCGAGCTCCTTGCCGAACCGCAGTTGGGCGAAGATCGCGAGCATGGCGACCAGGCCCAGGGTGCACACCACCATGAAGACGGCCAGGCGCCAGATGGCGCCCGGGAGGTTCTCCCTCATGGTCGCTCCTCGTCGGTGGGTCGGGCGGTCGGTCGGGCGGTCGGGTCGTCAGGGGGGCGGTGGCGCCGGGGTGGGCTGCAGCTGCGCGGGGGCCGGGATCACGGCCGGCTCGGATCCCGGCGGCGGGGGCCCCGGTTCGGGCGGGGCGCCGGGCGGTGGGGCCGGTGGCAGGCCCGGGTACAGGGGCGTTCCGTCCGGGGCGTATTGCGGGGCCCCGTAGGGAGGCGCGCCCGGGTACGGGATCGGTCCGGGCGCGGGACCGCCCGGATACCGGATGCTGGGCGGTTCGGGGATGCCCCGGGTGACGGGCAAGTAGTCGGCGTATCCCGGGAATGCGATGCCGGGGTTGGGCCGGATATCCAGGCCCGTCCCCCAGCCGGTATTCGTGATCAGTTGGCGCAGTGGCCAATTCGCGGCGACATCGGGCAGCGACCCACAACCCGGCTGGCCGCCGGGCCCACCCTTGGCGCCCACGATCGGAAGGTTCTGGGGAAACCGGTACTGGTCTGCGCCGAATAACGGCGTGCTGTCGACGATCAGCGAGTACCCGTTGGCGCCCCCCATCGCGTCCCGCCACCCGGTGTCCAGCGCCGTCTTCGCGCCGACCAGCATGCAGGTCAATTCGGGGTTGTACTTCATCAGCAGGCTGGTCGTCGGATCGAACAGATTCACCGCCCGGACGAGGTTGTCCTTGCTGGGCCCGACGAGCGTGATGCCGCTGCGGGACAGGCCGACGACCCCGGACAGCAGCGAGTCCAGTGCGCGCGAGTCAGCGCTGACCGTGCTGCCGGTGACGCTGGCCGCATCCAGCACCCGCAGGATGTCCTGCGCGGCAGCGCCGTAGGTGTCAGCGACACCCTTGACTCCCCGGATGTCCGCACGGACGGTTTCGGCGCGGGGATTGATCGAACGCAGCACCTCTTCGGTGGCGGTGATGCCCGTCCCGAGGGCGGCGCCCTGGCCGCGCAGGCCCTCGGCCAGCGCGGAGAGCACGGCCTGCAGCTTGGCCGGGTCGATCTCGTCGAGGACGTTGACGAGGGTGGCGAACAGGGTGTTTACCTCGGTGCCGACGTTGTCGACCGCGATCACCGCTCCGGCGGTCAGCCGCTGTGGGCTGGGGCGGCTCGGATAGACCAGGTCGACGTATTTGGCGCTGAAGAACGTGGTGGCGCGAATGCGGGCCCCCACGTTAGCGGGGATGAATTTGATCTGGCTCGGATAGAGGTCGAGCCTGAGGGTCACCTGGTTCGTGCCGGTGGTGATCTTCGCGACCCGTCCCACCTGCACGCCCCGCATCTTGACCTTGCCGCCGCGGTCCATGACGAGGCCGGCCCGGTCCGACGTGACCGTCACCGGCACGTAGGACTTGAACGAACCGGAGAACAGGGCGGACGTCAGCCAGATGGCGCCGACGCTGGCGACGAGCAGGATGAGGGTCCACCACGCGGGATGCAGGCCCTCCGAGCGCGCTTCCGACATCTCCGCCTACCCCGACAGATTGAAGTGACCGGATTGACCGTGGACGGAAAGCGAGACGGCCAAGACGATGAGCGTCAACACGATCAGCGAGGTCCGGACCGAGTGCCCGACGGCCCGGCCGACCCCCGCCGGGCCGCCCGAGGCGTGGTAGCCGTAGTAGGTGTGGACGAGCATGATGGCGGTCGCCGCGATGATCACCGTGACGAACGACCACAGCAGGTCGGTCGAATTGAGGAACGTGCGGAAGTAGTGGTCGTACACCCCCGTCGACTGGCCGTAGATTCCCGTCGTGCCGAACCGCGCCGCCTGGAAGGCGCACACCACCGCCACGCAGTACAGCGGAATGACCACCACCACGCCCGCCGCCACCCGGGTGGAGACCAGGTAGGCCACCGATCGGACCGCCATCACCTCGAGCGCGTCGATCTCGTCGGCGATCCGCATCGCACCCAGTTGCGCGGTGGCGCCCGCGCCGATCGTCGCGGCCAGTCCGACACCGGCCACCGCGGGCGAGATGATGCGGACGTTGACGTAGGCGGAGATGAATCCCGTCATCGCCTCGACCCCGATGCCCGACAGCTGGTTGTAGCCCTGCACCGCGATGACCGCACCGGTCGACAGGGTCAGGAAACCGACGATCACCACCGTGCCCCCGATCACCGCCAGCGCGCCGGTGCCCAGGCTCATCTGGGCGATCAGGCGGATGATCTCCTTGCCGTAGCGCACGAAGGCGGTCCGCATCTCGGTGGCGGTCATCGCGTAGAACTTCACCTGCGCGCCAACGCCGTTCCACCGGGCGGCGACGGCGCCGCCCAGATGTGGCAGCCACGCGAATCGTGGCTGCGCCGCGCCGTCGGCGCTCATTGCGGACCCGTGTAGTAGACGGCGGTCGCGACGATGTTGATCACGAACAGCGCGATGAACGAATAGACGACGGTCTCGTTGACCGCATTGCCGACCCCCTGCGGCCCCCCACCCACGGAAATGCCCTTGTAGCAAGCGATCAGGGCGGCCGCCATGCCGAACAGCGCCCCCTTCACCAGGCCGAGGATGAGGTCGGGCAGGTGCGTCAGCAGCGTCAGGCCCGCGGCGAACGCGCCGGGCGTGACGTGCTGGACGAAGACCGAGAAGAAGAACGACCCGGCCAGGCCCACGAGCGTCACCAGCGACACCAGGGACACCGCGACGACCGTGGCCGCCAACACTCGCGGCGCCGCCAGCCGGCGGACCGGGTCCACCCCGAGCACCCGCAGCGCGTCGAGCTCGTCGTGGATGGCGCGCGCGCCCAGATCGGCGCACATGGCCGTCGCCCCGGTGCCGGCGACCACGAGCACCGTCACGACCGGTCCGATCTGGGTCACCGACGCGGTGGCGGCGCCGGTGCCGGAGAAATCGGCCGCCCCGAATTCGACCAGCAGGATGTTCATCGTGAAAACGACGAGCACGGTGAACGGGATCGTCAATAACAGCGTCGGAACGATGGAAACCCGCGCCACAAACCACGTTTGCAAGAGAAATTCGCGCCACGGAAACGGCAACTTGACCATCGCCACGAACGTGTCGAGCGACATAGCAAAAAAGTCGCCGAGCGAGCGCAACGGCTTGGAGACCGATTCCGCAGACATCATCGCGAATACCTCCGCAGCCCTTGCCGCCGCCCGAAATCGGTTTCGACCGAACGATATCCGCGGATTGATCGCCGAATTTGCGCCCGTCGTGTCATGGCGTTCACGACCCGGGCGGGACGTATCCGGCGGCCGATTGCCGCAACGGCCAGACCTCGGCCGGGCACAACTCCCCCACCGCCTGCCCGATCAGATACGACGCCTGATACTCGTCGGCGGTGCCGAAGTCGGCCTTGACGTCCGCCACGAGCTGCGCGTAGCGCTCCCCCGCCCGCACCTTGTCGCAGATGCCGTTTCCGTACGCCAGCGCCGCGTCGGCGCTGGGGAAGTTATAACCCGGCCGCACCGTCACATTGACGAGGTAGGCCACCGCGTCGGCGCGCGCGGCGGGCGGGTCGGTCCACAGCAGGGCACCCGCGGACGCCGCCGACGCCGCGGTCGCCGTGGCCAGCAGGGGTAGCGTGCGGACCGCCCCGCGCCGGGTCATCTCGGTGGCCGATCGGCGGGAGCGCCGTACACGGCGACGACCACGCTGCGGTCCAGGCTGTTCTCCGACCAGACGCCCATCTGGGTGTGGGCGCAGTCCCGCATGATCGCGAGGTAGCCGGGGTTGGCATACCACTGGTTGATGACCTCGAGGCCGCTGATCGCGAGCGCGGGATTGATCGCAACCGTCTCGGCGACGCTACCGCGGTAGCCCGCAGCGGCCGCACGGTCCTGCGGTGTCGAACCGTCGGAGCCGACGTCACCGTCGAGCGCGCGGTTGGCGAGCACATCGCCCGTGTGCCACTGCGCCGCCAGCTGCAGCGGCGGGCTGATCCGCACGTCGTTGGTGCAGCCGGCGTTGTGCTGGATGGTGTAGACGTTCGCGACGACACCGTCGTTGAGGCGCTTGTTGTCCGCGTTGGCCGGTGCGACGCCGCCGGCCAACCCCACGACCACGACGCCGACGAAGACCACGGCCACCGGGGAACCGCGGGTGCACAGGGCGTCGCGTAATCTCATGCGGCCCCGCGGTTGCCGTCGGCCACGATCCATTGGCGCGCTTCGTCGGCTTGGTCCTCGCTGAACATGCGGTACTTCCCGGGCCAGAGGAACCCGAACAGTTCACTGAATTTGGCGACGTGCTTGACCCATGTCACGTCGCTGACAATCGCGCAGCGGTCCCAGTCGAAGTAATGGTCCACGCCGAATTTCGAATCGGCCCACACGGCGCCCGGTCCGAGACCGGCCAAATCGGACGAGATTTCGCAATACAGCCGCAGCTTCTGGTGGCGGGTCAGCCTGTCTTCGAAGTCCGGCACCAACACCGTGTCGTAATCGGCTTTCGTGACGTGCCCGTGAAACGCGAATGCGGCGACGTCGTCGGGGAAGCCGGCAAGCATTTCGATCACGAGGCCTCCAGACAGAAATGAATTTTTCTACGCTGTGGTCATCGTCACGGGGTCGAGCACGGCGGCCTAGGGGCCAAAGTCCCCGGAAGATAAGACCGGAGGTCGTCAGCCACGCGCGCCCGGGCCGGGCGGCACGCCGGAATGAGCTTGTTCCCCGCGCCGGGCGCGGTCCTAAGATTGCGCGATGAGAGTCGGCATCGACTTCGGCACCACCCACACCGTCGTCGCGGCCGTCGACCGCGGCAACTACCCCGTGGTCTCCTTCGACGGCTTCGGAGGCCTGGACGCGTGGCCGTCGATCGTCGCCGCCAATGCCGCCGGTGACCTGCGCTTCGGGCCGGACGCCGCGGCGGTCCGCCATGCCCCGGACTGGTCGGTGCTGCGATCGTTCAAGCGCCTGCTCAACGAGGCCGGGCCGCAGACACAGGTGAGCCTGGCCGGCCGGGAGCATCGGCTGAGCGACCTCCTCACCGGCTTCCTGACCCAGCTCAGAAGTGACCTGGCGCGCCGCTCGAACGCCGGCCTGGCGCCGGGGGAAGAGGTCGAGGCCGCGATCAGCGTGCCGGCCAACGCGTCCAGCGCCCAGCGCCTGCTGACGCTGGATGCCTTCCTGGCGGCGGGTTTTCACGTCGCGGCCCTGCTCAACGAGCCCTCGGCCGCGAGCCTCGAGTACGCCCACCGCTACCGCAACACGATCACCGCCAAACGGGAATACGTCCTCGTCTACGACCTCGGCGGGGGCACCTTCGACGCATCACTGCTGCGGATGGCCGGCCACGCACACGAGGTGGTCGTCAGCGAGGGCGTCCAGCGCCTCGGCGGCGACGACTTCGACGAGGCGATCCTGGACCTCGTCGCGTCCCGGTCGGGCCTGCACGACCTCGATCCCGGCGCCCGGGACCTGCTGAAGGAGGAGTGCGCGGCCCGCAAGGAGGCGGTGGGGCCGCAGACGCGACGCTTCCTGGTGGACCTCACCGGGGTCGCCGGGTCCGACCGGGCACCGTTTTCCTGCGCCGTCGACGACGTCTACGCGGTGTGTGCTCCGCTGGTCGACAGGACCATGGCGTTGCTGGATCGCGTCCTGCGCGAACCGACGCCGGACGGCCGGGACGTCACGTGGTCCGAGGTCGCCGGCATCTACGTGGTCGGCGGGGCCGGCAGCTTCCCGCCGGTGTCGCGGATGCTGCGGACGACGTTCGGCGAAAAGCGCGTGAAACGTTCACCGCACCCGTTCGCGGCCACGGCGATCGGTCTCGCGGTTTTCCTCGACAAGGAGGCCGGTTACGCCCTTTCCGAACGGTTCTCGCGCAACTTCGGGGTGTTCCGCGAGGCGCAGGCCGGCGCCGGCGTCGTCTTCGACCCGATCGTCTCCAAGGACGCCTCCCTCCCCGCTGACGGGCGGACGCCGCTGGTGGTCAGGCGGACCTACCGGGCGGCGCACAACATCGGGCACTTCCGGTTCGTCGAGTGCAGCCGGCTGGTCGACGGCCGCCCCGACGGCGACGTGACGCCATACGATCCGGTCCTCTTCCCCTTCGACCCGGCGCTCTACGAGCGGGAGGACCTGAAACATCAACCGGTCGGCCGCTGGAAAGACGGACCCGACGTCGAGGAGCGCTATGTCATCGCCCCCACGGGCGCGGTGGAAGTGACCCTGACCACGCAGCCGGCCGGCTTCAAGCGCACGTTCCGCCTGGAGCGGCGCGCGTCAGCGAATGGGTAAGGCGGTCATGGACCTTTACGACGTCATGCGAACGACGTTCGCGGCGCGGGAATTCACCGACGCCCCGGTGCCCGACGAGGTGTTGGCGCGGATTTTCGACAACGCGCGGTTCGCGCCCAGCGGGGGTAACCGGCAGGGCGCTCATGTCACGGTGGTGCGCGACGCGGCGGCCCGCCGCCGGCTCGCCGAGCTCGGTACGCCCGCCGCGCGCCGCTACTCGGCCCAGGTGCGGGCGGGGGAAAACCCGTGGAATTCCGTGCACCCCAGCGCGGTTCCGCAGGATGTCATCGATCACACCAAAATTCCCGAGACATTCGTGGCGTCAATCGCCAAAGCACCTGTTGTGCTTGTCTTTTCGGTTGACCTCAACGTCGTCGCCGCCCTCGACCAGGACTTGGACCGCATCGGCGTGGCCGGCGGGGCGTCGATATATCCGCTGGTGTGGAACGTCCTGCTGGCCGCCCGCAACGAGGGCTACGGCGGAACCATCACGACCATGGCCATCGCGGCGGAGGACGAGGTGCGACGGCTGTTGGCCATCCCCGACGCGCATGCGGTCGCCGCAATCGTGCCCGTCGGAAAACCCGTTCGGCAGCTGACCAGGCTACGGCGCCGGCCCGTCGCGGAGTTCGTCACGCGCGACCGCTTCGACGGCCCGGCGTTGGAGGGCTGACCTCAGGACTGATTGCGATCGCCGAGCGGTTCGGCGACCGGTGCCGGAACCACCACCCCGTACACCCGCTTCGACCGATCGGTGCCCAGGTCCACATGCACGAACTTCTGCTCGGTGTATTCGTCGAGGGCGCGCGGGCCCAACTCACGGCCGAGGCCGCTCTGCTTCATCCCGCCGAACGGGTACATCGCGTTGACCATGTGCCAGTCGTTGATCCACACCGTGCCGGACTCCAGGTCACGCGCGATCGCCAACGCGCGTTGGTTGTCCGTGCTCCATACGCCGGCGGATAGTCCGTATTCGCTGTCGTTGGCCATCGCGACCGCCTCGGCGTCGTCAGCGCACTTGATCACGACGAGGACCGGCCCGAAGATCTCCTCCCTCGCCACCCGCATGTCATTGGTCGCGCCCGTCAGAATCGTCGGCGCAACCCAATTTCCCTTGGCTAACCGGGGGTCCACCGGGGTCGCGCCCTGGAAAGCGATCTTGCAACCGGCCTCCTGACCGAGCGCAATGTACTTCTCCACCTGCGCTTTCTGCTTCGCGGAGATGAGAGGTCCGACGTCGGTCGCGGGGTCCATCGGGTCACCGACGACGAGGGCGGACGCGCGGGCGACCAGCCGCTGCACGAAGTCGTCGTGGATCGACTCGTGCAGTATCAGGCGGGTGCCGGACTCGCAGGCCTGACCACCCATCAGCAGAAAGCCGAACAGCGTGCCGTCGACCGCGAGATCCAGATCGGCGTCCGGACAGACGATGTTGGCCCCCTTGCCACCCAGCTCGAGGGTTACCTTCTTGACGTTGCCGGCGGCGGCTCGCATCACTGTCCTGCCGACTTCGGTCGAGCCGGTGAACGCCAGCTTGCGGACCTCGGGGTGTTCAGCGAGCCGCGCGCCGACGACGGGGCCGGGCCCGGTGACCACGTTCAGTACGCCCGCCGGCAAGCCGACTTCGTGCGCGGCCTTTGCCAATTCGAGCAACGTCAGCGGGGTCTGGTCGTCGGGCTTCAGCACTATCGTGTTCCCTGCCGCCAGGGCCGGACCCAGCTTCCACACCGCCAGCAGCAACGGGAAGTTCCACGGCACGATACCGGCGCACACACCCACCGGTTCCCGGCGAAGCACGCCGGCGGCCAGTGTCGGCGCCTCCATCAGCGGCCCCGTCTCCTCGAACGAATACGACCGCGCCAGTTCGGCGAAGTATCTCAGGTGGGCGATCGAATAGCCCAACAGAAAGGCGCCCGCGGACCGGAGGGTCGCGCCGTTCTCGCGAACCTGGAGCACGGTCAACGCGTCGAACCGGGCGGCGAGGTTGTCGGCTATCGCATCGATCATGCGGGCGCGCTCGGCCGGGCTCATCAAGCGCCACACGCCCGAGTCGTGCGCGGACTTCGCCGCCGCGACGGCCGCGTCGGCCACGGCCGCATCACCGTAGGCGACGGTGGCGACCACGTCGCCGGTTGCGGGATCGCGAACCTCCAACGAGCTTGGCGCATCACGCCACTGGCCGTCGATGTACATCGAATAGTGCGGGTGATCGGTCATAGGGTCCTCATTCGGTGTTTACGGAAGAATCGTCAGCGGGCCCGGCGACGCCACCGCGCGAAGCGCCGCCACCGCGCGGAGGCGTGGTGCAGGGCGCTGACCCCCGCCGGGATGCCCAGCGGCGCCACAAAGACGACGGCGATGGTGATGAGACCGATCATCGCGTGCTCAGAAGCGAATCAGCCCGCGCAGATTGACGCCTGCGTGCATGTCGGCGTAACCCTCATTGATGGCGTCGAGGGCGTACTCACGGGTGATGAGCTCGTCGAGCTTCAGCTGGCCGGTGTGGTAGAGGTCGAGCATCCGGGGGATGTCGTGGCGAGGATTCGACGATCCGAAAAGCGATCCGCGGACCTGCTTTTCGTACAGGGTCAAATCGAAGAGCGACATGTCGACGCGCGTGTCGGTGGGGTGCGGGATCGCGGTCATCACCACTCGGCCGCGCTTGCCCACCAGGCTCAGGGCCTGCGCCACGTGCGCGCCTTCGGCGGAATCGGTGCTGACCACGCAGACGTCGGCCATCCGGCCGCGGGTGAGGTCGGCGATCAGGGCTTGCGCCTCGTCGACCGTCGCCGCCGTGTGCGTCGCACCGAATTCCAGGGAGCGGCACCGTTTGTACTGCACGGGGTCGAGCGCGACGATGAACCGCGCCCCCGCGATCCGCGCCCCCTGCACCGCGTTCACACCGATCCCGCCGACACCCATCACCACCACGGCGTCGCCGTCGCCGGCCTCGCCGGTGTGCACCATGCTGCCGTAGCCGGTCGTCACGCCGCACCCGACAAGGGCCGCTGTGTCCAGTGCCGTGGACGGGTCGACCTTGATCACCGAGGCCAGTGGAACGACGGTGTACTCGGAGAACGTCCCCAGCACGCACATCTGGCCCAGCCCTTGCCCTTTGGCCTGGAATCGGAAAGTGCCGTCGAGTTGTGGCCCGGCGATGATGGCAGCGCCGAGCACGCACAGGTTGCTCATCCCGCGCGAACACGGTTCACACCGGCCGCATGCGGGGATAAAGCTCAACACCACCGAATCGCCCTCGGCGACTTCGGTGACGCCCGGGCCGACGTCCACGACGACGCCGGCGCCCTCGTGCCCGCCGACCACGGGCAACTGCATCGGCATGTCGCCGGTGATCAGGTGGTCGTCGGAGTGACACAGCCCGGCGGCGGCCACTTTGACCAGCACCTCGTTCTCCCTGGGGCCGTCCAGGTCGACCTCTTCGACTTCCCACTTCTGGTGCAGCCCCCAGAGCACCGCGGCCTTCGTCTTCATCGCTCCGGCGTCCAGGTCGCGGGCAGGCTGTTGACGCCGTTGATGAAGTTGGCCAGGGCGTAGTTGGGTTCGGGCGCCGCGATGTCGGGGATGCGCGTGTACACCTCGGTCAGCAACGCCTTGAGCATGGTTCGGGCGAGCGCCGCGCCCAGGCAGAAGTGCGGGCCACCGCCACCGAACGCGATGTGCGGGTTCGGGTTCCGCAGGATGTTGAATGTGTGCGGATCATCGAACACGTCCTCGTCGCGGTTGCCCGAGTAGTACCACAGCACCACCTTGTCGCCGGCCTTGATGTGCGCGTCGCGCACGGTAACGTCCTGGGTGGCCGTGCGGCGCATGTGCAGCAGCGGCGATCCCCAGCGCAGCACCTCCTCGACGGCGGTGCCGACCCTGCCTTCGACGTCCTCCACCAGCAGCGCGCGCTGGTCGGGAAACCTCGACAAGGCGGCGATGGCGTGGGCCGAGGCGTGCCGCGTGGTGTCGTTGGACGCGACGCCCATCAACACGAAGAACGCCTTCAGCTCGTCGTCGGTCATCCTCTTGCCGTCGAACTCGGCCTGCACCATCCAGGTCATCAGGTCGACACCGGGGTTGGCCCGCCGCTCCGGGATCAACACCGTCGCCACCTCGTGCAGGTCCAGGACGGCCCCCATGAAGAGCTCGAGTTCGCTCTGCTCGCCGCGGATGTTGGGATCCGTCCACCCCACCAGGCGCTGGGCGGCCGTGACGGCCTTGTCCCGCAGGTCGCCTTCCGGCAACCCGAAGAAGCTGCCGAAGATCCGGCCGGGCAGCTTGACCGACACGAGTTGCACGAAGTCGCCCTCGCCCAGGTGGGCCATCTCGGTCACCAGATCGTGGGCGTGGCCGCGGATCCAGCCCTCGAGCCGGCGCACGTTCTTGGGCTTGAAGGCCTCGGTCGTGATGCCGCGCAGCTGCGTGTGTCGGGGGGCGTCCATCGCGATGAACGACTGCGCGATCTCGACCGCTTCGGGCGCGAAGTCCTCCATCGTGATGCCCTGCGCCGAGGAGAAGATCTCCGGGTGGCGGCTCGCCCTCCGAATGTCCTCCTGCTTGGTCAGCGACCAGAATCCACGGGTGTTCAGTTCGGGCGGCAGAAGGTCCGACTCCGCGGGGCGGCTCCAGGGCACCGGGTTCTCGGCGCGCAGCACGGCGAAGGCGGCATCACGATCCTCCGGCGGCTTGGCCCAGAACGCGCGGGCGCTCAGGTCGATGTCTTTGTGGGTGGCGGCGGTCGTGGGTGCGGTCATCGGGATCCCTTTCTCGCGGACCGTGCTCAGCGCACGACCGGCGGCATCGCACCCATGCTGACCAGCGCGGTGGCCGCGCGGCACCGGCGCGCGTGCCAATCCCTGGCCTGCGCGGGCCAGCGGTCAGGCGACTGGTGCCCGGAAGGTGGCGGCCAGTCCGCCGCCGTCGCGTGCGGCGAACTCGACCCGGCCGCCCATCGCTTCAGCGATCTGCTGGACGATCCACAGACCCAGCCCGGAGGTGCCGCGCTGGCCGCCGAGGCTGACGTACTTGCTCGTCACCTCGCCGAGGTTCTCGGGTGGGATGCCCGGGCCGCGGTCGAGAACGCTGAGGACCAGCTCCTCGCCATCGCGTGCGCAGGTGACGTCGACGGGTTCGCCGCGGCCGTGCCGGGAGGCGTTCTCCAGCAGGTTGGTCGCGATGCGGCGCAGCCCCTGGGCGTTGACCGCCGCTCCGTCGACGTCACCGGCGACATGCAGCCGCAGCCGCGGCGGTGCGAGGCCGGCCGCGTCGGCGGCGGCGGCGATCAGGTCGGCCACCTCGACGCGGCGCACCCTGCCCGCCGAGAAGGTGGGCCGCCGGCTCAGCGCGACGTCGGACAGGGCGTCGACCATGTCGGCGAGGTGATGCACGTGGCGGGCCACCAGCCGCAGACTGGCGTCCCGGTCGGCGGCCGACATCGGGTGCGGCGAGGTGAGCGCTTCGGTCAGCGCCTCCAAAGACGTGACAGGCGTGCGGAATTCGTGCACCAGCACCTGCAGGCCGTCCTGCTGGGACTGGTAGGAACGCAGCAGGCGCGCCCGCAGATCGCGTTCCTCCGCCGCGGCGGCGTGCTCGGTCTCCGCCTCGACCAGCGCTCGCACGCGCGAGCGGTGTTCGCGTTCGGCCAGCGCCGACAGCCCGGCGGTGATGACCGCGACGAAGATGAGATACACCGCAGACCAACCCGCCTGCAGCGCCGGCGACTCCGTCACCGCGCGTTTCGGCGACGACGTGAGCGCGACCGGCACGTAGGCCGCGCCCAACAGGACCGCGACGAGCAAGGTCTCGTTGAAAGACAGCCGCGCCGCCGACGCGATGACCGCCAGCGCCAAAACCGCCACCACCGGGCTGTACACGCCTCCGCTCAGCGAGATGAGCGCCAGCGTGAAGGCGGAATCGAGGGCGGTCACCAACCACGAGTATCGGGTGCGGCGAACCTCCAACTGCGGATAAGCCATCAGTACCGCGCCGTAGACCATCGCCGCGACCAGGACGGCAATCGTGAGCGCCGCGTGCTCGCGGATCCAGTGCGGGCCGATCGCCAGCAGCACACCGATCGAGGCGACGACGGCGACTCGCACTGCGACGACGGTCCGGGCCAGCCCGTAGTCCTGGCCGTCGAACTCCTGATTGCCACGTGGCTGATCGAGCGGTCTCACCCGGCTGACCATAGGGTTGGGGCTAGCATCGCGGCAATGACCGGCTCGCCGTACGTCGTGGTGATCGTGGACGACCACGAGTTGTTCGCGCAGGGATTGGCGCTGCTGCTCACCCGCCAATGGGGCGAGTTGTTCACCATCGGCGGCCAGACGACGTACGTCGAGGAGGCCGCCGACCTGGTGGCCCGCTGCGACGCCGATGTCGCCATCATCGATCTGTCGATGCCCCCGCTGGGCGGGGTCGCCGCGATCCGCCACGTCAAGTCGCGCCATCCCAGGACCCGGATCCTCGCGCTGTCGGGAACCGACGACCTGGCGCTGGCCGAAGAGGCGCTGCGGGCCGGGGCTGACGGCTTCCTGCCGAAGACCGCGCGTCCCGAGGCGCTGGCGGGGCCGCTGTGGACGATCGCGGAAGGCTTGCGCGTGATCGACGGGGCCCTGCTCGACGCCCTGCTGAGGAACACGCGCAGACCGCCGTCCGAGCTACTCGACAGCCTCAGCGCCGCGGACATGCAGTTATGGACCCTACTGGCGACCGGGATGGAGACCGGCGACATCGCGCAGCGGATGCTGGTCTCCGAGCGGACCGCCAAGCGCATGGTCGCCGCCCTGCTACACAAGCTCGGCGTCGGCAATCGCATCGCCGCGGCCGCGTTGGCGGGCCGCTACCGACTGCTGGATGCCATCGCCGAAACCGGCCGGCTCAGTTGAGGATTCGTATCGCCTGGGCCGGACACATCGCGGCGGCCCGGAGCACGGCCTCCCGCTCCGCTTCGGGCGGTTCCGGGTTGAGCACCGTAACCCGCTCGGCGCCGTCGGGGATGTCGAACACGTCGGGGGCGGCCAACAGGCACTGGCCATGCCCCTCGCACAGGTCGTAGTCGACGGTGATCCGCATGGGCGCCAGTATCGGCGCCGGGCCGGGCGCATCGGGCGGTCCGCACGCGCCAGAGCTGGCCTGCCCGGGCCAGCTTGGCCGTCTCAGCCCCGCAGTTGGGGCAGCACGTCGCGCTGGTACGTCGCGAAGAAACCCTCGATGTCCGGGCCGACCTGCTGCACGTAGACCTCGTCGATGTCGGCGTCGAGGTACTTGCGCACCCTGGCGATGTGCGTGTCGGGCTCCGGCCCGCTGATGATGCTCTCACCGATCAGCTCGGGCGTCACGAGGGACATCAACGCGGCGAAGTCCTTCGGCCGCGGCAGGGTCTGCGCCGATTGACCGGGCAGCGCGTCGTTGGCCCACAACCGGTGCGCCGCCTCGAGGGCCGCGTCGGCGTCCTTGTCCCAGCTGACTTTAATCCCAGCCTGGACGGGCTTGTCCCCGCCGCCGGACTCCCGGAAGGTCTTCACCAAATCCGCCTCGGGCGTCACCAGGACGTACCCGTCGCCGAGGCGTCCGGCCAGCTCCGCGGCCTGGGGACCGAATCCCGAGACGTAGATGGGCAACGGCTGCTCGGGCCGCGTGTAGATGCGCGCTTCCTGCACCTCGTAGTGCTTCCCGTGGTGGCTCACCTCGCCGCCGCGGTGCAGCAGCCGGATGACCTCCACCGCCTCCTCCAGCATTTCCTGACGCACCGCCACCGACGGCCAAGGATCGCCCAGGATGTGTTCGTTGAGCGCCTCACCGCTGCCGACCCCGAGCACGAAGCGGCCGCCAAGCTGGACCGCCGCGGTGGCCGACGCCTGCGCGATGATCGCCGGGTGCGTCCTCATCGTGGGGCACGTGACGGCCGTGCTGACGGGCAGCGACGTAACTTGGGAGAGGGCACCGATGACGCCCCACACAAAGGGGCTCTGGCCCTGCTCGTCGTTCCAGGGATGAAAATGGTCGGAGATCCACAGCGCGTCGAACCCGGCCGCCTCCGCGCGCTTGGCCTGGTCGACGAGTTCCTTCGGGTTGTACTGCTCGCAGGACAGAAAGTATCCGATCTTGGTCATGGCGGTGGGCTACCCGCTGCGCACCGCGTCATGCATGCCGGAAACCGTTTACGTGCCGCGAATCCCGGGAACTCGTCTGCGTGTCCCAGGCCCCCGAGTTAGATCCCGAAACGTCGGCGGCGACCCAGTCCCCCTATCGCACAGATGGTTTCGCTGACCTGCGCAGCCTCGCGCCGATCGGCGACGGCCGCACGGTGGCGCTGGTCGCCGAGGGCGGCGCGATCGACTGGTTCCCGATCCCCGACACCTGGACTCGGGACCGGCTGCGACGCCTGGCGGCACCGCGACTCGGGCATGTGGGAGTTGCAGCGAGGCGCGCATGACACGTCGCCCAAACTCGTTTGCTGGCAGGCCCTTCGGAGCGCGATGTATCTCGCAGAGATCGGCCAAATCCCCGCGGATCCGCGTCGGTGGGCCGCCGGGGCGGAACGAATTCGCGACTGGGTGCAGCGGCAAGCTCGACGCATCGAGACTGCCGCACGCCGGCAGCGGCTTCGACCGCGGTCCCCCGGATGTTGGTGACCATTGACGCTGCGACGCGAATTGGGCTCTGGCCCATTGCTCTTCCGCTTTAACGGGGCGTGCGAGGACGAAGACGAGGGTGCGTTCGTCGCGTGTGCGTCCTGGGCCGTCTTGGCGCTGCATCACGTCGGCAGGACAGACGAGGCGCGCGATCTGCTGAAAGAGCTTGTCGGGCTCACCAATGACGTCGGTGTGCTGCCCGAGATGATCGCGGCGGATGACGGCGCGTTCATGGGCAACCTGGCGCAGGGCCTGAGTCGCTTTCGCCCTGATCGGCGCCGCGCTGGGCCTGGAGCCTCGAGAGAGGCCAGCGTGCCGGGCCCCGCCAGCGCCCCCTCAGTGGGGACCACCGCGCGAGTTGCCCGCCTCATAGCGACAACCGGTGGGGAGAAGATAGCGACTACCGGTGGGGAGAAGCCTGAGACGGCCAGGGTAAAGCCGACGCGCCAGCCGTCGGAGACCCCGCGGCCACCCCGGCGACGCCGGAGTCGCTGCGAGGCGGGCAAACCGCCGACCGCCTCACACGGCCTTGGTGATGCCGACGTAGGACAGCACCACGTCGGATTGGTCGGTCACACGGGTCAGCACCGCGTAGGAACGGACGAACGACTGTCCGACGCACCCGTCGATCTTGACGTGGAAGTTGCTGATCATGACCCAGGGGCTGGGACCTTTGAACTCCTTCTTGACCACCGGCACCACGATCACCAGGCCCGGCTTGAGCCCAACGGTGATCACCCCGTTGACAGGTGTGGAAATCAACGGCAGGACTCCTGGCGTCCCAACGAAGGCGCCGGTCAAGCCGAGACCCGGGGTGACGCCCGCGCTACCACCCAGGGTGACGCCATTCGACGTGCTCATATCGATTCCACACCCGATCTCGTAACCCACCTCGAGAGTGCCCCGAGGCGGTTCCGGACCGATCAACGAACCCACGTATATCCCGCTGGCGAGGTACTCGCGCGACGACAGTGCTGTGGTCAAGGGAGCCACGGGGACCTGTTGCTCGTCCTTTGCGCCAAGACCTAGGGTCCAACCGTCAGGGGTATTCAGCGTGACCGGGGGATTCGACACCAGCGGCACTTCGGCAGAGCGCGCTGCCGCGGGAGCAGCAGTGTCAGACTCGGGGTCCGCGACCGTTGACGGCGCCGTGGCGACTGAGACGGCAACACAGACGGCGGCAATCGCAGCGTGACGAACGACCGCGGCTATCGGTGTCACGCGGGAACCGTACCCACGCAACGATCCGAGTCGTGAAGTAACAGCGGGGAGTCATTCGGAGTTGTTGCGCATCCGTAATTGTTGCGCGATTTTGCCCCGAAAAATTGGTCAACGTCCGCCCGTCAATTCCTTCGACCCAAATGGGCCTAACCGCTCTCACCCGACTTACCGCTAAACTCATCGCTGTTGCAACATCACCTCATCTCCGGAAGGTGCTGTGAATGAAGCGTCACGCAGTCGCGCTAGGTGTTCTGGCGGGTCCGATCAGCGTGGTCTTTCTCGGCGGCGGTATCGGCATTGCGCACGGGGACCCGGAACCCGGCGAACCCGGGTCGCCGCTCATCGACCAGATCCTGACAGAGACCCCTGACCTGTTCGCTGACCCCCGCGATGAGGGAAGTCCCACGAATGCATGGGGCGGCGCCGGAATGTATTGCCAGAACATGTTCGTCCGGTGCCGATGATTACGTGATCACACGGCTGTCGGATAACCGATTTTCCGTTGATAAGCGCGGCGCATGCGCGCCAGACGATTGCGACCGATGAACGCGAAGCGATTAGCAGCGGCTCAGCGGCGGCCAATTCGGAAACTTCCCGCGCCGGTGAAGACCAACAGGAAGAATCCGAAGCAGAAGAGGATCGACGCCAGGCCGCCGTTGCCGACCGGTGGGTCACCGATGGGCCACAGCGCGCGGGGCTGGTGCATCCAGAAGTAAGCGACCGCCATTTCCCCCGAGGCGACGAACGCGGCGGCCCGCGTCCACAGTCCCGCGGCGACTAGGAGACCCGTAACCAACTCGATCAGGCCGGCGTACCACACGGGCCAGGCGCCGAACGGGACTGCTTGCTGCCACCGGTACGGCCAACCGAAGATCGTGATCGAACCGTGCGCGGCAAACAGCAAGCCGTAAACCACGCGGAACATGCAGAGGACCGCGGGCTCGTGCCTGTCCAGACGGCGGTTGAGGGGTTTCGTCATGGTGCCGAGATTACGGCGGCGGCGAGGCGGGCCCCCTCGCACGACTTCGCGCTAGATTGACGAGCCGACAAGGAGGCGCCGTGACGTATCTGTTCCTGCTGTGCGCGATCTTCGCCGAGGTGGCCGCCACCAGCATGCTAAAAAGCACCGACGGCTTCACCCGGCTGTGGCCGACCGTGGCCTGCCTGGTGGGCTACGCCATATCGTTCGCGCTGCTGGCGCTGTCGATCTCGCGCGGCATGCAAACGGACGTCGCCTACGCGCTGTGGTCGGCGATAGGTACCGCCGCCATCGTGTTGATCGCCGTGCTGTTCCTGGGTTCGTCGATATCCGTCACCAAGGTCATCGGTATCGGTCTGCTCATCGCCGGGGTGGTCACGCTGAACCTCGGCGGCGCGCATTAAGTAACAAATGGGTCCGCGCCGCAGATAGCCTCAGCGTCGGCTTGGAAGAAGGGCAGGCACATGATCGGCATCCGCATCGCCCGCTGCGTGGGCACCGCGGTCCTGGCCGGCGCGAGCGCACTGACCTTGGCCGTAAACACGGCGCAGGCCGCCCCCGACCCGCCAGCCGGTGAAGGCACGCTCTACGGCGACCCGGCGGCGGCCGCGCCGTTCTGGCGCTACCAGCAATACGACGACGACTGCGTGGAGATGTCGGTCGCGGACGTGGTCGGCGAACTGACCGGGCACCAGCCTTCCGAGCAGGCCATCGTCAAAGTCGCGCAAACGACGCCGAGCACGGTGCACCCAGGGCCGATCTACACCAAGCCCAAGAAGCGCAAGCCGGGCAGCGGTACGTCGTTCGAGGACGAACCGGCGCTGCTCGCGCACTACGGCATCCACGCCGTGGACACGGACACCGAAAGCGCCGCCAAGACCGGCGTCCCGACGGGCATGCGGGCGCTCCAAGGTGACCTGGCGGCGGGGCGCAAGGTGATCGTCGCCGTCAACGCCGAGATCATCTGGCGGGAACCGGTCGAGGACAAGTCCCCCGACGGTGAGCCGGAGTCCAACCACGCGGTGGTGGTCACCGGCGTCGACACCACGGCGGGGGTCGTCCACCTCAACGACAGTGGCAGCGAGGACGGGCGGGACGAACAGGTGCCGATCGACCTCTTTATCCGGTCGTGGGGCACGAGCGACGACGAGATGACGGTCACCGGATAGGGCCGCGCCAGCGGCGCCGAGCGTGGGGGGTATGCATAAAACGCCCACCCGCTTCTCGCCATGTCCCCCACGTTCACCGAAGCGAACCGAAGCGCGTCAGCCCCGCGCCTGCCCCAGCCCGGCGACGGGACGGAGGAGCAGATTCCGCAGGGCGTCGGTCACCTCGTCGGGACGTTCCTCCATGACGTAGTGGTCGGCTCCGCGCAGGCGAGTTAGCGTGGCCCCCGGGATCCGCTCGGCCAATTCCCGTGCGGTGCCGAACGGGATGTAGGGATCACGGTCACCCCAGATCACCGCGACCGGGCAGGCAATGGTCGAGAGTCGATCAGCCAGCCACGGAACGGCGGACACCGGGTAGTGGGCGAAGAACTCCCAATACGTTCGCTTGCCACGCGGCGTGTCCATCCAGCCCAGGTACTCGGCCTCCAACGCGTTGTCGAAGCAACCCTTGCGCCGGTAGCGGGCCAGGGCCCAGTGGTGCAGGGCGCCGAGCGGTACCCGCCGCGCCGCCGCGGACAACCGCCGGTCCCGCGCAATTCCGCTCTGCGCCAACGACACCCGGTAGAACCAGGGCCGGAAGATGCCGTGCGCGCGCGTGTTGAGCAGTGCGAGCCGCTGCACGCGTTCAGGGTGACCAACGGCGTATCCAAGCCCGATGAATCCGCCGTAATCGTGGGCACACAGGTTGAATCGTTGCCACCCCAGCCGCTGTACGAGTCGGTCCAGCCGTTGAACCTCGTCGTCATAGTTCGGCGGGGTGGCCGGTGGCTCGGAGCGGCCGAATCCGGGCCAGTCCGGCGCCACCACTTGGTAATCGGCGGCCAGCGCCGGGATCTGGTGGCGCCAGCACGATGCGCTCTGGGGGTAGCCGTGCAGCAACAGCACGGGGTCCCCGTCGCCGGCGGTCACGGCATGGACGCTGCGCCCATCGACCTCCAGGGTGGAATCCATCCGCGCAATCTATCCGCCTACCGTCGCCCGCTACCCCACCGTTCGAGACGCGTGCCGCACCGTTACGGCCGGCGTCGGCCCCCCATGTTGTCGCCCGGCTGTGAGCTCGCGTTAACGCAACCGACGTCAATTTCGCGCCTGGTGTGCAAACATCGCTGCCAGACTGACGGCCGGCGTCACGGTGCCGCCACGAGGTTGAGGGAGGACCACCATGACCGATGTCGACCAGACGCCCTCAGACGGAATGACCGCGGCCGGTCGCGATCAGGTGGAGCACTCCCGCACCGGGATGAGTGCGGACGCGCTGCGGCGCGCGATCACCGACCACCTGCGCTACTCGGTGGGCCGACCCGCCGCCGCGCTGCGGCCCGAGCACTACTACCGGGCGCTCGCGCTGGCCGTGCGCGACCGCATGCAGGACCGGCGCGTCGCGTCGACGCAGACCTCCCTGGACCTGGGGCGCAAGGTGGTCTGCTACCTGTCGGCCGAGTTCCTGATGGGACCGCAGCTCGGCAACAACCTGCTGAACCTCCGCATGGAGGAGGCCGCGAAGACGGCGCTGGCGGAGATGGGTCAGGACCTCGACGAGGTGCTGGCCTGTGAAGAGGAACCGGGACTGGGCAACGGTGGCCTCGGCCGACTCGCCGCGTGCTACCTCGACTCGCTGGCGACCCTCGAGCGCCCCGCGATCGGCTACGGCATCCGCTACGAGTTCGGCATCTTCGACCAGGAGATCCACGACGGCTGGCAAGTCGAGAAGACGGACAACTGGCTCGTCAACGGAAACCCTTGGGAGATCGCGAAACCCGACGTCAACTACCTGGTCAAGTGGGGCGGCTACGCCGAGCACTACACCGACGAAGCCGGCCAAGACCGGGTGCGTTGGGTGCCGGGACGGGTGCTCAAGGGCGTCGCCTACGACACACCCATCCAGGGCTACGGGGTCAACACGTGCAACGTGCTGACGTTGTGGAGCGCGCGGGCCGTCGAGTCGTTCGCGCTGGAGGCCTTCAACACCGGCGACTACTACAAGGCGGTCGAGGACGAGGTCACCTCCGAGACCGTCACCAAGGTGCTGTACCCGAACGACGAGCCCGAGGCGGGCAAGCGGCTGCGCCTGTTGCAGCAGTACTTCTTCGTGTCCTGCTCACTGCAGCACGTCCTGCACATCATGGACGACCTGGCGGACGTGTCGGTGCGGGAGCTGCCCGATCGATTCGCGCTGCAGCTCAACGACACTCACCCGTCCATCGCGGTCGCGGAGCTCATGCGGCTGCTGGTCGACGAGCGCGACCTCAAGTGGGAGGACGCGTGGGACATCACGGTCGCGACCTTCGGCTACACCAACCACACCCTGCTCCCCGAGGCGCTGGAGACCTGGCCGCTGGAGATGTTCGCCGAGTCGCTGCCGCGCCACCTCGCGATCATCTACGAGATCAACCGCCGGTTCCTCGACGAGGTGCACGAGAAGTTCCCCGGTGACGGCGACCGCCTGCGCCGGATGTCGATCATCGGCGAAGACGGCAACAAGAACGTTCGGATGGCGCATCTCGCCACCGTCGGCAGCCACGCCATCAACGGCGTCGCCGCCCTGCACTCGGAGCTGCTGAAAACCAGCGTCCTGCACGACTTCTACGAGATGTGGCCGGAGCGCTTCAGCAACAAGACCAACGGCGTGACGCCGCGCCGCTTCCTCGCGCTGGCCAATCCCGGCCTGCGGGGCCTGCTGGACCGCACCATCGGGGACGGCTGGCTCTCCGACCTGGACCGCCTCCGGGGCCTCGAACGGTTCGTCGACGACGCGTCGTTCCGGGACCAGTGGCGTGAGGTCAAGCGCGGCAACAAGGCGCGGCTGGCCGACTACATCCGGTCGGCGGCGGGCGTCGAGCTGAACCCCGACTGGCTGTTCGATATTCAGGTCAAGCGGCTGCACGAATACAAGCGCCAGCACCTCAACGTGCTGCACGTCGTCGCGCTGTACAACCGGCTCAAGCGCGATCCCGCACTGACCGTTCCCGAGCGCGCGTTCATCTTCGGCGGCAAGGCCGCGCCCGGTTACTTCATGGCGAAACGAATCATCAAGCTGATCAACGCCGTTGGGGAAACCGTCAACGCCGACCCAGACGTCAACCGGTTCCTGCGGGTGGTTTACGTACCGAACTTCAACGTGCAGAACGCGCAGCTGATCTACCCCGCCGCCGACCTGTCCGAGCAGATCTCCACCGCGGGTAAGGAGGCGTCGGGCACCGGGAACATGAAGTTCATGATCAACGGCGCCCTGACCATCGGCACGCTCGACGGGGCCAATGTCGAGATGCGCGAGGAGGTCGGGCCGGAGAACTTCTTCCTCTTCGGCCTGACCGAGCAGGAGGTCCAGGACGTCAAGGCGCGGGGTTACTGCCCGGCCGACTGGATCGACGGCGACGAGGAGCTGCGCACCGCGCTCGAGCTGATCGCCGGCGGAACGTTCTCCCACGGCGACACCGAGGTGTTCCAGCCGCTGGTCGACAACCTGCGCTACGACGACCCCTTCCTAGTGTGCGCCGACTTCGCCTCCTACCTCGAGTGCCAGGGACGGGTCAGCGCCGCGTGGCAGGACCGGGAGGCGTGGACGAAGATGTCCATCCTGAACACGGCGCGCAGCGGGAAATTCTCGTCCGACCGGGCCATCGCCCAGTACTGCGACGAGATCTGGAACGTCTGGCCGCTGACCGTCAACACCTGAGCGGTCCCCCTGCGCCTGCCGTGTCATCGCCCACCCGACGCCACGGGCTTTACACTGGGCCGGCAGGGCACGCGAGGCGAAGGTGAACCACGTTGAGGAGCACGAGAATCGCCGCCGGCGCATTCGTCGGGCTGGCGTTGCTGTTCGGGTCGGGCATCGCCCACGCCGACAGCGGCCAGGAAAAGCAGGCATGTCAGCTGATGGACGACCCGGCCGGCAGGGAATCCGGTTACGCCCCAGCCGAATACGCCTTCATGATGCTGCGCGCCAAGATGTCGGCCGAGGATGCGCGAAACATCATGTCCCAGGCGGCCTACGACTTCTGCCCCAACCACATCGTCGACCTGCCGGCCGGCTGGCGATGACGTTGGCGCGCAGCTGAGGCGTTACTACGAGGGTCGGGAAACGACCCTTTTTGGGGTAGCGTTGCCAGGAGTCTTCGGTGCATCGAGCGAAGGACCAGCTATGTCCACGCCCTTATTCGGTCTTCTGACCATCGTCGCCCTCGCGCTGGCGGTGCTGTTTGCCACCGTCGCCACGATCTTCGTGCGGCGGATGGAGAGGCGGACGACGTTACCGATCAGCGAAGAAATCGGGAGCGCAAAAACGGTGATCCGGAAAGTGCGGAAGCGCGAGCCGCTGTCCCACGACGAGTTGATCTACGCGAAGCAACTCACCGCCGACCGGGGTTCCCTGCTGGCGCTCTGCATCCCCGGCGCCCTGTTCATGCTGGGCTGCTACTTCGTGTTCGGCAGCCTCTTCCACCTGCACGGCGCGACACCCTCCGAGCGCACCTTCCTCGGGGTGATCCCCATGCTGACCTCCACGAACCTGGCCCGTGCCGTGCTGAGCAGCGCGCGGCTGAAGCGGCGTGTTGCCAGGATGTCCTGATCCCAGGCGTCTGGCGCGGGTCACCGGCAGGTGGCCGCGCCGTAGGCCTTCGCGGTCGCATTCGGGCCGGGCTGCGGCTAGTGTTTGCACGATCATCTGCAAATTGGGCACATGAGCGTCTACTATCTGCATGGGCATGACGCGGCGGGGGGCGAGAACACGATGTGCGGACCGGACTCTTGAGAGGTGATCGAATGAGCAGTCGTTCGGTCGGCAGGAAGGTCTTGGAGCGAGGCTGGATGCCGCTGGTCGCCGTCGTCGCGGTCGGAGTGGGCCTGTTGTGCATGTACAAGGTGCACCAGTTCTCCCAACCCGAGCCCGTCATCACGGTCAACGGCCCGCAGGCCCCCGACGAGTTCAACGTCAAACGAATCACCTATGAGGTGTTCGGCGCGGCCGGCGAGGGCGGCAAGCTCGTCTACATCGACATCGACGGCCACCCCCACCAGGTGGACATCACGAGGCTGCCGTGGTCCCACACCGAGACCACCACCCTCACGGTGGCATCCGGAAGCATCTCGGTGCATGTCCGCGGCGGACAGGTGAGTTGCCGGATGCTGGTCGACGGCGTCGTCCGCGACGAACAATCGGACGACCACCCGGACGCCGACGTCGAGTGCCGGGTGAAGTCCGCGTGAGCGAGCATCGCCTCGACGAGCCGAGGCCGAAAAGGCCCTTCATCCCCAGGATGGTCCGCGCTCTCGCGATACCGATCATCTTGTTCTGGGCCCTTCTCGCGGTCACCACGAACACGTTCATGCCGCAGGTGGAACGGGTCGCGGAAGAGTTGGCCGGGCCGATGGTGCCGCACTACGCGCCCTCCCAGCGGGCCCTGCTACACATCGGCGAAAAGTTCCACGAATCCAACTCCACCAACCTGACGATGGTGGTGTTCGAGGCGAACCGCCCGCTGGGCGACGCCGACCACCGGTACTACGACGACCTGATGCGCCGCCTCGAGCGCGACACGAAACACGTGCAGTACGTGATGGACCTGTGGGGTAAGCCGTTCACCGCGGCCGGGGCGCAGAGCGTGGACGGCAAGTGCACTTATGTGCTCCTTCGTCTCGCCGGCGACATCGGCCAGATACAGGCCAACGAGTCCGTGGATGCCGTGCGCGACATCATCAACAAGGACACGCCACCACCGGGCCTCAAGGTCTACGTCAGTGGCGCGGCCCCGCTGGCCTCGGACACGCTCTCCATCGCCAATGCCAGCCTGAACAACGTCACGATCGTCACGATCGTCCTCATCGTCGTGATGCTGCTGCTGGTGTACCGCGCGCCGTCCACCCTGTTGGTGCCGTTGCTCGGGGTGCTGATCGAGATGCTCGTCGCCAAGGGTGTCGTCTCGACGCTCGGGCATTACGGCTACATCGAGCTCTCGTCGTTCGCCGTGAACATCGTGATCGCGCTGACCCTCGGCGCCGGAACGGATTACGGCATTTTCCTGATGGGCCGATATCACGAGGCGCGACAGGCGGGCGAAAGCCGGGAGGAGAGTTTCTACATCGCCTACAAGGGCGTCGCGCCCATCATCATCGGCTCGGGCCTGACCATCGCCGGCGCCTGTTACTGCCTGACGTTCGCGCGCCTGAATTATTTCCACACCATGGGGCCGGCCGTCGCGATCACCATGCTGTTCACGATCGCGGCCGCGATGACCCTGGGCCCGGCGGTCCTGACCGTCGGGAGCCTTTTCGGGATGTTCGACCCGAAAACCCCCACGCACGGGCGCCTGTACCGGCGCATCGGCGCGAGCGTGGTCCGTTGGCCGGTACCGATCCTGGTGGCCAGCTCCGCCGTCGTCATGGTCGGGGCGATCTTCGTACCCACCTACCGCCAGAATTACGACGACAGGCAGTACCAGCCGGCCAGTGCGCCCGCGAACCTCGGTTTCCAGGCGGCCGATCGGCACTTCCCCAAGAGCAAGCTGTTCTCCGAGATGCTCATGGTCGAAACCGATCATGACATGCGCAACTCGGCCGACTTCATCTCGCTGGACCGGGTCGCGAAGGCGCTGATCCGCCTGCACGGCGTCGCGATGGTGCAGGGCATGACCCGGCCCTTGGGCCGGGCGCTCGAGCACGCCAGCATTCCCTACCTGTTCACCACGCAAGGCAGCGGCAACGGCCAACAGCTGCCGTTCAACAGGGAACAGAACGCCAACACCGACGCGCAGGCCGACATTCAGTCGCACTCGGTCGCGGTCCTGCGCAAAGAGATCGGCTTCTTCCAGAAGGTGTCCGACGAACTGCACCAGACGGTGCTCACCGTCGAAGACCTGCAGCGGGTCGGCGACGACATCCGCGACGAGGTCTCCAACGTCGACGACTTTTTCCGCCCGATCAAGAGCTACTTCTATTGGGAGAGGCATTGTTTCGACATTCCCATCTGCTGGACGTTCCGCTCGCTGTTCGAGACGATCGATCAGGTCGACAAGCTGGCCGACGACATCGCCGCCGCGAAGGTGTCCCTCGAGGAAGTGGATAAGGCCTTCCCGCAGATCATCGCCCAGCTGAAGGCCACCGCCGACGACACCGAGGCGCTGCAGTCAAAGCTGGTCAACAGTTACGGGTCCGCCGATCTGCAAACCGTCCAGACGGAGCAGACTTTCGACGATCTGATCAACGTCGGCAACGACTTCGACAAGTCCCGCAGCGATGACTTCTTCTACATCCCGCACGAGGGCTTCGACAACGACGACGTCAAGACCGGCATGAAGCTGATGATGTCGCCGGACGGCAAGGCGGCCCGCTTCATCGTCACCCACGAGGGCGACGCGATGGGACCCGAGGGTGTGGAGCACGTCGAACAGTTCCCCGACGCGATCAAGACGATCCTCAAAGAGACCTCGCTGGCCGGCGCGCGCATCTACATCGGCGGTTCGGGCTCCAACGACAAGGACATCAAGGAATACGCGATGTCTGACCTCATGATCGCGGCGATCGCCGCCTTCGTGCTGATCTTCCTGATCATGATGTTCATCACGCGAAGTCTGGTGGCGGCGTTGGTGATTCCCGGGACGGTCGCATTCTCGTACGCGGGCGCGTTCGGGCTCTCGATACTGGTCTGGCAGCACCTCATCGGCCTGCACCTGCATTGGCTGGTGCTACCGCTGACCTTCATCATCCTGGTGGCGGTCGGGTCGGACTACAACCTGCTGCTGATCAACCGCGTCAAAGAGGAGCTGCACGGCGGCATCCACACCGGACTGATCCGCGCGCTCGGCAGCACCGGTGGCGTGGTGACGTCCGCGGGTCTGGTATTCGCGTTCACGATGCTGGCCATGCTCACCAGCGATCTGCGCACCATCGGCCAGGTCGGTTCCACCGTGTGCATCGGCCTGCTGCTCGACACGCTGATCGTGCGGTCGTTCGTGGTGCCGTCCATCCTGCGGATCCTCGGCCCGTGGTTCTGGTGGCCGACGCTGGTGCGTGCCCGCCCGCTGCGGCAGGCATAACGCGCTTAGCCGGCGCCCTTGCCGTTGTCGACGCGATAGACGGCCCCGTGCACGGCCGCCGCGGCATCGCTGGCGAGAAAGGCGATCACGTTGGCGACGTCGAGCGGCTTCATCATGCCGCGCGGCGAGGCCGTCCGCATGATCAGGTCGTAGTTCGGGTTGTCCGGCGCGGTGAAGTGTTCGATCTGTGGCGTGAGCATGCCGCCGGGACAGACGGCGTTGACCCGCAGGCGATCCGCGGTGTATTCCACCGCCAGGGCGCGGGTAAGCCCGATCAACCCATGCTTGGCGGCGCAATAGCCGGCGGAGTAGGCCTGGCCTTCGACGCCCGCGATGGAGCTGACGTTGACAATGTTGCCGCCCCGGGCCAGCAGATGGGGCAGAGCGGCGCGGCACAGGTAGAACGGGCCGTTGAGGTTGACCGCGAGGTCCTGTGCCCAGTCGTCGTCAGTCATCGACTCGGTCCTGCGCATCTGGTGTCGCCCGGCGATATTGATCAGGATGTCCAGGCCGCCGAACTCGCCGACGCACCGCTCGACCGTGTCGCGGCAGGCCTGCGCCGAGGCGACGTCCACCGAGGCGTAGGAGCCACGTTCCACGTCGGCGAAGACGTCGGCGAGGCGTCCGCTATCCCTGCCGATGCCGAAAACCGTTGCGCCCTGCCGGGATAACAACCGGGCCGTGTCCGCGCCGAGGCCGGACGACGCGCCGGTCACCAGCGCGACCTTGTCCTGTAGTGCCGACACCGCCGTCCTCGTCGCTCAGTAGGGGCGCACCCGCGCGACGCCGCCGCGCAGCAGGCCGAGCGGCGCAACCACTTTCGGTCCCCAGAACCGCAGAGCGGGCTCGGAGCGAAGGTTTCGCCGCACGCGGCGCGCGGCCAGCAGCATCAGCAACGTGACCACGGCCCTGCCCACCGCGACCCGGCTCGTGCGCCTGTTCCAGGTCGACGGCGCCGAGGCCGACCGTTTGCCGAAGTAGTAGCCGGCGCACGTGGCGAGCACCAGAGCGGCGATTCCCGCGAGCACCATGGTGATCAGCGTTGTTGGTCACCGTCGCGATGGGGTCACGCCCGGGCCACACCTCGATCAATAAGCGTGGCGATCAATAAGCGCGGCGATCACCCCGGTTCGCGCTAGCCGATCTCGCTTGCGACGTACACGGCGACGTAACCGATGGGAATGCCGGTCCAGGTCGCGATGCATTCCCGTGCCTTGACCTCCACGGCCGCGCGGTGGCCGGCGCGGGCGGTCCTGCCGATCTCGGGGATGCGGATCATCCATCCGTCGTCATCGCGAGTGACCTCGATGTCGAAGCACTGGCCGACCATCGGACACTTCACGCGGGGAGCGGCACGTCGTGAACCGGTGCTGCGCAGCACCCGTGGGCGCAGCAGAGTGGGCTGAATGGGCATGGCTGCTTTCCTGAGTCGCGATCGAACCGCGGGCAAGATTAATGCGCTTCGAGGCGAAAACCTAATCGGCCGGTCGGGGCCCTTCCGCGGCGTCGGTTTCGCGCGCCTTAGTCCGGTGGGGGTTAGCGTTTGCTATCTCGAGGTCAACTCCGGGAGGTCTGATGCCGCGGATCCAGCAGTCGAGTTGGTGTTCCGGTGTGCTAGCCGTGGTGGTCGCCGGAGTCCGCCTTGTCAGTCCCCCCGCGCACGCGGACGGGAACTACGGGCCCGGCACCTATACGGTGCCCGGCCAACTGCCCCACGGCACGTACACCGCGCACGCCCTGCCGGGCGATTATTCGGCAGCGTGCAGCTTCAGCGCGTGGACCGGCGACTGGAAGCTGATCGTCGCCGACGGCGGGACCCAGACTGTCACCGCGGATCTCCGCGCTCCAAAGGTCGCAACGTTCGTCACCCACGGCTGCACGCCGTGGCAGAAGGTGGATTGACCCGGCCCAGCGGGAGCGGAGGCAGGGGGCTACCCCAAGCTCCCCTCTGCGTGCTTGCCGCCGAATCGCCGAGGTGGTCGTGATCAGCGGCGATGCATAACTCGCACCGCAACTTCGGCGGCCGATGCGGCGGCTGGGTGAGCCAGGGGTAGTCGCGAAGGCGATCATCTTCTTCGCGTTCGACGCGACGTACACCACCGGCACGGAGCTACTCGTCGACGGCGGCACGTCGGATTTGTGACCCTGAGCACTCGCCACATTCCGCGGAGCTCCAAGATGAGAGACGATCCGGTTGGAATTCGGCCACGACAAGGGCTGATCGACGTCTCTGGGAAAGGTCACCATGCAGAACGCCGTGGGCAGGGTCGCCGGCAAGGTCGCGCTCATCACGGGGGCGGCGCGCGGTCAAGGTCGGGAGCATGCGGTCCGACTCGCGGAGGAAGGCGCCGACATCATCGCGATAGACGTCTGCGCCGACATCGACGGCGTCAACTATCCGGGCGCCACGGAAGACGACCTCGACGAGACCGACGCGCTGGTTCGCAAGACGGGCCGGCGCATCGTGACCGCCCGGGCGGACGTGCGGGACCTCGAGGGCCTCCGCGCTGCCGTGCGGCGAGGGATCGATGAGCTGGGCCGGCCCGATGTCGTCGTTGCCAACGCCGGCATCAGCGGCAGTCCCGCACCGGCGGCCCTGATCAAGGAAGCGGCATGGCAGACAATGCTCGACATCAATCTCACCGGTGTCTGGCACACGATCAAGGTTTCGGTGCCGCACATGTCCGATGGCCGCGGCGGGTCGATCATCTTGGTGAGCTCGATGCTGGGCCTGCGCGGCGGCGGGTACATGGCGCACTACGCCGCCGCCAAGCACGGCGTCGTCGGCCTGATGAACTCCCTCGCCAACGAATTGGCGCCGCAACGGATTCGAGTGAATTCGATTCATCCCGGCAACGTCCTGACACCGATGATCGACAACGAGCAGTTCCGCCGGACCCTGAGGCCAGACCTTCCCGAGCCCACCATGGACGACGCGGCGCAGGTGATCGGCCAGTTCCACATGTTGCCGGTACCGGTGATCGAGGCGCGCGCAGTCAGTGACGCGGTGTTGTTCCTCGCCTCCGACGAGGCGCAATACATCACGGGTGCGGCTTTGCCCGTCGACGCCGGGGCGGTCGCAAAGTTCTGACGGGATGTCATTCCCCGTGCAGGCTAGGGTGTCCGCTGTGGATATCAACGGAGCTAGTGCAATCGTCACAGGCGGGGCGTCGGGCATCGGCGCGGCCACCGCGCGTCAGTTAGCCGACAAGGGCGCCCGGGTCGTCATCGCCGACTTGCAGGCCGAGCGCGGCCAGCAACTCGCCCACGAGATCGGCGGCGCGTTCGTCACCGTGGACGTCACCAATACGAGCCAGATCGAGGACGCCGTCAACACGGCGATGGACCTCGGGCCGCTACGGGCGCTGGTCAATTCGGCGGGCATCGGGTGGGCGCAACGGACCATCGGCAAGGACGGTGAATTCGCCTCCGCGCACGATCTCGACGCCTACCGGAAAGTGATCGCGATAAACCTGGTGGGCACGTTCGACTGCATCAGGCTGGCGGCCACCGCGATGAGCAGGCTCGATCCGACCGACACCGGTGAGCGCGGAGCGATCGTGAACATGACCAGTGTGGCGGCATTCGACGGGCAAATCGGTCAGGCGGCGTACTCGTCGTCGAAGGGCGGCGTGGTCGGGCTGACCCTGCCGGTCGCCCGGGACCTCTCCGCCGTGGGGATCCGGGTCAACACGGTGGCGCCCGGCCTCATCGACACACCCATCTACGGCGAGGGCGAACAGTCGGAAGCCTTCAAGGCCAAACTCGGCCAGTCGGTCCTGTTCCCGCACCGGCTCGGCCGGCCCGAAGAGCTGGCGTCGATGGTGATGGAACTGATCACCAACTCGTACATGAATGCCGAGGTGGTCCGCGTGGACGGTGGCATCCGGATGCCGCCGAAGTAGCCAGACCGCGCCGCGATCGGCCGTCTCTCCCGGTGGAGCTGAGGGGACTCGAACCCCTACTTTGACCAGGCACAATAAGCCGCAGATCGTCCTGTAGGGGACATCGTTCGGGCGGACTGTCGTCAGCATTGTCGCTAAAACTGTCGTCAGGGCACAACTGTCTCGTAGGGCAGCCAAGAACCATCGCCTGGACGGTACTGCCGCGGATTCGTTTTAATCGACGGTCGCCATTCATCGCGACCCGTCATGGGCCCAGCAGCGCTAGCGGGACCACACCGATACCGTCGGGGCGCCGGTAGGCGTTAGGCCCGGTATTGATGATGATCGCGTCGAGCAGGTCCGCGCGGAGACGGTCGGCCAGCCAACGCAAGTGCGCGGTATCCCGCTCTTCGACCGTTGCGGCCAGCTTCACCTCGACGGCGACCACTTTGCCATCGTCGCGCACCAACACCAGGTCTATTTCGTGGTCGCCGTTGCGCGTCCGGAGGTGACCGACAGTGGCCTCGGCGGCCTGCGCAGCAACGCGCACACAAAGTGTGACCAAGGACTCGAAGAGATGTCCGAGCATGCCACCAGCCTGCGGCCCGATCGGCCTGCCTTCACCGCCGAGAAGCCCATCTACGGACAAGCCAAGTAGACGGGCGGCCAAAGCCGGATCGGCTAGGTGATGCTTCGGCGATTGAGCCAAGCGCGCCAACGGGTTGCCCGCGGGCCCCCAAGCAGGCACCGGGTCCAGCAGCCATAGCTGAGTAAGCACGTCTCGGTAGGCGATAGTCGTTGAACGCGCCGGCTTGTCACTGACTCCAGCGGTGGCCGCGTCGAGCACTGCGGTGTAGCTGGCTGTCGTGGATGTGGCTGCCGCGTAGGCCCGCAACCACCCCAACATCGCCTCAGGCTTACGGACAGCGAGCCCCTGCTCGGGCACGTCTCGATCAACGGCATTGCGCAGATACGAATCAAGCTGAAACTTCAATGCCCGCGCACCGAGAGGCCGCATGCCCGGGAAACCCGAAGCCACGATCTCGTGCGCGTAATCGGCCAACCGAACGTCCGTCGTCCCGTCGAGCGGCAGCTTGCTGCCAGTCAGCAATCCGCCGAGATCGACGGTCGGTGACGCGATCCCCCGCTCCGACAGCGTCATGGGACGCATGCGCAGCCGCCCAATACGCCCCGCACCGGAGTGAGCCGTTGCCCCGTGGGGTGGTGTAGCGCTCCCGGCAAGCAGAAACTGGCCCCCAGTCGAGTCGTCGTCCACAGCACGGCGCACGACATCCCATACCTCGGGAACCGTCTGCCATTCGTCGATGAGAAGTGGCCGCGGTCGACTCAACAGCAGACCCGGGTCAGCATGCACCGCCTCACGGTTGGGCTTTGCATCCAGCCTCAGCAGGCCAACGACTCGCTGCTCGGCTGTCGTCGTCTTCCCAACTGCCTTCGGGCCGTCGATCGCGATCGCGGGTATCTGCCCGAAGAGCTCATCCAGCTCGTCGTCGATGATGCGCCTGGCGTATCGCATGGGCGAATCATACAATTAGCACGGTAAAAATCAGTCAGATAGCAGTAATCTAATCAGTCAATTAGCATAAGCGCCGCTCAACCCGACACCAAAACGTGGCTGGCCCAAACTCAGCGATCTGTCGTTGAACCTCCGACGCGAAGACAGCACAGAGCGTCCTCTTTAGACCGCCCCACGGCACCACGCCTCGGCGTGGAGACGCCCAAGACCAACCACAGTTCACGACGAAGTCCCACGGCTGTCGTCAAACTTCTACTGGACCAACCCAACAGCGAAACCGGAAAGCCCGCCTCAACCGAAGTCAGAGCGGGCTTCTCAAAAGTGGAGCTAAGGGGACTCGAACCCCTGACCCCCACACTGCCAGTGTGGTGCGCTACCAGCTGCGCCATAGCCCCAAGTCGTGCGAATCGAAGCTACACCACCGGCACCGGGCGTTCAAAACCGCTGGTGAGGAACCAACCCGACGAGGCGCTATCGCATGCGATATCCGCTTCGGGGAATCGGTCATGCCCCCCGGGGAGAGCGCGGGGACGGGCACGCTTACCCGATCACCTGGCCCACCACCTCGCGGGCGGTCCGCTGCACCTCGGCCAGGTGCTCGGGCCCCTTGAAGGACTCCGCGTAGATCTTGTAGACGTCCTCGGTGCCCGACGGACGCGCGGCGAACCAGGCGTTGGCCGTCGTCACCTTCAGCCCGCCCAGCGGCGCGCCGTTGCCCGGGGCGGCGGTCAGCTTCGCCACGATCGGCTCCCCCGCCAGCTCGGTGGCGGTCACCTGCTCGGGGGACAGCCTGGACAGTCGCGCCTTCTGGTCACGGTCGGCGGGCGCGTCGACCCGCGCGTAGTAGGGCGTGCCGTACTCGGCCGTCAGCTCCCGGTAGCGCTGCGACGGGCTCAGGCCGGTGACGGCCAGGATCTCGGAGGCCAGCAGCGCCAGGATGATGCCGTCCTTGTCGGTGGTCCACACCGAGCCGTCGCGGCGCAGGAACGACGCCCCCGCCGACTCCTCGCCGCCGAACCCGATGGTCCCGCCGATCAGGCCGTCGACGAACCACTTGAACCCGACCGGCACCTCGACGAGTTTGCGGTCGATCCCGGCGACCACTCGGTCGATGATCGAGGAACTGACCGCCGTCTTGCCGACGGCGATACCGGCCGGCCAGGACGGCCGATGGGTGTAGAGGTAGTCGATGGCCGCGGCCAGGTAGTGATTCGGATTCATCAGTCCCGCATCGGGAGTGACGATGCCGTGCCGGTCGGAGTCGGCGTCGTTGCCGGTGGCGATCTGGTAGACGTCGCGGTTGGCGATCAGCGAGGCCATTGCGTTCGGCGAGCTGCAGTCCATCCGGATCTTGCCGTCGTGGTCCAGCGTCATGAATCGCCACGTCGCGTCGACCAGCGGATTGACCACGGTCAGCTGCAGATTGTGCCGTTCACCGATCGCGGCCCAGTAGTCCACGCTGGCACCGCCGAGTGGATCGGCACCGATTCGCACCCCGGCCGCACGGATCGCATCGATATCGACCACGTTAGGCAGGTCGTCGACGTAGCTGCCCAGATAGTCGTGCCGCTGGACGGTCTGCAGCGCCCGGGCCAGCGGCACCCGCTGGACCCCCGACCCTTCACGCAGGATCTCGTTCGCGCGCTTGGCGATTGCGTTGGTGGCGTCGGTATCGGCGGGCCCCCCGGTGGGCGGGTTGTACTTGAAACCGCCGTCGGACGGCGGGTTGTGCGACGGCGTCACGACGATCCCGTCGGCCAGCGCGTCGGTGCGGCCGCGGTTGTAGGTGAGGATGGCGTGGCTGACCGCGGGTGTCGGCGTGTAGCGGTCCCGCGAGTCGACCACGGCCACTACGTCGTTGGCGGCCAGCACCTCGAGCGCCGACACCCACGCCGGCTCGGACAGGCCGTGCGTGTCGCGCCCGACGAACAACGGCCCGGTGGTGCCGTGCGCGACGCGGTATTCGGCGATCGCCTGGGTGATCGCGAGGATGTGGGCCTCGTTGAAGGCGCCGCCCAGCGCCGAGCCGCGGTGCCCCGAGGTCCCGAACACCACCTGCTGAGCGACGTCGTCCGGATCCGGTTGGATCGAGTAATAGGACGTGACGAGGTGGGGCAGGTCGACGAGGTCTTCGGGCTGGGCCGGCTGACCGGCACGGGGGTGGGCCATAGCTACCAATTGTGCCCGGGCGGCTGACTTCTGACGTCTCCGGTACGTTACTGACTTCTCCGGTACTTCCCTGGTTCACCGGCCGGCAAGGCTGGCACCTAGGCTGCTACCGACCGCTCGCACACGAAGGGACCCGCCCGTGGCAAACCGCGACTATCGCGAGCTAGCGGCGGTCTTCGCCGGCGGAGCGATGGGCACCCTGGCCCGCTCCGCCCTGAACACCGCCGTCGCTCCCAACGCGTCCCACTGGCCATGGACCACCTTCACCGTCAACATCGTCGGCGCCTTTCTACTGGGCTACTTCACCACCCGGCTGCTCGAGCGCCTGCCGGCGTCGAGTTATCGGCGCCCGCTGCTAGGCACCGGCCTGTGCGGCGGGCTCACCACGTTTTCGACGATGCAGGTCGAGACCATCAAGATGATCGAGCACGGCCACTGGGGCATGGCGGTCGGCTACACCGCCAGCAGCCTGGCGCTGGGGCTGCTGGCCGTGCACGTCGCCAGCGGGCTGGTTCGGCGGGCGCGGGTGCGCGGATGACGATCGCCAATGGGCTGGTATGGACCGGCGTCGCGGTCATCGGCGGCCTCGGGTCGGTACTGCGCTTCCTGGTGGACCGCACGGTCGCCCGGCGAGCGGGCCGGTCCTTTCCGTTCGGCACGCTGACGGTCAACGTCACCGGCGCCGCGCTGCTGGGCTTCCTCGGCGGCCTGGCGCTCAACAAGGAGGCGGCCTTGCTGGCCGGCACCGCGTTCGTGGGCGCTTACACCACGTTCTCGACGTGGATGCTCGAGACCCAACGCCTGAGCGAGGAGCGCCAGACATGGGCGGCGCTGGCCAACATCGTCGTCAGCGTCGCGCTCGGTTTGGCGGCGGCCTTCCTGGGGCAGTGGGCCGCACAGCACATCTGACGCGGATCGTCAGGGCTGACGCGGGCGGGGCACGTCGTCCGGCGTGAGCGCCAGCGCATACAGGGCCATCCTCCGGTTCGACATGTCGTGCTCGCCGAGGAACACGCAGCCCGCGCGCTCGCAGAACCGCCGTGCCATCTTGTTGCGATGGTCGGGATCGAACATGATCCTGCGGCACAATGGATCCTGCCCCAGCACGCTGGCCACGAAGTGCGGCAGCATGAAGCCGGCAATCCCGCGATTCGCGAACTCCTCGTCGGCGATCGCGGCATGTATCCCTAGGTCGTAGGGGTCGGCCTCGTACCGGGTGGCGATGGAATCCTTTGCCGCGCGGTACAACTCGATGTAGGCGTGGTCTTCCCCATCCTGGCTCGCCAGGAACGGCCGGGAGTAGTCCCCGTCCAACTGCGCACGCAGATAGCGACGCCAGCGCTCCGCCGGCCACGCGGATTCCCACGCCTCGACCAGGGCGGGGCGGCTCATCCACTCGGCGATCATCTCGGCGTCGGCATCCGGGTCGACCAGGCGGAAGGCATAGGGCTCGGGCACGTCCGCGGCGCCCGGCGGCGGCGGAACGCCGCGGACCGCATCGCTGACATCGGTCAGTTCGCGCGGCAGGATCACTTCGGGCTCGCTCATGACAACGCGGAGCCTACCCAAGCCTGGCCGGTCAATTGCCGGTAAGGCGCCCGACGTCGACGACCTCGCCGCGGTTGATGCTCACCCAGTCACGCCCGCCGAGATAGGGACGCAGGCTCCGGCCGATCAGTTCCGCGTCGGCGGGCGTCTTGGGCCGCTGGAGTTCGTACACGTGCGGCAGATCCGCCATCCCGCTCACCACGTCCCATAGCTTCAGCGCGTCGGGCCCGGTCGGCGGGTCGACCAACACCGGCCCGAAGATGCACTGCCCCGACAAGAACAACGTCGGCACGCCGTAGCCGCTGGCGTCGACGACCCGCTGGTGGTCGGCGCGCACCTCGTCGTGCGTGGACGGGTCGCCCAGCGCGGCATCGAAAGCCGCCGCGTCGTCGACGATGTCGCCCAGCAAGCGCCGCGCCACCGCGGGATCGTGCGGCTTTCCGCCCAGGGTGTGCAGTTCGTGGCCGATCGCGGCGTACCAGCGATCCAGCAACGCCATGTCCGTGCGGCGCAGCAGCGCCCCGATTCGCATCAGTGACCAGCCGTAGGACCACTCCCGTTCCCAGGGGTGCTTCTTTCCCTCCTGCCGGTTGATCTCCTCGAGGCTGAAAAACCGCCAGTTCACGGTGATGCCGATCTGGTCGCGCACGTCACGGATCCACACCGACGTCTGATAGGCGAACGGGCACATCGGGTCGAAATGAAAGTCGACGCTGACACTCATCGAATCCGACCTTTCGATCAGTAGTGATAGGTGTCCGTGGGGGCGGGCGAGTGCACTCTCTCGTCCTCGAATTCGGACACCTCGATGCCGTAGGCACGGGCCAGCTCGAGGATCTTGGTGGCGCGGGCAAGGCGGGGCAGGTCGGACCCGTTGCGGATCTCTCCCCCGTCCCGCTCGAATTCGGCGAAAAACTCCTTGGCCCAAGCGATCTCGTCCTGCGACGGCGACAGGCCCTCGTTGACCACCGCGCACTGGTCCGGCGTCAGGCAGATCTTGCCCGTCATCCCGAACTCCACCGACACCGCCGTCGCCTCGATCAGCTTCAGCGCGTTGGAGCCGATGGTCGGCCCGTCGATGGCGCTGGGCAGGCCGGCCGCCTTGGCCGCGATGGTGAAGCGCGACCGGGTGTAGGCCAGCGTGGAAGGGTCTTCCCCAAAACCGGTGTCGCGGCGGAAGTCTCCGATGCCGAAGGCGAGGCGGAAGGTGCCCTTGGCCGCCGCGATCTCGGTGATGCGCTCGAGCCCGCGCGCCGTCTCCACCAGCGCGACGATCGGCACGTCGGGCAGTCGCTTAGCCGTCTCGGCGACGTGGTCGACCGATTCGACCATCGCCAGCATCACACCACCGACCGGCGTACCGGCCAGCGCCGCCAGGTCATCCGCCCACCACGGGGTGCCGAAGCCGTTGACCCGCACCCACTCGGTGTTGCCCCCGTCAAGCCAACGCACGACATGGTCACGGGCGCTCTGTTTGTCTTTGGGGGCGACCGCGTCCTCGATATCGAGGACGACGACGTCGGCGCGGGAGTGCGCGGCCGACTGGAACCGCTCTGGGTGCGCACCGTTGACCAGCAGCCAACTGCGCGCCAGGACCGGGTCGAGCCGGGAGCCGATGTCGTCGGGATCCACCGTGTGACTGTCAAAGTGTTCATACATTGCGTGATCTGTGGCCATCTTCATTCCGTTGGTGCTGTTCGAGTTCCCTAAACGGTAGTCGCATGGCGAAGCGGATGGTCACGATGCCCCGGTGATCAGGACGAAGACCCGCACCCGGGACCCTTGTCAAATCGCCCAACCCTCGTTTGATCAATTCGATGGGAGTAGACGTGATCTACCGCGCCGCGGCCGTCAGCCTCGCGTTGTCGCAGTGGGGCTGGAGGACCTGGCTCCGAAATCCGTCTCGGTCAGCCGTTTCCGCGTGCGATCGAGCACAACCTTTGAGGAGCAATTATGCGTAGGACCATTGCCGGAACGATTGCAGCCGCTTCCGCCACCGGGGCGCTTTTGTTCGGCGGGGCAGGCGGTGCCGACGCCGCCGTCGCGAGCACTCCCGCGCCGTCGTCCACGACGACGACCGTCGCCGATTCCAGCAACAACGACCAGCACAGCGACAGGACGGGCCTGTGGGCACTGCTCGGCCTGCTCGGCTTGGGCGGACTCGCCGGGCTGCGGGGCCGCAGGGACAACCCCACCGCCACCAACGTCGGTCCGGCCACGACTCCCGGACGCGGCGTCTAGCCGTAGGGGCAATCCGCCGAGATTGCCGCGAGGGCCGCGCTCCGCCGCGGATCACCCACCGTCGCGGCAATCTCGGCGGCAATTAAGCTGGCGCGAATACCGTTGCTCGTCAATTGACTCGTCACGGGTCAGCCGTCCACACATCAATGAGGCCGTCGCCGCGCCAATGCGTTTAGACCCCGCGCGGCCGGGTATCTCTCCGGCCGGGTGGCGCACAGGCCGGTGCGCCCGGACAGGCCCAATCCCGGATCCACTGGAGGTATCGACGATGGCCGAGATGATCATCGAATCGCCCGACGAAGTCGTCGCGTTCCTCAAGGCACAGCACAACTTGATCGAGGACATGTTCGACGACGTGATACACGCGTCGGACCCGCAAGCCCGCGAAGAGCCGTTCGTGAAACTGCGGCAGCTCCTGGCGGTCCACGAAACCGCCGAGGAGATGATCGTGCACCCGCGGGTACGGCGTGAGGCCGACGCAGGCCACGCGGTCGTCCACGCCCGGCTGACGGAGGAGCATGAGGCCAAGGAGCTGCTGTCGCAGATCGAGCAGCTCGACATCACGACACAGGAATTCCTCGACGAGATCACCAAGCTGCGCGACGCGGTGCTCGAGCACGCGCGTCAGGAGGAGAGCGAAGAATTCCCCGTGCTCTCCCGAAAGCTCGATGACGACGACCTCAGGCGGATGGGATCGGCCGTGCGAGCGGCCGAGGCGATCGCGCCGACCCGGCCGCATCCCGGCGTCGAATCGGCAAAGCTGAATTTCGCCGTAGGGCCGTTCGCGTCGATGCTCGACCGCGCCCGCGATCTCATCGGACAGGCATTCGGCTAGCCACCTCGGCGCCGGCGGCACGTCCGTAGTCTGGCCGAAGTGAGCGCTGCACCGAAGATGAACGTGGCTCTGCGGGATCTATTCCTGCGCGACCTGCCGGAGATGGCGGTGCGCTGGCAGGCCGAGACCCCGCCGGACGCGCGTCTGCTGGTGCTCAACGAGCCGCTGGCCGCGGAGCTCGGCCTCGACGCCGAGTGGCTGCGCGGCCCCGGCGGGCTGCGATTCCTCGTCGGCAACGAGCTGCCCGGCGGCGCCGCCCCCGTCGCGCAGGCCTATTCCGGCCATCAATTCGGCGGATTCGTCCCACAGCTGGGTGACGGCCGGGCGCTGCTGCTGGGCGAGCTCGTCGATGCCGCGGGGCTCGCGCGCGACGTCAGCCTCAAGGGTTCCGGGCCCACACCCTTTGCGCGCGGCGGCGACGGCCTGGCCGCCGTGGGCCCGATGCTTCGCGAATACATCGTCAGCGAGGCGATGCACGCCCTGGGCGTTCCGACCACGCGCTCCTTGGCCGTCGTGGGCACCGGCCGTCCGGTCCAGCGCGAGGAGATCCTGCCGGGGGCCGTACTGACGCGCGTCGCCGCCAGCCACCTGCGGGTCGGCAGCTTCCAGTACGCCGCGGCGACCGGCGACGTGGACCTGCTGCGCCGCCTCGCCGACCACGCTATTGCGCGCCATCATCCGGACGCGGCGGGCGCGGACCGCCCCTACCTGGCGTTCTTTGAGGCCGTGGCCGCCGTGCAGGCGTCGCTGATCGCCCGCTGGATGCTGATCGGATTCGTGCACGGAGTGATGAACACCGACAACATGACGATCTCCGGCGAGACCATCGACTACGGTCCGTGCGCGTTCATGGAGGCCTACGACCCGGAAACCGTGTTCAGTTCGATCGACTTCTGGGGCCGCTACGCCTACGGCAACCAACCGCTCATCGCCGGGTGGAACCTCGCCCGGTTCGCCGAGACGCTGCTCCCGTTGTTTGCCGACGACGCCGACGAGGCGATCGCGCTGGCCGAGGCGGCTTTCGGCGTGTTCCAGTCCCGGTACGACGCGGTGTGGAATTCCGGCATGCGAGCCAAGCTCGGCTTGACCGCCGAGGTGGAGGCTGCGGCGACCAAGCCGCTGATCGACGAGCTGCTGCGCCTGCTGAAGGACAGCCACGTCGACTACACCTCGTTCTTCCGACACCTCGGCCGCGCGGCGCGCGGGGATGCCGAGCCGGCGCGCGGACTGTTCATCGACCTCGCCGGCTTCGACGAGTGGCTGTCCCGTTGGCGGGCTCTGGGCCCGGACGTCGCGGCGATGGACCGCGCCAACCCCGCCTACATTCCGCGCAACCACCTGGTCGAGGAGGCGCTGACCGCGGCGACGGCCGGTGATCTGGGCCCCCTCCGGCAGCTGCTCGATGCCGTGACCGGGCCTTACGACGAGCGCCCGGGACTCGAGCGCTACGCCGGTCCCGCGCCGGAGGACTTCGGCGCCTACCGGACCTTCTGCGGCACCTGAGTCGGCGGCGCTGACGAGGTGATATCGGCGAATTCTCACCCGGTCCGCAAACACGCCCGCCGCGGTCTTGCAGGTTAACCGGTGTCAACGGCGACTATTCGGGCGCGCGCCCGCCCGCAAACTGCTTACCGAGTCTCACGAAAGCGACTATCCAAGAACGGTTCGCCCATTACCTTGATTACCTATGACGGAACAGGGGGATCCGCTCTCACAACGGCGTCCGCACGCCGGCCAGCCGCCCGGAACTCGGCGAAACAAGCTCGCTCCCGATCCCGAGGTGCGTCGCGCGATCGTGGCGGCGGCGGCGAAATCCGTTCGCGAACAAGGGGTTCGGGGTCTCAGCGTCGCGGCGGTCCTGGAGCATGCGCAATTGAGCACCCGGGCGTTCTACCGCCATTTCGAATCGAAGGACCAACTGGTCGCCGTGGTGTTCATGGAGATGACCCGCGCCGAGGTGCAGCGCCTGAAAGCCAAGATGGCGCCGGCGGCCGACCCGGTGGAGGCGGTCACCGCGTGGATCGACGGGAGGCTGGATCTCGCATTCGACGAAAGCATCAAATCGGAACAGCGCCAAGTGTCTTTGGAAGCTCAAGAGAAGATCTTGTCGTCCCCCGAATTGGTGCCGCCCTCCTACTTGGCGATCCTCGACCCCTTGATCGAGCAGCTGCAGCGTGGCGTGGATCTAAGGTTGTTCCACGACATCGTTCCGGCGACCGCCGCGAAGTCGATAAACGGCGTGGTGTGGGCCGCCACCCAGCGGCAGTGGGCGACGGGTCACGGGGAGACCGACGAGATCCGGGCGCGCGCCCTGCGGTTTTGCCTGCGCGGCCTCGGCGTGGACCCGCAGAAAATCGAGGAGCTCACCGCGCCTAAAGCGTGTGCCGGACGGACGCGAAACGAATGAATGCCGCGGAACGAATGTGAGGTAAAACGTGTCTCATAGCTCCGTCGGCCATGGAAAAATGTGTGTCTTGATGGCTCCAGGGGGTAATACGCATCACATGACGCAGCGGTTTGACCAGCCCGACCCCGGTAAGGCGTACTTGGGTGGGCGCGCACAACGCCGACGGGCGAAGCTCGCGCCCGACCCGGACGTGCGCTACGCAATCCTGGACGCCGCGTCGAAGTCGGTTCGCGAGCAGGGCATTCGCGGGCTCAGCGTCGCCGCGGTCCTGGAACAAGCCCGGCTGAGCACCCGCGCCTTCTACCGGCACTTCGAATCCAAGGACCAGCTGGTCGCGGCGGTTTTCACCGAGATGAGCCGCGTGGAAGCGCTCCGGCTGAAGAGGAAGATGGCGGCGGCGGAAACTCCGGTGGAGGCGGTGACGGCGTGGATCGACGGCCGATTCGACCTCGCCTTCGATGACAACACCGAGGCCGATCTGCGACGGCTGTTGCTGGAGGCCCAGTCGAAGTTGTTCACCTCGTCCGAGCTGACGTCGCCCTCCTACCCCATCATTTTCGAACCCCTGATCGAGCAGTTGCAGCGAGGACTGGAACTCGGCGTGTTCCAAGACGTCGTGCCGGCGACGGCCGCGAAGTCGCTGCACGGCGTGGTCTGGGCGGCCACTCAGCGGCACCGCGGGACGAGTCACGAGGAACGCGCAGAAACCCGCCGCCGGGCGCTTCGGTTCTGCCTCCGCGGGCTGGGTGTTTCGCCCGAAACGATTGAATCGTTGACCGAGCAGCGGGTGGCCGCGGGCTGACAACCGCGACTCGCCGCTGCCCGCGCGCGCAGACGGATGACTGCCGGATGGCTACCATGGCCCCATGGCCGAGCCGGTCCCGGCTTCTGACGAAACCGCCGCAGTCAACGTCTCCGAGACCGTCGCCGTACCCAACGCGGCGTCACCGGGTACCGGTGGCCTTGCCTGGTCACGCGACGACGAGGAGTCGTCACCTCGGCCGGCGGTCGAGCGCGAATCGTGGCTGACGACGTGGCGAAAAGCCGGTGCGTTGCTCTTCGGCGGCCTGGTCTTGGCGGGCGCGATCGTGGTTGGATTCTGGGTGCTGAGCCCGGACAACAAGGGTTCGCAGGCGCCGTCCGAGGCGTCGCCGGCGCCGTCGGCGAGCTCCTCGCCGACGGCGACCGGTTCGCCGTCGGCGGCTTCCCCCTCGTCGATCGTGTCGACGCCGGATCAGGACAACAAGTACGTGCAGAACTTGAACGACCGGGGCATCTCGTTCGCTAATCCGGAGGCGGCCATTTACAACGGCAAGATGGTCTGCGCCGACATCCGCCAGGGCATGACGGTGCCGCAGATCGTCGATGCGTTCAGGGCGAGCAACCCGGCGCTCGGCGCGGACGCCGACGCGTACGTGGCCATTTCCGTGCGCGCCTATTGCCCGCAGAATGGCAACCTGGTCAGCGGAGTGTCCTGACATCACGCCGCCGGTCTTCGTCGCACGCGTTTTGAACTGCGGGAATCAAACCCCGTCGATAATGATTGGACTTGGCGCGACCCGCCCGGGCCGACCGTGCCGATCGGCACCCACACCAGGCACACCCACGGCGATCGCACTGCAGCCAAAAGGAGACAGCTCATGACTGTCGAAGACAACAGCCTCCCCGTCGGATCAGTGCCTCACCCCCAGCCTCGGCCGGTGCGCACGCCCCCGTCGAGGAACCTCGGCAACGTCGTCGCCGCGGTGTTCCTCGCGATGGCCGTCCTGTTCGCGCTCGGTGTCGTCGCCACCTACTTCCTGCGCGACCGGACGGCGACCTCCCCCGGACCGCTGACGGTCACCGTCACGCCCGGCCCGAAGGGTTCGGGCGACGGGGCCGACGGCCGGTTCTTCTCCTCGTTGGCCATCTACGGCATCGCCGACAACGGCAACGACGCCGTGCGTCAGCGATTCATGGAATTCGCTCACCACACGTGTTTCTCGCTGTTGCCGCCGCACCCGCAGGCGCTGGACACGACCGTCGGCGATATCATGGCCGCGGAGAACAAGGACGTCGCGTCGGGCAGTCCGTGGTCGCCGCAGTTCACCCACGACGACGCCGAACACCTCGCGCAGGCCGCCATCGGCGCCTACTGCCCCAGCGTGTCGCGGTAGCCGTCCGAGGTGCTCGCGCCCGACGGCCTCAGCCGACAGGCGGCGCCGGCCAGGGGAATTCGGGAATGATCGGCGACGACGTCGGGGACGGCGTCGCCTGCGTCACCGGCTCCCCGAGATGCTGGGGGCAGTAGACGCTGGTCGCGATCGTGGTGAACCGGGCCGCGTCGGGCATGGAAAGGCCGGGATTGCTCGCCGACACGTCCTGGACGACGTTGGCTTTGAGCTGACCCTGGTCCATCAGGTCACAGGCCTTTTTGCCGATCGAGACGGCGGTGGGCCCGTTCTGATACGGGATGCCCGCCTGGTCGAGCGCGGAGAGAAAGCCGGCGTCCGGACCCGGATCCGCCTGTGCCGGAACCGCGAAGCCGATGGTGAAGACAACGCTCGCGAGCACTACAGGCATGCGCACCGTTACATCCTCGTACATGCCCGACACCCGTGTCTTCGCGACCCACCAGAAGTCAAGCCGGCAAAGGGATCGCGAACGAACCACGGGCGTGCGACAGTTCAGCGGTGACGAGACGTGTCGCCGTGCTCGGGGCCGGACCCGGCGGACTGGTCGCGGCGCGCTGGCTGCTCTCGCGCGGCCTCGAACCGGTGATCTTCGAGCAGGGGCCGATGCTGGGCGGCCAGTGGACGGGGCTCGCCGGCCGCAGCGGGGTGTGGCCGACCATGCACACCAACACGAGCCGGATCCTGACCGCGTTCAGTGACCTCGAGCCCGAGACCTGCGCCGTGTTCCCGCCCAACCGCGCGATTCTGGACTACCTGCACCGCTACGCCGACGCGTTCGACATTGCACCGCGCATCCGGTTCGGCACTCGCGTCGACCTTCTCGCGCGGTGCGGCGCCGGGTGGCTCGTCCGGCACGGCGACCTCGAGGACATCTTCGACAACGTGGTGGTGGCCACCGGCCGCTTCCACGCCCCCGCCATCCCCGCCGTGCCGGGCCTCGACACCTTCACCGGATCGGCCGGCGCGATCCCCACCTACGACTACCGGGGGGCCGACCCATATCGGGGCAAGCGCGTCCTGGTGGCGGGCGGCGCGATCAGCTCCCTCGAGATCGCCGCCGAACTGGCCCAACTCGGCGCGGCGCGCGTCGTGGTGACGCAGCGGCGGCAGCGGTACATCCTGCCGAAGTTCGCCGCCGGAGTCCCGTCCGATCACCGGGTCTTCACGCGGTACGGGGTCCTGGCGGCCGAGACGCTGCCGGCCGCCGAGGTCGACCGACAGCTGAAAGAAATCGTGGTCGAGGCCGGTGGCAGCCCGGAGCAGTACGGTGCACCGCCGCCCTCGGAATCCCTGTCGGCTGCCGGGGTCACGCTCAGCCAGTACTACCTCCCGCTCGTGGGTGAGGGCCGAATTGCTGTGCGGCCGTGGATAAAGTCGGTCTCCGGCACGACGGTGACATTCACCGACGGTCACGCCGAGCGGTTCGACGGGATCGTGTTCGGCACCGGATTCCGGCTGTGCCTACCTTTCCTCGACGACGGCGTCCGGGCCGTCCTCGACACCGACGACGCGCACCTGGACCTCGACCGCCACACTTTTCACCCCGATCTGCCGGGGCTGGCGTTCGTCGGGATGTGGGACCAGTCGGGCGGATACTTTGTGCCGCTGGAACTTCAGGCGCGGTGGATCGCGTACGCGTGGGGCGGGAGCATCCCGCCGCCGCGCGAGGCCCACCAAAGGTCGGCCATCGCCGCTTATCGCGCGGCGCGAGGAACGCCTCAGAAGGCCCGGATGAACCTGGTCGCCCTGACCTTCGCGCGAGCCGCCGGGGTCGAGCCGCGGCCGGAGAACTGGCCGCACCTGCGCCGGGCGTTGTTGTTCGGCCCGTTGGCGCCGAGCAGCTTTCGGCTCGAGGGTCCGGATGCGTTGCCCGATGCGCCGGCCCGGTTCCGGCGGGACGCCGCCGCCTTCGGCGCCGTCACGTCTAATGAGCTGACCGATCGCGAACGCAAGCACGTCGCCGCCCTCGCGCAAACGGAACGGACGCAATCTCGTTGACACCCTTCGACCGTCGTGGTGCCGCCGCGGCAATGATTGTCGCCTCGATCGCGCTGGTGCAGTGCGCTCATGGGCCGGCACCCCGCGGCGCTACAACCGCGCCGCCCGTCACGGCCGCATCGGCGGGCGGTGCCCCGCCGGCAGCTGCCGGCGCGACGGTCGAACCGGTCAACGCCGCCGAACTGGGCGCGAGTTGGCGGCCGGGTTGCCCGGTCGGTGCGGGGCAGTTGCGACGAGTCACCCTCACGTATCTGGGCTTCGACGGCCAGGCCCACCGTGGCGACCTGATCGTGCACGAGGACCTGGTGCCGGACGTGATCGCGATCTTCGAAAGCCTTTACCGCATCGGCTATCCCGTCGACAAGATCCGCACGGTCGAGAAGTATCCCGGCGCGGATGACGAGGCTTCAATGGAGGACGACAACACCTCGGGCTTCAACTGTCGCGGCATTCCGGGCAGCGGACGGTGGTCCCAGCACGCCTTCGGCCGGGCCGTCGACGTCAATCCCCGTGTCAATCCGTGCGTTTACGCCGACGGTGCGTTCGAGCCGCGCAACGGGGCCGGATATGTCGACCGGGGCCGCACCGACGCGGGAATGCTGCACGCGGGCGACGCCGCGGTCCGCGCCTTCACGGACCGCGGCTGGCGGTGGGGTGGCGGCTGGGTGTCCCCCATCGACTATCAGCACTTCGAGCGCCCCTGAGGCCCCGGTCAGAGATGCAGGGCGCGCGCCGTCGCCGTCGCCACGTCGCCGCGCAGGTCGGACATGGGTGGGCTGCCCCGCGTGTGGATCGAGTTTGCCAGCAGAACGAGGTAGGTGTTCGAGCCCGGGTCCATCCACAGCGAGGTTCCGGTGAAGCCCGTGTGCCCGAAACTGCCAATCGGGAAGATCACGCCCCGCGCCGTGGACTGGCCCGTATCGATGTCCCAACCGAACCCGCGCAGGTTCTGCCCCGGGATGGCCGGGTAGCGGGGGGCGAGCAGCGGATCCGTGGCGTTGGGTCTCTTTGCGACGGCCGCCCGGGCCGCGGCGTTGGCCGCCTCGAGTTGCTGCGGTGTGTGCCCTGGCTGTTGCGGGGTGGTCATCGACGCCAAAGTGGCTGGCGCCAAGGGAAACCGGCTCGGGCGGCCGGCGAGGCGGTCAAGCAGGGCCTGCGCGAAGATGCCGACGTCGCGCGCGGTCGAGAACACGCCGGCATGCCCGGCCACCCCACCCATGCGCCGCGCCGTGGTGTCCTGCACGGTGCCCCGCAGCAGGCGGTCGAGGTCGGGGTTCTTGCCCGGCGCGGCCCGCCCCTCCTCGTCGCGCGCCGTCGGCGCGATGCGCGGTAAGAGGGCGGTGCTCCAAAAACCCGCTGGGCAGGGAGCCGGGGTCTCGCCATTGGGGGCGGGCGTCCAGGCGATCGCGGCTCCGACCGTCGCGTGCGGACCGCACGCTTTGTTCGGCGGGAGGTAGTAGGTGTCCGTCATGCCGAGCGGGTCGAAGACGTGGTGCTGAACGTAGACGTCCAGATCCTCGCCGGTGACCTTCTCGATCAGCGCCCCGAGCAGGATGAAGTTGATGTCCGAGTAGTTGAAGCCCTGTCCCGGGCCGGATTCCAGCGGCGTGGTGAGCGCGCGATGTGTGCCCTCGGCCTTGTCGGCCCGATCGAGCCCCCACGGGTCACCCAGGTTGACGTCTCCCGGTTCCCCCGAAGTGTGCGTCAGCAGCATCCGAATGGTCACCTTCGCGCGCCGTGGATCGTTCGCCGGATTGAAGTCGGGCATCTGTTGCTGCACGGGATCGTCGACCTGCACCTTGCCCTGTTCGGACAGCTGCATGACGGCCGTCGCGGTCGCGATCGTCTTCGTCAGGGATGCGAGGTCGAAGATGGTGTCTTCGGTCATCGGCTCGGCGGGCGCGGGCGTCCCGTCCAGCCCCGGTTCGCCCGCGAGCTTGCGCGAGCCGTAGGCCTGGCGGAAGGCGACGTTGCCGCCGTGCCCGACCTCCACGACGACGCCGGGCAGCCTGCCCGCGGCGATGGCATCGTTGATGAGCGTGGAGACCGCCGCGAACTCGGTGGTGGAAGGGGGGTCCGGCGGTTTCGCGGCAGTGGCGATCTGGGGCCTAGGCGGCGCACTCGGGGCCAGTGCGGCCTGTTCTGCGGCACCGCGGGAGCAGCCCGTGGTCAGCGCCAGGACGACGGTTGCGGCGGCGGCGGCCTTGCGCAGTGGCCCGCCGAGCGAACTGTCGTCGATCACGTGATTCCCCGCCGCCGCATTCACGGCATCGCCCGGTGATTGTCCGGTCCCGATGCTGAGTCGGACCGGCCTCGCTTGTCAAGCGATGGGCGACGCGCCACGCCTCATCGGCCCGGGTCGAGCGGCCGTCAGTGCCCTGCCGCCGTCGGCACACCGATTCCGGGGTCGACCTGTACCGGCCCCTTGGCCGAGGGCCGGACGTCGATGTCGAATATCTCGGTGGGGATATACACCGTGGAACACGAGTTCGGGATGTCGACCACGCCGGACAGCCGTCCCTCGATCGGCGCCGAACCCAGAATCATGTAGGCCTGGATCCGGCTGTATCCGAACTTCGACAAATAGTCGATGGCGTGCAGACATGCCCGCTGATACGACAGGTGCGAGTCCAGGTAACGCTGGACACCATCGAGCGTGACCGACGTTCCCGAGAATGCCAGCCATTGGCTGAATTGCGGAGCGACGTTGCCGGGCATGAAGATCGCGTTCTCGCTGACGCCGTACGTCTCCATTCCGCCCTTGATCAGGTCGACGTGCAGATCCAGAAACCCACCCATTTCGATGGCCCCGCAGAAGGTGATCTCGCCGTCGCCCTGCGAGAAGTGCAGGTCACCCATGGACAGGTTGGCGCCGTCGACAAACACCGGGTAGAAGACCCTGGTGCCTTTGGTGAAGTTCTTGATGTCCTGATTGCCGCCGTTCTCCCGGGGCGGCGCGGTCCGAGCCGCCTCCGCGGCCACGCGGTCGAATTCCGCGCCGCTGAGGCTGCCGAGGATCGCCGAGTCCGCCAGGGGCGGCAGGGCCAGCGGGGGAACCCGGTCCGGGTCGGTGTCGATAAGGGCTTGTTCGCGGGCGTTCCACCTACCCAACAGGTCCGCCGAGGGAGCGGTCCCCATGAGCCCGGGATGCACGATGCCGGTATACGAGACTCCCGGCACGTGCCGCGAGGTGGCCACACCGCCCTGGAAGTCCCAAATCGCCTTGTAGGCATCGGGGAACTGCTCGGTCAGGAACCCGCCACCGTTTTCTGTCGCGAATACTCCCGTGTACCCCCAGCCCTGCCCCGCCAGCGGCCCCGAATCCTCCTGCGGGATGGGCCCGACGTCGAGGATGTCGACGATGAGCAGGTCACCGGGCTTGGCGCCCTCCACGGCGATCGGCCCGCTCAGCACGTGCACCCCGGCCAGCGGGGCGTTCAGGATGTCCTCGGCGGAGTCGTCGTTTCGGATCGCGCCGTCGAACCATTCGCGGCAGTGCACCCGGAACGTGTCCCCGGGTTTGACATGTACCTGTGCCGGGATCGCCCAGTGCCAACGATTGTGTCCGACGATGCGCTGGTCGGTGAACTTCTTTGTGGAGTCGAGCGGAAACACTACCTGTGGCATGGGCCTTCCTGACTGTCGTTGCTTCCGGATACTCGAAGAGGCACAACGCGTTTGCCGCCTTGGCCGACGACATCTCCCCGTCTACGGGCGTGGCAGATTCCGCCAGGCGGGGTTTTGCGGCTGGCGCGGATTGCGAGCGCGGACCGCCTTCGGCGGCGGAGCCGACACGACCTCCGGCACGTCGCTCGTTTTCTCAGCCCGGTCAATCGCCGCCAACATTGCACGAGGGGCCAGCGAGAGCATCGGCGCCCGGAACACCCGAGCCGCCTCACGTTTACATACCGGACACACGAATCTTGTTGGCGCCGTTCCCATTGGCCGACGCACGTCGAAGTCGCCGTCCTGGCTGCATCGGTACCCGTAGGTGGCCATCACACCATTGTCCGTTGGCCGGGCCCGCTCCGCAGCGCATGCTCGGCCCGAGCCGCGATCGGCTCCCGTGTCCGCTGCGGCGGACGCACGGCTACCAGGACCTCGTCTCGCGTTCGATCGCGGCGGCGGCGCGGAACAGCAGCGCCTCACCGAACTCGGCGCCGACGAGCTGCACCGCCACCGGAAGCCCCTGAGCTCCATGGCCACACGGCACCGAGATCGACGGCAGGTCCGCGTAGGTGAACGGGATGGTGTAACGCCGGCCCCGAACGAACTCGTCCGAATGGGTGTCGAGGCGCGGCGCCACGGTGGGCATCGTGGGGGTCAGGAGGAGGTCGACCTCGGCGAGCGTGGCCCGCATGGGTGCCGCATCGGAGAACCTCCGAGCTATCGCCGCGTCGTAGTCGGCCTGGGTGAGCTTGCTGGCCGCCTGCATGTCGGCGCGCACGGCGGGCCCGAAGATGCTCTTGTCGGGAGCGGGAGCGTAGATGTCGCGCATCGCCTGCGCGAACTCCCAGCGCAGGATCGTGAATGCGGCGGTGAAGTCCAGCATCGCCGGAAGGTTCTCGATCCGCACGGTCGTGACGCGGGCGCCGAGGCGCTCGAGGACCGGCAGGACGCGGCGCACCGCCGATTCCACGTCTGGGTCCAGCCCGGTCAGGCTGTAATCGTCGACCAGCCCGATACGCAGGCCGGTGATGCCGCGGTCCAGATCGGTCAGGTAGTCCGGCTTGCCGGCGGCCCGCGAGTAGGGATCGCGCGGGTCGTGGCCGACCATGGCGCTGAGCATCACCGCCGTGTCGTGCACCGTGCGGCCCAGCGGGCCCGCGACGTCGAATCGGGGGGCGCGGGGAAACGCGCCGTACAGGCTGACGAGGCCGTGCGTCGGCCGAATGCCGACGACACCGTTCCACGCGGCCGGGACCCGCACCGAGCCGCCCGTGTCGCTGCCCACGCCGGCGGCGACGATGCCCGCGCCGACCGCCGCCCCGGTCCCGCCCGACGACCCGCCGGCCGTCCGGTCCGGCCGCACCGGGTTGTGGATGTCTCCGTAGTAGCTGTTCTTGCCGTCGATGCCCGTGGCGAATTCGTTGAGGTTGGTCTTGCCGATGTTGACCGCCCCCGCGTCCGCGAGCCTGGTGACCACGGCCGCGTCCTCGGTGGGGACGCGGTCAGCAAACACGTGCGACCCAACGGAGGTGAGTACGCCCGCGGTGGAGTAAAGGTCCTTGCACACGATCGGGATGCCGTGTAGCGGGCCACGATCGGCGCCCCGAGCGAGCTCCGCGTCGAGCCGCGCCGCTGTGGTCAGCGCCTGCTCCTGGGTCAGCGTGATGAACGCGTTCAGCCGTGGCTGCAGCCGCGCAGCATCGGCCAGGGCGGCGCGAGTCAGCTGGACCGATGTCAACCGGCCGGCGCGCAGCAACGCGCCCGCCTCCGCGATGGTCCGCGGACGCGGCGGGGCGGCGGCCGGAATCATCGAGACTCCGGTCACGGCGACGGCGCCCGCCGCGACGCCTCCGACCTTCAAAGCGGTCCGCCGGCTCACGCGTTTCATGCAGTGCACCGTCCTGGCCACACGGCGATCAATCCGCGTGTGGTTGCCGGAGCCTCTGTCGGCGTCGGCAAGCCTGGACGAGCCCTGCTCCAGCGACGCGCCACTGTTCTCCCCCTTCGGTGGACCCAGATTGCGCGCAGGACTCTGCCAGCCGGATGTTTCCCGGGTATCACGCGTGCGTGACCGAAGCCCTTCTCCAACACACGATGTCAATAGGCTCCCGCCACCGCGACGGACGTCCGTCGAGATCAACGTCGGCGCGCAGAAGTGCGAATGAACGGCACGCCGACGTCGATCTCAGTTGCCCACGCAACCCAGGCGATTGGATGGTGCGGGGCCCGGCTCGTGACGTTCAGGCACACCAGCCCCTGGACTCAAAGCACCAATTGGGTGCAGCGGAACAGCGCGATGGGGCGCGTTCCGGCGCCGAGGTTGACGACCGCATCCCAGATATGTGTCCGACGACCAAGGTGCGCCGGCGTGGCCATGCAGACGAGTTCGTCTCCCGGCTTCGCGGCCTTCAAGTGATTGGATTTGAGTTCCAGCGTGAGGAAGCCGTTGGCGTCGACGGGAAGCGCAGCGCGGCAACCGACGCCGCAGGCGGTGTCGGCGAGGGCCACGACGGCGCCGGCGTGGACGTGACTCGCGCCGGGAACCAGGTGAAGCTCGTTGGTGACGAGGGCCGCCTCGACGCCGCCGGCATCGACGCGAGTCACCCGGATGCCGAGCATGCCCGGCAGCCCGGTTAGCGGCTCGCCATCGTCCATAGCATCTCCCTTCGAGCGGTCGTCCTGAAACGCCCTGGCATCACCGCAGCTTCAGATAGTCAAACTCCAGCGCGTTCAACACACTCACGTAAGGAGCATTTCCATAGCTGATGCGTGCGACGCCGATTTCGGCGAGTTCCGCGTTGGGCGGGACGCCGTCCATCACCATCACGTTGACCGGCAACGGAGAGCCCTCGCTGATGCGGGCGATCAGCGGTTTCTGTTGCAGCCCGGGAATGAAGAAGCCGGACGCGCCGGCGGCCGCATAGGCACCGGCCCGGTCGATGGCCTCGCCCGTCACCGACGTTGGGTCATTACCCTGACCGAGGAACAGGTCCGTACGCGCGTTGATGAACAGCGGTACGCCCTTCTGTGCGGCCGCCTGCCGAATCACCGCTATCCGGCTCGCCTGGCGATCGATGGGATACAGCCCCGACCCCTTGACGATCCTGTCCTCGAAGTTGATGCCGATCACACCGGCATCGAGCAGGCGAGAGATGTTCTCCGCCAACTGGTCGTCATCGTCGGTGTAGCCGCCCTCGAAGTCAGCGGTGACGGGGAGATCGACCGAATCGACGATCCGCGCGATGATCCGGTTGAAGAACTCCACGGGGATGTCTTCACCGTCCCGGTATCCCTGCGCTTCGGCGACCGACCAGCTACTGGTGCCGATGGCGGGCGCACCCGCCTTCTCGATGGTGGCGGCGCTGCCGGCGTCCCACACGTTGTAGATCACCACCGGCGACCCCTTGGTGTGGAGGGCCGCAAACCTGGTGGCTTTGTCGCTCTGGCTCATCACATTCCTCTTTTCGACGGCACGTCAACCCGCTATGGCACCCCGCCAGGCTGCACGGGGCGATCGCGATTCTCTCTGTGCTACAACGCCGATCGTCGATCCCGTGCCGTTACCCGGCGGCCGATTCATACCGTACGCGGCAGGCACGCCCCAGCGCTGTCAAGAACTTTGGCACCGGTCGGCGGCGTCTGCGGTCACCGGGTGTCCAATGGCTGCTCGCGCGGCGGCTGACTCACGCTGGGCCGGGATTCGTTGCGGCTCCACCGATTCAGACCCCGCTCGTCACCGCAAGCCTGCGACGGCTTGCCCTTGCGCGTCGCTAGGCGGCCGCCGTCACCGAACTACCCGCTGTACGGCGCGATTTGCGGCAGCCGTTGAAGACGGCACGCGGCACGTGCACCAGGGTGCCGTCGGACTGTTCGGCGTCCGCGAGCGGCCGACCTCCGAGAGACCGCGTGAACTCCGACGGCGTTTGTCCGAAAGCCTTTTTAAAGGCCGCGCTGAAGTGGCTGTGGCTGTTGAAGCCGAGCTCCACCGCCAGGGTCATGAGATCGTCGCAGTCCGACAGCACCGTGAGAGCCAGGGCCAGACGCAGCCGAAGATGGTAGCGGTAGAGCGGCACGCCTTCGGCGCGGCGGAACGCGTCGGTGAGATAGACCGGGGTGACGCTGACCTCTTTGGCGATCGTGGCCAATGTCCATCGGCGCCACGGATCGGCAGCCAGTAGCAATTTGACCCGGTCGGCCATCAACGCGGGGCGACGATTCCCATGCCGAGGACCACGGGGCATGTCGCCGCCGAGTGCGTGCCCAACGAGATCCACAGCGACAGATTCGGCCTCCAGTGGATCGATTGACCGTCGCATCAAGCGCTCGCGGAGTCGCGCCACCAGGAGCTGGGTTCGCGAGTCGACGGGCATTACGGCTCGATTGAAAGCGAATCCCGTTCGCGCCGAACGGTATTCAGGCGGCGCTACTTGGGAGAGGACCTCGGGATCGATGGCGAGAGTCAAAGTCGCATCCCCACCCGCGATCGGATGGCTCACCCGGTAGGGTTCGCCGGCGTTCATGAACACCATGTGATTCGGGTCCGCCACGAAGTCTTCGCCGCCGACCGAATGCACGTACACCCCGCGGTAGGGAAAGGCGATGCGAGTTCCTGCTACGTGCTCCTCGTCCGCCCGCTCCCGGCGCAGACCCCGGCACTCACAAACCCACGCCGCGACCGTGTCACTGTGCAGCAACTGCCGAGCGTCGTATTCCGGTACTAATCGGACTACCCCCGCATCGCCGTCATCGGCCGTGCCCGCAGGGTTAACTGGAAGTGGTTTCGCAGGCTGCACAGTGCCAACTCTATGGAGAGGCAGGTATGTCTGCTATGACCTAAATACAGCAGTTTCTGCCATGACGTTTGACAGGGGAAGCGGGGCCCGTGAACGCTCGACGTGTTGTCATTGTCGGATTCCCTCGAGTGCAGTCCCTCGACCTCTCTGGGCCTTACGAAGTGTTCGCGGAGGCGGGCACCTACCGCGTCGAGGTCGCGGCGCCGCGTCAGGGGACTTTTGCGGCCGATTCGGGCCTGGCGTTGTCTGCCGATGTTGCGCTGGCCGATCTGCGGGGACGCATCGACACACTGATCGTGGCCGGCGGCTACGGAATATTCGATGTCATCGAGGATGCGGACTTCATCCGGGACTTGCAACGGGCGGCCAAGAAGTCACGCCGAGTCGGCTCGATCTGCACCGGAGCCTTCGCCCTGGCTGCCGCCGGCTTGCTGGAAGGACGGCGCGCGACCACCCACTGGCGCTTCAGCGACCAGTTGCGCAATTGCTATCCGTCGGTTGTCGTCGACCCGGACCCCATCTACATAAGGTCGGACAACGTCTATACGTCGGCCGGCATCACCGCCGGCATGGATTTGGCCTTGGCCTTGGTCGAAGAAGACCGCGGCCACCAAGCCGCGATGTCGATCGCGCGGGAGTTCGTGCTCTTCATGCGTCGCCCGGGCGGGCAATCGCAGTTCAGTACCGCGCTCGCGGCGCAGACGGCCGACCGCGATCCGCTGCGCGAACTGCAAGCGTGGGTCAACGACCATCTCGATGCCGACCTGTCAATCGAAACGCTGGCCGAGCGCGCCCACATGAGTCCACGCCACTTCGCGCGGGTCTTCAGCCGCGAAGTCGGCCAGACACCAGCCCGCTACGTCGAACACGTCCGCGTCGAAGCCGCGCAGCGTCGCCTAGAGGAGTCGACCGACTCGCTCGACGCAATCGCCACGCACTGCGGCTTCGGCAGTGTCAATTCGATGCGCCGGTCCTTCCTCCGGGTACGCGGGATTCCGCCATCCGCCTACCGTCAGCGCTTCAGCCAACGGGGCTGAAGTGGTTGGTGCCCGGGCGGCCGAGCGCCTGGGCACTCACGGCTTGACTCTGAGCACCACCTTTCCCATCGGGCCGGCGGCAAGTCGCTCGAAGGCTTCGGGCAACCGCTCGAATGAGAACACGCCGTCGGTCAGTGGGCGTGCGCCGGAGCGGGCCAGCGCCCGCAACACGTCTCGCCACGCGGCGTGGTTTTCTTCCGGCGTGTAGTAGCCCAGAGCCATTGCGCCAATCCTCAGCCGGCGCGAAAACAATGTGCCCGTGTAGAAATCGGGTACCGAGCCCGCAAGCTCCCCGACCAGGCTCAATCTGCCCATCTCTCCCATGGTCTCAATCACTTCGGGCAACAGCTTGCCCCCGACCGAGTCGACGGCCAGGTTCACTCCTCGCGAACCCAGCGCCTCCTTGGCGCGGTCCGGCCAATGCGGGTCCTCGGGACTGAACGTGAACGTGGCCCCGACCTCCCTCAGGCGCCGTTGCTTTTCCGCGCTGCGCGAGAGCGCAACCACCGTGTGCCCCATCGCCGCCGAGAGCTGGACGGCCGCGAGCCCCACCCCTCCCGATGCGCCGGTGACCAGCACCACCGAGCCCGGTTGGAGCGGTTCCCACATGGTCAGCGCGTGATAGGCGGAGAGGTAGACGAGCGTGGCGCCCGACGACTGCTCCTCGGTCCAACCGGGAGGGACCTCTACCAGGGTGCGCGCCGGCACCGAGACTCGTTCGGCGAAGGTGCCCCAGCGGAAGACACCGACGTCACCGCGCAGGACGACGCGGTGGTCGCCGACGTGCGCATCATCGACACCCTGGCCGACCTGGATCACCGTCCCCACTCCGTCGCGCCCCAGCACGTGCGGGAGCGGAGGATCGACCGGGTACGGGTAGCGCCTCTCGGCCAACATCCGATCGGCCGGATTCAAAGCGGCGTAATGCATTTCCAGCACCACCTCGCCCTCTTTCGCGGTGGGATCGGGAGCTTCATCGAGGCGCAGATGATCCAATCCCGCGCCACCATCCCACAACCAAGCCTTCATCGTCGTTTCTCCCCTCCACCTCGGCCATCCGGCATGGATTTGATTCGAACGCGACCACGGTCAACCAGCGGGACACCGTTCAATTCCCCATCGGCGCACTCCGCGCAGAACGTGCCTCGAATGTGCACATCCGGGCATCCGGTGATCCGTTCGGCAAGGGCTTCCCGCAGCGCTCACAACGAGGGCGCAGTTCGAGGACGCTCATCGCGAGACCTCCCGTTCATGCGGCTTTCCAGAACTTTTCGGTAGAGATCGTCGATCCACATCCGCATCGATATAGGTCGGAACAACCAGAGACTACGTGCGGCGGCGCCGCCGACGCTGTCAAAATCTTCGGCGGCTTGGCACCTCGCCGCCGATACACGTGCCATCCTCGGCGGCCGATGAGTGAGAACTGCTGTGGGCAACCGCTAACGGCACTGACCTAGTGTCACGAGTCAGTAGTTCGGGTGCAGCTTTCGTTCCCGTTTCTCAGCGTGGGTCTTACGGACGAAAAGTGTTGGAATGTGGACTTTTCCCCACGTTCGACGTGTTCATCGGCGGGACGAATGGCCGAAGATGCTGGTGCACAATTAATGACTCACGACACTAGATGTTCTCGCCGGCGCCCAACCGGACGAGGGGTAAGAACACCGCGTCGACAATCTCCTCAATGGCTTCGTCGGCCAGGGGTGCCAGCGTGAACAGTACGTCGTGGCGAAGCAGGTCGGTGGGTAGCTGTGCAACTCGGCCTTTGATTTGGTCGGGCCGGATCTCCCCGCGGGCGACGGCGCGGGCGATGAGTTTGTTCATCGTGGCGCCGCGCTCGCGCTCGAGCGCATCGCGTAGTTCGGCGATGTTGGTGCCGGTGTCCCGGTAGAAACCACCGAGCCTGGTCATGACGGTGATGGCCAGATGCCCGCGTTGGCTGTTGGCCTGCCGCAGCAGATCGATCACGTCACCGCGCAAACTGCCGGTGTCCGGCACGCTGATTGGATCCTTCACCGTTGCGGCAATCAACGCGGCGTGCACCAGTTCCGGCTTTCCCGGCCAGCGCCGGTACAGCACCGCGCGACTGGTGCGGGCCCGAGCGGCGACGCCATCGATGGTGAAGTCGTCGTAGCCACGTTCATTGAGTTCGTCCCAGGCCGCGGCCAGAAGCGCCTCCTCAAGCGCGGCACCGCGGCGACGCTGCGGAGCGGCATCGGAACTAAGAGGCATTGCGTTTCCTAAGGCAGATCACTACCGTCCATTGGATACAGAATGGATCCTATCCCCGAGGACGCTTACCGATGCGCATTCTCGTCTCCGGTGCCGGTGTCGCGGGCCTGAGCACCGCGGTCAACCTCGGCGGCGACGGCCATGACGTCACCATCGTCGAACGCGCGGATCACTTGGGGGCCAACGCCCCGCCGATCGACATTCGTGGTGACTCGATCGACGTGGCCGACAAGATGGGCCTGCTCGGGCGGATACGCGAACGCAGGATCGACTTGACCGAACGGGTGCAATTCGTCGACCGCGATGGGGCGGTGGTGGCGGAGCTGCCGCTGGATGAGATCAACGACAGCACCGATGACATCGAGATCCCCCGCGAGGACCTGATCAGCCTCCTGCGCGACCGGCTGGGGTCGTCGGCGGAATTGCGGTTCTCCGAATCCATCGCCGAACTGGACGGCGGTGCGTCCGGCGTCGACGTCGTGTTCTCCTCGGGCGCGGCCGACCGCTTCGACCTCGTCGTCGGGGCCGACGGGATGCATTCGGCCGTAAGGGGGCTCGCCTTCGGGCCCGAACGGCAGTTCCTGCACCACCTCGGCTTCTACACCGGGTTGGCCGCGCTACCCGGTTATCACCCGAGCGGGCGGGACAACCCGATGTACAACTTCCCGGGTCACATCGTCGGCATCATGTCCTACAACACAAAAGCGCTCGCGTTCTTCATGTTCCGCTCGTCATGGATCGACTACGATCACCACGACCTCGATGCCAAGAGGCGAATTCTGTTCAACGCCTTCGCCGGTCACAACGAGTGGCGGGTCGCCGAATTGGTCGACGCCGCCGCCCGGGACCCAGAGCTGTACTTCGACTCCGAAAGTCAGATCAAGCTGCCGGCCTGGCACAGCGGTCGCGTAGTCCTCGTCGGCGATGCCGCACACTGCGCCTCGACCCTCTCGGGCCGCGGCACCAGCCTGGCGCTGACCGGTGCCTGGTTCCTCGCGCAGGCCCTGCGCGACCATCCGGGCGACCTTCGCCAGGCGTGGGAGCAGTACGAACGCGATCAGCGGCCACACGTCGTCCGCTGCCAGGCGACGGCGGCGCCGGGTGGCGAATTGCTGGCGCCCGCCACCCAGGCCGAGATCGACAAACGCAACCGAGACCTGAGCGGCTAGCGGCGACCGAGCGATAAGAGTCATTGCGTTTCTTACGCTACACGGCTATTGTCCGTTAGATACACAATGACTCCTATTCCGAGGAGCTTATCGATGCGCATCCTGATTTCCGGCGCAGGCATGGCCGGTCTGTCGGCGGGCATCAATCTGGGCAACGCCGGACATGACGTCGCCATCGTCGAACGCGCGCAACATCTTCGAGTCAACGGATCACCGATCGACATTCGTGGCGAGTCGCTGGCCGTCGCCCAGCAGATGGGCGTCCTCGATGAAATCCGAGCCCGGCAGGTCGACATGACGGCGCGCAGTTGCTTCGTCGACGGCAACGGCGACGAGATGGCCGATCTACCGCTCGCGGAGATCAACGACACGGCTGACGACACCGAAATCCCACGAGAAGACTTGGCGCACGCGCTACTCAAGGCCCTCGGGCCGTCCGTGCCGTTGACGTTCGGCGAGTCCGTCGCCGAACTCCTCGATGACGGTCGCGGCGTCGACGTACTGTTTACCTCCGGCGAGCGGGCCCGTTACGACCTGGTGGTGGGCGCCGATGGCCTGCACTCCGCGACGAGGCGGCTCATCTTCGGGCCGGAGCACCAGTACCTGCGTCACCTCGGCTTCTACACCGCCTTGGCAAATCTGCCGCAATACCACGCGGCTGGTGCCCCCAACCCGATCTACAACTTCCCAGGGCACCTGGCCGGGATTGTCACGTATCGCGACGTCGCCATGGCGGTGCTGACATTCCGCTCATCGTGGATCGACTACGACTATCACGATCTCGATGCACAAAAGCGCATCCTCGTCGCAGAGTTTGGCGGGCACGACCGGTGGCGGGTGCCCGAACTGCTCGACGCGGCATGCCGTGATCCGGAACTGTACTTCGACTCCGTCAGCCAGATCGACATGCCGTCCTGGCATCGGGGACGGGTGGTCCTCGTGGGCGACGCGGCCCACTGCGCATCCCCGATGTCGGGACGGGGAACCAGCCTGGCCATCACCGGAACATGGCTGCTGGCAAAGGCGTTGACCGAAAATGTCGACGACCTGGATGCAGCGTTGGCCCAATACGAGCGGGATCAGCGCCCGCACGTCGCGTACGCCCAGGGCACGGCGGGTGCGGGCGGGGACCTATTGGTTCCCGCCACTCAGGAAGCCATCGACGGACGCAATCGCGAGCTAGCCCGGGCTGGCTGAGATCTACGAACATTTCGGCGCCGAGTCGAATCCGATGGCGGGGATCGGCATGACGTCGAGCGTGAAACCCTTGCGAAAGATCGGCATAAAAATCGCGGCAGTTTCACGGCGGGCGAGATGACGGTCGATCTCGCCGCGTTCGACGCCACCGACCACCGGCTCGATGAGCACTCGTCGATCGCCCATGTGCCCGGCCCGCTCACCGAGCATCACCGGCTGCTCGCCCGATTGGCCGTCCCGGACGTGTGGAAGCAACGCCGGAGGAAGGCGCCGTCCGGCGCCAGGATGAGCCTGAACTTTTCCAGCCTCACCCAGGCATCGCGGCGCGTGCACGCTACGCCCAGTGCCTTGGGTTCTTCGGCGTGCGCCTCTTCGGCGGTGACGGGAACAAAGGCCGTCCTCAGTCCCGGCCCCTGCCTCCGAACAGTTGAAGGAAAAAGGAGAACACGTTGAGCGCATCCAGGAAGATCGACGCGGCGATGAGCGGTGCCGAGTCCATATCCGTCGATCGCCGCAGCCGCTGAAAGTCGACCATGGTGAGACCCGCAAAGACGACCAGCCCCAGGATCGAATAGATGACTGCGCCGCCGGGGATATGGACGAAGATCAACAACACCCCGAATCCGATCAGCGCAAGAAGCGCCCAGAAGCCCACCCGGGCGATTGCCGACAAATCGGTACGGGTGGCGTAGCCGAAGGCGCCGCACCCGGCGATGAACAGGGCCGTCGCACCGCCCGCTTCCCACAGCGCCTGGGGGTCCGCCTCGGCGTAGTAGACCAGCGTCGGCGACATCCCGAGCCCCAGCAGCAGGCCCACACCCAACAGCAGCGCGATGCACAGGCCCGCCGAGCTGCGGACGGCGAACCGCATGCCGATCAGGCAGACAATCGCCAGGATGAAGAACACGAACGCCAGGCCATTGCCGAAGTTTCGGCCCAGATAGGCGCCGAGGGCGAACAGGCCGGCAGTCGCCGCCACCAACCACATGACCTGGCCAAAGAGGGTACGGGTCCGATTTTGGACCCCGACCGCACCGTATTCGGCTGAACTCATGGCATGTCCGTCCTACGTCATCACGAGCCCGCGCCGACGGCACAGGCGACGACGCCGGCACCTGACCGGTGTATTCATGCACAATGCTGAGCGGTAGGGGCGCCGTTGGCAACCGTCGGGCACACATCGCTTGTCACAGTGTGGTCTCGCTCGGCCGCCCTTCCCACGGACGGTCGATCGAACCGCTGCGGCGCCACGGCCGGTTCAGACGGTGCCTTTAGTCCCTCAGCTTGCATCTCTTCGGCCCTGACGAGGACGGTCGCCCTGGGCGATCCTGCCCGTGGGTAACCGGCCGATCAGAAGAGAACTGCAATGTGGCAGCCACCACGCGGCGCGATCTTGGCGGGCGTTGACGGCTCGGCAGCGGCGCTGAGCGCCGTCCGGTGGGCCGCCCACGCTGCGGCACTGCGGAGGATGCCGCTGGCGCTGGTCCACGTCGTCGACGCCCCGTTGCCGGGGTGGTTGGAGGTCCCTGGGCCGACCCGATTCAAGCGAAGGCAGCGGCAACGCGCGCGGGATCCCATCGGAAGAGCCTTGAAGGTCGCAAGGGAGTGTCCCGGTGATTCCGGACCAATCCGGATCCATAGCAAGGTGTTTCATTCCGCCGCCACTTCCACGCTGATCGACCTCTCCGCGGAGGTCGAGATGTTGGTGGTCGGGCGCGGCCGCGCGATGGCCCGCAGCGTCCTCGGCTCGGTCAGTTCGGCGCTGGTGTATCACGCGCGCTGCCCGGTCGCCGTCATCCACGACGACAAGGCCGTGACCGCCCGCGTCGCCCGCGAGCCGGTGCTGGTCGGCATCGACGGCTCACCGGCTTCGGAAGCCGCGACGGCCATCGCGTTCGAGGAAGCCTCGAGGCGGGGCGTCAGCCTGGTGGCTCTGCACGCGTGGGCCGATCCGCGGGTTTCGGGCTCCAAAACGCTGTTCCAAGATGCCAAATGGGATGCCCAGTTGTCCGAGGAGGAAGAGGTACTCGCCGAGCGGCTGGCGGGCTGGCACGAACGCTACCCCGACGTGGGCGTCCGCCGCCGAATCGAAATCGGCGACCCGGCACGCTGGCTGATCGAGGCCTCGGAACGGGCACAACTGGTCGTGGTCGGCAGCCACGGCTGCAGCCCGGTCAGCGGCAGGTTGCTGGGATCGGTAGGGGCGGCGGTCGTCCACAGGGCCAAGGTCCCGGTGATCGTGGCGCGCCAGCCTTGATGCCTGATGCGCCGCCCCTTTTGCGGGTGCCGGATCGCGGCACAATGTCCTTAATATAGATTAAAATCAGAAAGCTATCGCTTGTCTGTTTGGTTGACTCTCCCGAAGGACCGAAGATGTATCCAGGCACATATGCTGCATCCGCTCCGAATCGTCCGGCGGTCGTGATGGCCGGCTCTGGGAGAGCCCTCACCTATCGCGAGCTGGAGGATAAGTCCGCCCGGGTGGCATCGGGGCTGCGCGCTCTGGGTGTGCAGCCTGGTGACGTCATCGCCCTGATTTCCGACAATGCGCTGGAAACGTTCGAAGTCTACTGGGCCGCCATCCGCTCGGGCCTGTACATCACGTGCGTGAACTGGCACCTGACAGCAGACGAGGCCGCCTACATCTTGCGTGACAGCGGCACTCGGGTCGTGATTGTCTCGGGGGCCTTGCAACCACTCGCCGAGGAGGTCGCGCGGCTGGTCCCCGAGATCGAACATCGGTATGCCTTCGGGGGTGACGTCCCCGGTTACCGCCCCTATGCGGAGCTAGTATCTTACCCGGGACCGCGGCTCGTAGATCAGCCCCGAGGTGGAGAAATGCTCTATTCGTCGGGCACCACCGGCCGTCCCAAAGGGATCAAACCGTTTCTGACGCAGGGACAGATCGACGAAGTCAGCGATCCGCTGGTCACATTGCTGGCCGGCGCGTTCGGCATAGACGACAACGACGTCTACCTGTCGCCGGCCCCGATCTACCACACCGCCCCTCTGAAATGGTGCGCCTGCGTGCAGGCTCTTGGCGGAACCGTCGTCTTGATGGAGCGGTTCGACGCTGAGCAGGCATTAGCCGCCATCGAACGATTCCGAGTGAGCGTGACTCAGCTGGTTCCCACGATGTTCGTCCGAATGTTGCAGCTGCCCGAAGAGACGCGCCGCGCGTACGACGTCTCGTCGTTGCGGGTGGCCGTCCACGCCGCCGCCCCGTGCCCGCCCGACGTGAAGGACGCAATGATCTCCTGGTGGGGGCCGATACTGGTCGAATATTACGGCGCCACAGAGCAACACGGCACCACGATCATCACCACGCACGAATGGCGCGCCAAGCGGGGGTCGGTGGGCCGGGCGGCGTTGGGAGTCCTGCACATCTGCGACGACGACGGCAGAGAGCTCCCGGCCGGGGAGGTCGGAACGATCTATTTCGAGCGGGATGTCGCGCCCTTCGAGTATCACAACGACCGCGACAAGACCTCCTCGTCGCGGCATCCAGTGCACGACAACTGGACCACCGTCGGCGACGTCGGCTTCGTGGACGATGACGGCTACCTGTTCTTGACCGACCGCAAGGGATTCATGATCATCTCCGGCGGTGTCAACATCTACCCGCAAGAGATCGAGAACGCACTCGCATTGCACCCGAAAATCTTCGACGTGGCGGTCATCGGGATACCGGACTCCGAAATGGGCGAGCAGGTCAAGGCAGTCGTCCAGTTACGCGACGGCATCGCGATATCGGACGACCTGGAGACCGAGATCATCAACTATGTGCGACAGCGCATTGCGCACTTCAAGGCACCCAAGTCGGTCGACTTCGTCAGCGAACTACCGCGATCCGCCACCGGGAAGCTGGTGAAGCGCAAGCTCATCGACCAGTACGCGCGACGGGGCGCCCACGTCTGAGTGGGCGCCGCCCGACTCAGCGACCGCGACGGAGCCTAGTAGTAGGTTTCCGGTGCCCACTCGCCAGGCGGCGGTTGATACCCCGCGGCGGACTTGCGGAGCTGCCAGATCAGCTCGGGGCAGAGCAGATTCACCGCGTATGAGACCAGGTAGTTGGTCGCGGCCTCGTCATTCGGCGTGACCTCGCCGCGAACGTCACCCATCACCTGCCCGTATCCCTCGCCCGACCCGACTTTGTCACAGACGATATGCCCATATCGGACCGGGTCGTTATTGGGAAAGTGGTATTGCCGTCGCACCGAGACGTCGTAGAGAAACTCCGTTTCGGGATTAGGGGCAGCGGTTGCGGGGGCCGCCAGCGACGTTCCCACCCCACCAACCAAAGCCGCCACCGCGAGCATCGTGGTCACCGATTGCCGGCAAGTCATCTCAACGCCTCCCCTGCCCCATGTGCGCCGGTCTACATGCATCCGGCCGCGCACGCGTCTGCCGGCCTTCGCAATTCCGGTGGTAACGCGGCGGGGTCGCTCGGGGGTTGACCAGTGGTGAGGTCGACGTCGTGATCGAGATCAGGCGCCATCGGGACGAGCCGACAGAGGAAAGACGCCGCCAGCGTGCAGGGGCCGGGGCCATCCGCGGCCGCCGGGGACGACAGCGGGAGTGCGATGCCGAGCACGCTCACCGCGGCCGTGAGCAATCGCGCTTTCCACGACATAGCGCTCCTTTCCGAGGTCCGCACTACCTGATATAGGAGGCGAGGTCACCCGACATCGCCGCCAATTGTTGGCCCCAGGTCGCCCAGTCGTTGCCAACTGCGCGCCCCAAATCGAAATGGCCGTCGCCACCGCCCACGTCTCGGTAGTGCGCGTAGAAGATCGAGTTGGTGCCCTGAGCAATATCACCGAAGCCGGCCATGGCGGCTTGGTCGGTGGGTGCGCTGCTGCCGGGGCTGAAGATCCAAAGCCGAGTGTGGTTTTCCGCCAACTGGTCGATGTTCTGGTTGGGGGAATGCCACTTCCACCGGCCCAGCTGAGGTGCGCCCCACATCCTGCCGCTGTCCGCACCGCCTTGCGCGAGCGCCGCTGTGATCGCCCCGTCGACCCCCGTCCGCTCCGGGGCGAGGAATCCCGACAACGACCCGGCGTACCGGAATCGGTCGGGGTGGAACGTCGCGAGGGCCACCGCAGCATACCCACCCTGCGAGGCGCCGACGATGCCGTGCCCGCCAGGTGCCAAGCCTTTGTTGGCGGCCAACCAGTCTGGCAGTTCGCGAGACAGGAAGGTCTCCCACTGCTTGCTGCCGTCCTGCTCCCAATCCGCATACATGCTGTATGACCCACCCGCTGGCGCGACCACCGAAACACCTCTGCCGGACAACGAGTTCATCGCATTTCCCGCTGTCACCCAGTTGCTGACCTCGGGTCCGGCGTTGAACGCATCAAGCAGGTATGTCGCATGGGGTCCACCGGCTAGAAAAGCCACCGGGATATCGCGGCCCATCGCCCCGGACGGCACCATCAACGTCTCGTAGCTGGCCGCTCGTCCCTGTGCCGCGTTCCACAAACACACGCCGACCGCGAGTGCCAACGCAGCGCGCAGGAAGACCAACGCCCGGCGCGTTAGGCCGTTCTCATGTCTCATGGGATTCCCCGCTCGATGACGCGCGGCCTGGATCGCGCGTTGGACAAAATCAGCTAACCGATTGCACGCCTTCGCGCGTCAGCCTCCGGGCGCGCCGAGGTCGGGTGCGTACGACGGTGGCGGGTGAACACCTCGCAAGATCCAGGCATACCAGGAAAGCCCGTATTCGAGTTCGTCGCTGACGTCATAGTCCGGATCAGGATTCGTCAAGGCGCTCCCCTTCATCTCAAACGTTGGCTTCGTCTCATTTTTATGTCAAATTAAACATACGCGTGGGGACGTTGATCGCCAAGTAAACTGACAAATTATCTGGCGATCCCAAGCGCCTGCGTAAATCGAACAGGGCATCTCCTGCAGTTCAAGCGCTTTGATACGCAGGAGCTGTGCCGTCTCTCGCCGGGATCGGCAGGGCCAACCGTAGCGTCCACGATCGACGGCCTGCTCGGCAGTCAATTTAATTGGCGTTCAGTGCCCTCCTTTGCCAAAATGACGTCTCGTGCCGTCTTCATACCTCACGCCTGGTGGCCCCTACTTCGACGATCTCCATGTCGGGCAGGTGTTCGACTCCGCGCCCCCAATGACGTTGACCGCCGGGGTCGCAGCGACGCACCAAGCGATTATCGGAGACCGGATGCGACTGGCCCTTGACGCCGAACTCGCCGCCACCGTGACCGGCGCTCGGGCCGCCTTGGCCCACCCGGCCCTGGTGTGCGACGTGGCGATCGGGCAATCGACCATCGTCACGCAACGAGTCAAAGCGAACCTGTTCTACCGCGGGCTGCGATTTCACCGGTATCCGGTGATCGGTGACACCCTGTCCACGCGGACCGAAATCGTTGCTATGCGGGAGAATTCAGCCAAGCGGGGTCGCGCTCCCACCGGGCTCGCCGCGCTGCGGATGACGACCTCGGATCAGGCCGGACGCGCCGTCCTTGATTTCTATCGTTGCGCTATGCTGCCACGTCGCGACTCGAATCCGACCTCGAGCCACGCCGATGATCTCAGTGCCGTCGGACGTGATGCGGGCGACGCGCCCGACCCGGTCGCACAGTGGGACATCGACGCCTACCGCACCCGGGTGGCGCCTGCCGGCCTCGGCGAATGCGCGGTCGGCACCGAACTCATCAGCACTGCCGACGTCGTCAGCAACGCGGCAGAACTCGCGCGCCTAACACTCAATATCGCCGCCACGCACCATGATCGGCGTATCGGCGGACGGCGCCTTGTCTACGGGGGCCACACCATTGGACTGGCGTTATCCCAAGCCACACGGTTGCTGCCCGACCTCGTCACGGTATTGGACTGGCAATCGTGCGACCACACGGGACCGGTCTTCGAAGGCGACACGCTTTATAGCACGGTCTTCATAGAAAACGCCGCACCACGTCCCGGCGGTCGAGGCGACGCGCTGAGTCTGCGCTCCCTCGTCTTCGCGGTGGGCATCGACGACCAACCCGAGCGGCAGGTCCTCGACTGGCGATTCACCGCATTGAGCTTCTGAAGGCCCCGGCCCAGCATCCTCATGGCGTGGATTCCAGCCGGCGCACCGCGCTGAAGGCGTACGGCGTGATGACAGCAATAAGGACGAAGAACATGACGAAGACCGCCCAAAAATTCAGAACTCCGTGCCACGCGAAAGGACCCGTCCGAACGAACGGCACCAGGCTCAGCGGAACGTAGACGGCGGCTGTCAAGAAACACACGTACCCGACCCATCGGGGAAACAGCGGGGGATCGTGACGGTCCAAAAGGATCGCGATACCCAGCGCCACGCTCTGCAGGAATGAGAATACGAAGGTCAAGTCGAAAAAGAGCCAACCAAAGTCATACAGCGTCTGAATCGTCTCCGGCGAGCGCGATTCCGGACGGAAAGCCGCCGTCTGCCAGACCACCGCCGGCACCGCCGTCACCACGGCGGTCATCAGCCCGCCGATCATCTCCGTCATCGATAACGGTGCCAGCGGCCCCTCCATGCGACTGATGATCTTGGACAACGCGATGCTCCACGTGTAGTAACACGGCGCTCCGATCACCATGAGCACCATGCCGATTCGAATAGCAGTGCCGTGATCACGGAAATATTGCGCGATTCCCGCGGCGGCGAGGTCCTCACCCGGCGGTGGCCAGAAGCCCGCGAAAACCGCGAAGCCCAGCAGACCGAATCCGACGTAGACGCAGACCGACCACAGTGCCACTCGCAGCAGCCGATAGTCCGCCGTCGAGTCATGGGCGGTCGCCGTCCGTCGTAGTGCCGTGGTCATGGCGCTCCCCTTCGTCGTCATCGCCGCTCTACCCACCTCGTCACGGCGCCATAGCCTCGCGCCGATAAGGCCGGCGCCTACTCGACCATCGTCCCGGTTAAGATTGTGATTTGAATCTCTAATAAAAACAAGGGTCAGCTTGCGCAGCCAATCAGCCGATCGCTTCCTTGACTTGGGCCATCTGGTGGAGCCGGCCGGCCGGCGTCGGAGTGAGCGGGTCGGCGAGCACGCAGGTCACTCCGGCCTGCCGCAACGCGTCCACACGGTCTCCGACCTCTCCGGCGTTGCCGATGAGCGAGATCGCCCGCGCAAAGCTCTCGGGCACGGCCAGCGCCGCCTCGTCCTTCTTCCCCGACAGATAGAGCTGTTGAATCACTTGGGCTTCCCGCTCGTATCCGTAGCGCACCATGAGGGCGTTGTAGAAGTTCTTGCCCACCGCACCCATGCCGCCTATATAGAGTGCGGCGTTCTCGCGCACTGCGGCCAGCGCGGCCTGGACGGCGTCGGTGTCCTCGGTGATCAACAGCGGGCACTGCACGCTGATGCCCAGCGGACCGAGGTCTGGGCTGCGGCGCGCCGCCCCCGCGCTGAGCGCCTCACCGAAGGCCGATTGCGCACGGTCGGGATGGAACAAGATGGGTTGCCACTCGTCGAAGAGCTCGGCGGCCAGTTCGACGTTGCGCGGTCCTATCGCGGCAAGCAGCATCGGGATACGATCCCGGACCGGTCTGCCGATGATCTTCAACGGCTTACCCAGCCCGGAGCCACCCCGCTCGCGCGTCAGCGGGAGCGAGTAATGCGGCCCGTGGTATGCGCTGGCATCCCGACGCCAGATCCGTCGACAGATCTCGACGTGCTCGCGGGCCCGGGCGACCGGCGAATCGTATTTGACGCCATGGAAGCCCTCGATCACCTGAGGCCCGGAGGCACCGATGCCCAGGATGCAGCGTCCCCCACTGACGTAGTCGATACCCGTCGCAGTCATCGCCAAATTGGTGGGAGTACGCGAATACATCGGCAATACCCCGAATGCGAGCTCCACGCGACGAGTCTTCGCCGCCACGTAGCCCATCTGGCTGACGGCATCGACGCTGTAGGCCTCCGGCACCATGACCCGGTCCAAGCCGATCGCTTCGTAGGTGGTCAACTCCTCGACGGCCTCGGCAAAACCGTTGTGGTGATAGCGCAATGCAACGCCGAGCTTCATCCCTACCTCCAGTTGTCCGTGTACCGCGCACAGGACCAAGCCTCACCAGCGGTGGCTTAATCAATAATAAAATATCGCCCCGGCTCTACTACGCTGAGGGCGTCAAGCCGCTTGCCATAAGTCCATATCACGAGTTAGAAAGGCCTGCGAGCGATCGTTCGGCCAGCCGGCCGGGGCGCGAGCGCAGCCTACAAATCGCCTATTCTCTATTAAACGGCGCGGAGCATTCGCTCCGTCGACGCCGAAGACGGGAGCCGGTCATGACCCGCCAGGAAGCGACAACGGATGCGTTACCGCCCGAGCCGGCGCAGATGTGGCAGCACCCAACCGAAGTTGAGCGTTGGTTGGCCGGCCAAGGTGAGCGCGTCTCGCCCCCGATCAATCTCAGACGGGTAGGCATCGGGCAGTCCAATATCACCACCCTGCTCAGCGACGCCGATGGAAACGAATGGGTGATGCGCGAGCCTCCCCCGGGCACCGCCAACGCGACCGCGCACGATGTCGAGCGAGAGGCGCGAATTCTTCGATCGTTGGCCTCCAGCGTGATTCCCGTTCCCCGCATAGTCGGAACGGGCCGGGGTCCGGCGGGATCGGCGTTTGTCGTGATGGAAAAGGTTGACGGGGCAGCATTGGAGAACGAGGACGACGCACGCAGGCTGCCCCCGGCCCGTCGGCGCGAGTTGGGCGTGTCAGTCGCGGCGACGCTGGGGAGCATGCACCGACTTCCGCCGCAGATACTCGATATCCGGACATCGACGACGCCGTATGTGGAGCGCCAATTGCGCCGGGTGGCCGAGGCGTGGCACCTCCATGGGACCGACAGCATCCACGACGGCGAGTGGCAGACGCTGCTGGGCCATCTCGCGAGTCGACGACCGGCCGCAGCGCCGCCGGTGATCATGCACGGGGATTTCCGGTTGTCCAATCTGCTGATCCTCGACGGGACCATCAGGGCGGTCCTGGACTGGGAGTTGTGCACGATTGGAGATCCGCTGGCGGACCTCGCATGGCTGCTCGATGACTGGCGCCCGCCCGAGGAGGCGGAAATCGTGATGCCGAGCCCAACCCGCGCGGGCGGCTTCCCCGACCGCGACGAGATGGTTCGTATCTACCAGGAATTGACTGGATTCGACGTCGGGGCGCTCGACTACTATCGGGCGTTCTCCCAGTGGCGCGCCGCGAGCCTCTTGCGGGGCGTCCTTGTCCGCAGACGTGCCGGCATGATGGGCTCGCATGCAGCGGTGCCGCTGGACAAGCTCGACTATTCGATCGCGGTTTTGCTGGCCTCCGCTAAGACACACCTGGGCGGTTGAACATGGCGGCGAAGGCCTACACGGTCGGTTCCTCGGCCAGCCCGTGACGGATGATCGACTGGGCGTTGCGGACCACCGCTTCAACGGATCCGCGTCGCGGATTCCACCATTCCACAGCCCAATTCAGTGCTCCCAGCACCAGCATCTGCGCGATATACAGATCCAACTCCGGCCTCAACGAACCCTCGCGCGCCATGTTGTTGATGAGCCTGCGCCAGATTTCGCCGTAGCGCTCCTCTTCGAGGATCTGGCGTTTACGCATCGCCTGCGGAATCTGGCCGGCATTGCGAATCGACGCCGTCGTGTAGTCGGAGATCTCCAGTTCGTGGCGCAGGTGCGCCTCGGCGGCGACCAGAAGTCGGTCGAGCGCCGACGTGCCGTCGGGAACGCCTTCGAGCACCGCCGCCACATGCTCGCGCATATCTGCGATTCCCGCCCACATCACTTCCTCGATAAGCCCATCACGGGACGGGAAGTAGTAATAGATCGCCGGGGCCTGCAGCTCGGCCACCTCCGCAACATCGGTGAGCCTCAAGCCTGCGTAACCACGTTCCGACAGGACGCGCGCCGCGGCATCCAAGATCCGTGAGCGAGTCAACGCCGACTTAGATTCCGCCGCCTCGTCCTCCTCGGGGACCGCTGCTGCGATCGGTGCCGATCGGGCGCTTCGCCTTGCCATCGGCCCATCATATGGCCCCCGGCGGCCAAATCCGACCTCCGACGGCCGCAGAAACGCGTCCGATGAGATACGCACGGTGGACGCTTCGCCTGCGGCGCCCCGGCGGCGCCGTCACCGCTTCGCTTAATTTCGGATAAAAACCGCTTGACGTCTCGCTGCCGACTGCGCACAGTAAACGGGTGGAGTCAGCAGCAACCCGACTTGGAACGACGCGGTCCAGTGAAAGACGCCGCCGGACCCGGTGTCGGCGAGGTGTCGTGGCCGCGGCGCTTCTCTGTGTGGCAGCCAGCGCGCCGGCGGCACATGCCGATCCGGAAGATACCGTCATCCCCAACAACCACCGGCTCAACAACGCCGTGGTCGCCAACGTCTACACCATTCAGCATCACGCCGGCTGCACCAACGACGTCAAGATCAATCCCCAGCTGCGGCTTGCGGCCCAGTGGCACACCGATGACGTGCTGCATAATCGTGCCCTCGACGGCGATCTCGGCTCCGACGGGTCGACACCCCAGAATCGGGCGAGCGCCGCCGGCTACCACGGGACGGCGACCGAAACGGTCGCCATCAACCCCGCGATCGCCATCAGCGGCATCGAAATCATGGAGCGTTGGTATTACGACCCCGCCGACTTGGCCATCATGTCCGATTGCGGCAACACCGAAATGGGTGTGTGGTCAGAGAACAGCATTGACCGCACCGTCGTCGTGGCCGTGTATGGGCACCCGGCGTAGGTCCCCAGGCCGGTCACGCCCGTCCGCGTAAGACGTCCGCAGCGCGCGGTCAGGCGGAGAGGTACAACCCGATCAACGTAAGGGCGACGACGACCGTCCACACCGAGAAGATGGTCGCGAGGGCCGCCGGCGCGTGGCGGATCTCCATGAAGTAGCGGCCGACGAAATGCACCTTGAGAAAGGCGATCAAGATAATCACGGCCGCCGCGGGTGCCGTCGGCAATTCATGGCCCACGCCCAAGAGCCACGACGACAACGTCGCAACGATCAGACCAAGCCAGACCACGGTGATTTTGTCGCGCAGCAGGGAGGCCAGCATCACTTCACCAGGTAGAGCAGGGGGAAGATGACGATCCACAGGAGATCGACCATGTGCCAGAAGCACGCCGCGCTCTCGAGATATCCAAGATCGCGAGCCGTCAGGGCGGTACGTCGAGTCAGACGCGCGATGAACATCAACAACGCCATGCCGATGACCACATGAAACAGATGCAGGCCCGTCATCACGTAGAAGTACATGAAGAATTGATTCGAGGCCGGAACGAGGCCATGGGCGATTTTCTGGCCGTACTCGAGCGCCTTGTCGACGATGAAGATTCCACCGCATGCCAGCGCGCCGTAGATCAGGCGCCGCGCGAGCTCGTAAGCGTTGCGACGCACCGCACGGACGGCCGTGACGACTAGCAGCGAACTCGTCAGCAGCACAAGGGTATTGACCGCGCCGAAGGTCCGGTTCAAAAGCAGTTGCGAACCGGCGAAAACCGAAGGCTGCGCACCCCGGTAGTAGAGGTAAACACCGAACAGAATGGCGAATACGGTCATATCCCCGAAGATGAGGACCCAGATGCCTTCTTCGCCCGGGAGATGCCTTGTCCGTGCGGGCCTCAACGCCGGCGGTGCCGGCGTGGGCAAGACGGCACCAGCGCGATGGGTCTGCGGTGTCCCGACATCGTCCATACTGTGGCGAACGTAGCATAATTTAACTCAGAATAAAATGTCGCTATGCTGACCGCTATGCCCACTCTGCTCAGTGATGAAGAAGTCATGCTGGTCGAGACGGTCCGTGCCTTCATCGACCGCGACGTGAGACCCACCGTGCGAGACGTGGAACACGCCAATGCCTATCCCGCGGAGTGGATCGAGCAGATGAAGCACATCGGCATCTACGGGCTGGCCATACCCGAAGAATATGGCGGCTCGCCCGTCTCGACCCGCTGCTATGTGCTCGTCACTCAAGAACTCGCACGGGGCTGGATGAGCCTGGCCGGCGCGATGGGCGGACATACGGTGGTCGCCAAGTTGCTGAGCCTGTTCGGCACCGAAGACCAGAAGCGGAAGTACCTGCCCGCGATGGCGACGGGCGAAATACGGGCGACGATGGCACTGACCGAACCCGGCGGCGGCTCGGATCTGCAGAACATCACCACGGTGGCGCTGCCGGCCGCCGACAACGACTCCGAGTTGGTCATCAACGGGGCCAAAACCTGGATCTCGAACGCGCGCCGATCGGGCCTGATCGCACTGCTGTGCAAGACCGACCCGAAGGCGACGCCGAAACACAGCGGCATCTCCGTCGTGTTGGTCGAGCACGGCCAGGGACTGAGCGTGTCCCGCGACCTGCCCAAGCTCGGCTACAAGGGCGTCGAAAGCTGCGAACTCTCGTTTGACGACTGCCGGGTCCCTAACACCGCGATCCTGGGCGGTGTGACCGGGCGGGGTTTCGCTCAGATGATGAAGGGGCTCGAGACCGGGCGCATCCAGGTGGCCTCGCGGGCGTTGGGCGTTGCGACCGCCGCGCTCGAGGACGCGCTGGCCTACGCGCAAGAGCGGGAAAGTTTCGGCAAGCCGATCTGGAAGCACCAGTCGGTGGGCAACTACCTCGCCGACATGGCAACAAAGTTGACGGCCGCGCGCCAACTGACCCTTTACGCCGCCGACCGCTATGACGCCGGCGATCGCGCCGACATGGAGGCCGGGATGGCCAAGCTGTTCGCCTCCGAGGTTGCCATGGAGGTCGCACTCAATGCGGTGCGCATCCACGGGGGCTACGGCTACTCCACCGAGTACGACGTTGAACGCTACTTCCGCGATGCTCCACTGATGATCGTCGGCGAGGGCACCAACGAGATCCAGCGCAACGTCATCGCCGGCCAGCTGGTCGCGCGCGGCGGCATCTGAAGCCCCCCGAAACGCCGCAGGAGTCGCGATGAACGGATCATCCCCAACACGTGCGGCGTGGATCGAATTGGCCGCCCCGTGGCCGCGATTGTTCGACTGGGTCGAACAACTCACGGGAGGCCGCATCGTCGAGTGGCGCAGGCAAGCCCGCTGGCGGCCCGCGTGGTTTCTCACTGTGGAGGTCGGCGGGCACCGTCGCCACCTCTACGCCCGGTGCCAGCGTGACGAAGCCATGCCCTGGACCGGGACCCTGTCGCTTCGCCGTGAATTCGACATCATGCGGGTTTTGCACCAGCACGGAATCGCTGTCGCGGCTCCGCTCGGTTTCTGCGAGGAGCCTGAAGCGATCCTGATGGAGGCGGTGCAGGGGCGTGATCGCTTCGATGCGCGCGACGAACCCGCCACGCGAGACGCGGTGATCACCGACTACGTCCGCCGACTTGCTTCCGCTCATCGACTCGATCCCGCCTTGTTCGAAGCGATTGGCATGTCTCGTCCGTCGAGTCCCCGCGAGGTCGGGTACATGGGATTCGCGTTGTCCGAGAAGTGGTATCGAGCCGTCAAGCCGGGGCCGCAACCTGTCATCGAGTTCGTCATCGGCTGGTTGCACCGCAATGTGCCCACCCACCGCAGCGCGGTCTCGTGGATTCATTTTGACGCGGGCCAATTCCTGCACGTCGACGGCCGTGTCACCGCTTTGATGGACGTTGAGTTCTCGTGTCTGGGTGATCCCTTGGCCGACCTGGGCGCGATGCGGATGCGCGACACGGCGCAGCCGATCGGCGATCTGACCGCCGCTTACGCCGAGTATGCCCGTGAGAGGGGCTGCCCCATCGACCGTGGCGTCGTGAACTTTCACGCGGTCCGCTTCGCCCTGCTGACGGCGATGCTGTCGGCGGGCACCAGGGCCGACCCGCCGGCGACCTTCGATCTTGCCCAGTGGCAGGCCTGGTCGTTGATGTCGCTCACCATCTGCCTGGAGATCATCGCCGAAGAAGGCGGCTATCGCCTCGATCCGCCCGCCGCGCTGGACTATCCGCCCCTGCGCAACGACGCCGTCCATCGCTGCGCACAGCGCATCCTCGACGACATCCTGGCCGGCCTGAGCCCGGACGACTACGTCGCCTTTCGGCTGTGCACCGTGCGCGACCTGCTGCCCGGGCTGCACCGGGCCGCGCGCGCGTCCGCCGTCGTCGAGGAAATCGACCGGGTCGAGGCGCAAGACCTCCTGGGCGTGCCGCTGGCACAGTGGTCCGACGTCGACGCCCAGCTGGAGCACTTCGCATCCTCGCACCAGGTCGAGCAGGAGGCCGATATCGCGCGGCTGCTCAGCAGGCGAATCCGCCGGCAAATCGATCTCATCCAGCCGGGCATGCGCGACGTGCGCGGATTTCGGGTTCAGCCCGTGGATTGGTCGGCGATACCGACTACCTGACGTCGCGGTGTTGCGCTCGTCGACACGAAGGCCGGCGCTTCTATCATTTAACGATGCCGAAGAATGCTGCACCCGACCCGCCCGGCGAGTCGAAGGCGCAGCGCACCCGTTCCCGTATCCTCGACGCCGCCGCACACGTGTTGAGCGTCAAGGGATACGCCGGGACGCGCCTGACCGACGTCGCCGAATACGCGCAACTGCAGGCGCCGGCAATTTATTACCACTTCCCGTCCCGGGAGGACCTCATCGAAGAGGTGATGTATTGCGGCATCAGCGATCTGCGCCGATTCGTACAGGAAGAGCTCGACCAGCTTGGGCCTGAGACGGCACCGATGGACCGCATCATGGTCGCGGTGGCGTCCCATCTCCGCCACGAACTCGAGCTGTCGGACTACGCCAGAGCGTCCATCCGTAACTCCGGGCAGATCCCCGACCGGTTGAAGGATCGGCAGAAGAAGGAGGAGGCCGCCTACAACCGCATCTGGCGCGCATTGGTCAAACAAGCCGCGGCTGAAGGCCTAATTCGAGCGGACTTGGACGCGCCGTTGGCGCAGGCTCTCGTTCTGGGCGCGCTGAACTGGGCGGCTGAGTGGTGGGATCCGCGGCGCAATTCGGTCGAGGTCATGGTCGACAACGCTCAAGCTTTCGTGCGGCACGGCCTGAGCCCGGAACCACCCCCGACCGCTACGCCGAAGCCCAAAGGCAGAGCGAGAACCCCGGCACCTCGCGAGTGACGCCGCTGCGACGACAACGGTTTCGCTCCATTTTTGATTCTGTGTTAAATTATCGGCATGTCCGAGGCTTACATTGTTGACGCAGCTCGCACTCCGGTGGGGAAACGTGGCGGCGGTTTGGCGGGCGCCCACCCCGCCGACATGGCCGCCCATGTGATCAAGACGATCGTGGGTCGTCACGACATCGATCCGGCGGCAATCGATGACGTCATTCTCGGATGTCTCGACAACATCGGCTCTCAGGCCGGCGACATCGCGCGCACCGCCGCCCTCGCCGCCGGACTTCCCGAGTCCGTTCCCGGCGTGACGATCGACCGCCAGTGCGGTTCGGCCCAGCAAGCAGTACATTTCGCCGCCCAGGCCGTGATGAGCGGAACGTCGGACCTCATCGTCGCCGGCGGCGTGCAGAAGATGAGCCAGTTCCCCATCTTGAGCGCCTTCGCCGCGGGTGAACCGTTCGGTTCGACCGACCCGTGGACCGGCTGCGAAGGCTGGCAAGCGCGCTACGGTGACCAGGAGATCTCTCAGTTCCGGGGTGCTGAAATGATCGCTCGTCAGTGGAATCTGTCGCGCGAGGACAACGAGCGTTTCGCGCTCGCCAGTCATCAGCGCGCGCTAGCCGCAATCGCGGATGGCCGCTTCGAACGAGAGATCCTGCCGTACAGAGGGATTAGCGTCGATGAGGGACCTCGGGCCGACACCTCATTGGAGAAGATGGCCACACTGTCTACCTTGGTTGAAGGCGGAGTACTCACCGCGGCGGTGGCCAGTCAGATCTCCGACGGAGCGGCCGCGTTGCTAGTCGCCTCGCAGGCCGCCGTCGACCGCTTCGGGCTCACACCACGGGCGCGCATCCACCACATGTCGGCGCGTGGCGCCGATCCGGTCATGATGCTCACCGCGCCGATTCCCGCCACTCAACACGCCCTGAAGCGCACCGGGCTGTCGATTGGTGACATCGACACGATCGAGATCAACGAAGCCTTTGCCCCCGTCGTGTTGGCGTGGCTCACCGAGCTCGGTGCCGACCCCGCCAAGGTCAATCCCAACGGCGGAGCCATCGCGTTGGGCCACCCCATCGGATGCACGGGCGCGCGGTTGATGACCTCGATGCTGCACGAGTTGGAACGCACCGAAGGACGTTTCGGCCTGCAGACGATGTGCGAGGGCGGCGGACAAGCGAACGTCACAATCATCGAGCGGCTGTAACCGTGCAGCGTTCTCTCTATGAGAGTGACCACGAGGCGTACCGGGAAACGGTGCGCGAGTTCCTGTCCCGCGAAGTCGTTCCGTACCAGGACGACTGGGACCGCGACCGGTGGATCGACCGGGCCGTGTTCGCGCGTGCCGCAAAAGCCGGCATCTATGCCTTACAGATCGGCGAAGAGTACGGCGGTGCAGGCGAGCCCGATTACCGCTATCGGATGGTGGTGTGCGAGGAAATCGCCCGCATCAATGCCCTGTCTTTCGGCCTCACGATCAGCCTGCAGGACGACTTGGTCCTGCACTACCTGCTCGACCTGACCAACGAGGCGCAGAAGCAGCGCTGGCTCCCCGGCTTCGTCGCCGGCGAAATCATTGGCGCGCTGGCGATGACCGAACCGGGAGCCGGCAGCGACTTGCGGGGAATGCGCACCACCGCCCGGCGCGACGGCGATTTCTGGATACTCAACGGCCAGAAGACATTCATCTCCAGCGGCATCATGGCCGACCTTGTTGTCGTGGCCGCGCAAACCAATCCCGACGGTGGATCACACTCGTTCAGTCTGTTCGTCGTGGAGCGAGACACTCCGGGCTTCGAACGCGGCCGCAAGTTGGACAAGATCGGCCTGCCAGCGCAGGATACCGCCGAACTGTTCTTCCAGGATGCCCGGGTGCCGGCGTCGAATCTGCTCGGCAACGCCGGAGACGGTCTTCAATACCTGATGAGCCATCTGCCCCGCGAACGCCTGGGAGTGACGGCGAAGGCCATGGCCACGATTCGGGCAATCTTCGACATTACGGTCGAATATTGCCGGCAGCGCAGGGCATTTGGAGGGCCCCTGACCGATAAGCAGCACGTCCGGTTCGAACTCGCCGAGATGTCGACCGAGATCGACATCGCTCAGGCGTACGTTGACCAATCGGTGCTGGCTTATAACGCCGGGCAACTCACACCCGTCGACGCCGCGAAGGGCAAATGGTACGTCAGCGAGTTGCAGAAGCGGTTGATCGACCGGTGCCTGCAACTGCACGGCGGCTACGGATACATGACCGAATATCCGGTCGCCCGCGCGTACCTCGATACCCGGATCCAGACGATCTACGGCGGCACGACCGAGATCATGAAAGAGATCATCGGCCGCGAGATCGCCGCGTCCTAACGGGCCGCCGCGCCGCGGTCAGGCCGCGCGGTCGAACAGGCGGCCGATCATGCGGCGCCGTTCGGTCCAGCCCGCTCCGGGCAGGTCTGCATGACCTCGTTCGGTCACGATCACTTCGACGTCGTGTGACGGTGTCAATGCCGGTTGGTTGAACCGGTTGACCGGTGGCGAACGGCCCTTGAATCGCGAAGGCACTTCAGCGGGGACATCAGTGCCGTGTACTCATGCTTTTGACGCCGCGAGGAGCGCGTCGAGGTCGGCCAATTTCACGCGCGGCCGCTGGCTAGTGCTACCCCGTTGCCGCTCGATCGCATCGATTCGACGCCAGGCCGCCCAATCGACGATTTCCGATTCGCGTGAACTGAGCATAGTGAGAAGGCGTTCGGAGCCCGCGCGATTCGTGCTCGAGCGCCCGGCCCGTGCGTCCGCCAGCAGGTTGGTGACGGTCTGCCTTGCGCACTCCCGGTTGGTGCCGATGACGCCACGGGGCCCCCGCTTGATCCATCCGGTCACATACGCCCCGGGTATGGGATCCTGACCACGCATGACGCGCCCGCCGACATTGGGAACGATGCCGGCGGCGTCATCGAAGGGCAGTCCCGCGATCGGCGAGCCGGTGTAACCGATGGACCGCACGACCAGCGGGGTCGCCAACCTTTCGCGACCGTTACGGTCGGCAATCACAAGCCCTTCGACTCTGCCATCGCCGACGATTTCGACCGGGCGCGCACCAAATCGCAGCACGATACGCCGACGTCCCGGACGCGGCGGGCGACCAGCGTAGTCGTTGACCAGGTCGTACTTCAGCGCTCCCTCGAAGTCCGCGGGCCGCTCGCCGAGGTGCCCTTCGATCACGACATCGACGCCGTCCAAAGCGCCCAAGGCCAAGAGCTCTCCGGAAGAGAAGGCCGCATCGGCAGCGCCGCGCCGGCCCAACACCACGACTTCTTCGATACCGCTGGTGGACAATTGCGACAGCGCGTGATCGGCGATGTCGGTGCGTGCCAGGGCTTCGCGATCCATCACCAGGATGCGAGCGACGTCCAGGGCGACATTGCCGTTCCCGACGATCACCGTGCGCGGGCCGGAAAGATCCAGCGTGTCGGAGGCACGCTCAGGGTGCCCGTTGTACCAGCCGACGACGTCGGCGGCGGCGTGATTGCCCGAGAGATGGTCCCCCGCTATTCCTAGCCCCTTGCTCTGCGAAGCACCCACCGCATAGATCACCGCGTGATGGTCGGCCGCCAGATCGTCGTGAGTGAGATCATTTCCCACCGTCACGTTGAAATAACAGCTGACGTCCCGATGGCCCAATGCGGCTTCGAACTCCCGGACCACGTCTTTGGTGGGCTGATGGTCGGGCGCGACGCCGAAGCGCACCAGCCCGTAAGGGGTTGGGAGTTTTTCGAAGACGTTCACGTCGACCCCGCCCGTGCGCACGAGATCCGCGACGGCGTAGCACGCCGCGGGACCGGTCCCGACCACGGCGACTTTCAAAGAGCCACGCTCCACGGGCCGTGCAGGCTCGACCGGGAGAGACGACCGAATGGTCAGTGGCGCAGCGGCGAAATACTCGGCGTTGATCTGCTTGTAGCGCCGTTGGGTGGGCGGCAGATCGTCTTCATGACAAATGGCAGTCACCGGACATACCTCGGCACAGGCACCACAGTCAACGCACGTTGTGGGGTCGATGTAGAGCATTGGTGTCGTGGACCCGCGATCACCGGGAACCGGCCGGATGCAATCGACCGGACATACCGGGACACAGCTCGCGTCCGTGCAACAGTTCTGGGTGATGACGAAAGCCAAGGGAACTCCTGAGTTGCGTTGAGCGGGAGACGTTCAGCGGGAGCGGCGACGCTCGGACGGCGATCAGGCGTCGATCGAGATCGCTCCCGTCGGGCAGCTCGCTGCGGCCTCCTGTGCGGCGCTGAGATCCGCTCCGGCGGGTGCCTTGTCGAGGACGTGGGATTGGCCGTCCTCACCGACTTCGAATACCGTTGCCGCGGCTACCTCGCACAGGCCGATGCCCGAGCACTTGTTGCGGTCCACCCGAACTGTCATCAGAACAACTTCCTCATGATCTTGATCGCACGGTCGGTGTAGGGCGGATAAACCAAGCGGGGGTCGGGCTTGGCGGGCTTGGCGAGAACACCGCGACGGTGACTGAGTGTTTCGAATCCCCACCGACCGTGATAGGCGCCGATTCCGCTGGCGCCCACGCCGCCGAACGGCAGCTGCGGCACCAGGCAATGCATGGCGACGTGATTGATCACCGCTCCGCCGGACGGGATCGCGTCGATCAACCCTCGGGCGCTCCGGGGCGACCGAGAAAACACGTACAACGCAAGCGGTTTGGGTCTTGAGTTGATGAACTGCACTGCCGCCAAGTCGGATTCAACTTGGAGAATGGGAAGAATCGGGCCGAAGATCTCCTCGCACATCACCGGGTCGCTCGGGCCGGGATCGACGATCACCGTCGGTTCGATAGTCAACGAGTCGGCGTCGGCGCGACCGCCGGCGACGATTCTTCCCGTGCTGGTTTCGATGAGCGATGTCAAGCGGGCGAACTGGCGCGCATTGACGATACGCAGACCCGGCCGATCGTCGCCGGATCTGAACGCGGTGATTGCGTTCTTCACCTTGTCGACCAGGAGGGAGGCCACAGCGCGATCGGCGAGCACGTAGTCCGGGGCTATGCAAGTCTGTCCGGAATTGAGGAGCTTGACCCACGCGATTCGACGTGCTGCCACATCCAGGTCGGCATCCGCGGTGACGATGACCGGGCTTTTGCCGCCCAGTTCGAGTGTGACCGGAGTGAGCGTCGGGGCCGCGGCCGCCATGATCTTGCGGCCGACCTCAGTGCCGCCGGTGAACACGATATGGTCGAAGCCACCCGCGATGAGTCGCTGAGTGGCATCGACATCTCCTTCGACAACCCGCACGGCCTCGCTGTCGAGGTAACGCGGGATCAGCCCGCTCAGCAGGCGTGATGTCGCCGGGGCTAGCTCCGATGGCTTGATGACAGCACAGTTTCCCGCCGCGACGGCCGCGACCAATGGGCCGAGACTGAGATAAACCGGGTAGTTCCACGGGCCGATGACCAGCACGACGCCCAGGGGGTCGTACTGCACCCAGCTCCTCCCCGGAAGGTGGGCCAGAGGCAACGACTGCCTTCTGCGCCGCATCCACTTCTTCAGGTGTCGACGCGCGTAGACCGCTTCGCCCTTCGACGAAGCGATGTCTCCCAGCCAGGCCTCAACCGGCGCACGGCCCAGGTCTTCGTGTAGCGCGTCGACGATCGCCGGTTCTTCGTCTCGGCAGAGGCGTTCGATGCCCTCCAGTTGGTCGAGGCGCCACTCCAACGATCTGGTGCGTCCGGAACCGAATACGCACCGAAGATCGGCCATCAGCAGGTCGTTGTCGGCGACCCGCGATGCGTCGCTACCGGCATACGTGGTCATGGCGCTCTCTAGAACTCCGGCTTGGGCACAACGCCGGATGCCACCGCGCCGGTGATGCCACCGTCGACGGTGAGCGCCTCACCATTGATCCACCGGGCCGAATCGGAGGCCAGGAACACCATGGCCGCGGCGACATCGTCCGGCTGCGCGTGACGACCCAGCAATTCCTTGACACCGTCGAGGGTGTCCTTGCCCATCGACTCCTCGAAATCCGCCAAGATCGGCGTCTCGACGGGGCCCGGAAGCACTGCGTTGATCCGAAAGCCCATCTGCGCCAACGCCAGCCCCATTGACATGGTGTAGACGGTGCTGACTTCCTTGGAGAAGTTATAGGCGTTGCCTTGTTGAGGATTCGCCTTGAACCATGCGGCGCCGTCCTCAAACGTTTCGGTGGCCAGCAGGTCTCGAATGACATCCAGCCGCTCAGGCCACCCATACCCGGCGGTGGAGGACACAATGGTCACCGAGCCCCCCGGCTTCAGGCGATCGAAAAACGCTTCGGTGAGGTGTCGAACCGCCAGTGCATTCACGGCGACGACCAGGTCGGCGGGGGCCGTGCCCGGGATTCCCGCGACGTTCATCAACCCGTCATAGGGGCCGTCCAAGACTTCTACCGCGGCGTCGATGGCCCGCGGATTCGCAAGATCGACCTCGACGTGCCGACTGACCGGCGCGGTGGGCGCATTGCGGTCCAAGCTGATGACTTCGGCGCCCGCAGCCAGCAGCTGCCGGGCCACCGCGTCGCCAATGCCCGACGCCGCTCCGGTCACGACGTAGCTCTTCCCTGAAAATTCCGACATCGATACTCCGGTCAATTGATGGTGTAGGGGAGGGATTTCACGGCGCGGACGAAGTTCCCGGTCAGGTACTCCGGCTCCCCGACACGCAGAGTGGGGGCTCGGAAGACCAACTCGCGAAATATCGCTTCGAGCTGCATCTTGGCCAAGAAACTGCCCATGCAGAAGTGGGGACCGCCGCCGCCGAAGCCGATGTGCGGATTGGGCTCTCGGGTGATGTCGAACTGGTCAGGTCGGACGAAGGCGCGTCCGTCGCGGTTGCCGGACGAGTACATCAGCAGCACCCACTCCCCCGCCGCGATTCGCTGTCCCCGCAGCTCGGTGTCCTGAGTCGCGGTGCGCCGGAACGTCATGACAGGGCTCGCCCAACGGACGAATTCCTCGATGCCGCGCTTGATGTGTGTGTCGAAGTCGCTTGCCAGCAGCGCGCGTTGCTCGGGGAACTGTTGTAGCGCCATAGTGGTCAAGGTCACCGTGTTCCGCGTGGTGTCGTTGCCGGCCACGGACAGCAGCACGAAGAATGCGCCGAGTTCGTCGTCGGTCAGACGTCGTCCATCGACTTCGGCCTGCACCAGCAACGACATCAGATCGCTGCCGGGACGTGCGCGGCGTTCCTCGGCGAGCTCGAGACCGGTGCTCAGCAGGCCCACCAACGAATCGTTGAGCACCTCGCCGGGCTCCCGGCCCGCGGCGACATCCGAGTCGGCCCACGAGACCATTCCATCGGCGTTGTGCGCGGCCGCCTCCCGGGCTTCTTCCGGCAGGCCCAGCATCTCGTAGATCGTCCACATCGGCAGCCGCTTGGAGACTTGGTCAACAAAGTCGCCCTCGGACGTCTTGAGCAAATCATCGACGATGGCCTCGGCCTGCTTGTCGATCTGGTCCCGAATCGTGGCGACCTGGCGGGGGGTGAACACCGAGCTGATCAGCCGTCGCAACGTAGAGTGCTGCGCGCCGTCCATTGCCAGAAACGATTGCGCCGCATCGAGAATGTCTTCGGGAACCGCCTCGATCATGACACCGCTGCCCGAGCAGAACAATTGCGGGTTTTTGCTGACGTAGGCGATGTCTTCGTGCCGAGTCACGACCCAGAGCCCGTCGATCTCCGCTTCCATCAAGGCGCCCTCGATCGGAGGGTGCCAGCTCACTGGCCTCTCGTCCCGCAGGATTTTGAACGACTGCTCACGCTCTTCGGCTGTCGCCGCCCAGAAGCTCAGGGGCGAGACACTCACCGGGTCGTATGACCTCGCGCGCGACGCGGTTTCCACGCTCATTGCTCTGCCTCCGAATGTGATTGCTGAAGATTGGGTGAGATCGTCGGGCCGGCATCAATCGGCTCGGGTGGTTCTTTCGACGCAGACTGAGTCCGCGCTCAGATCACGAGATCCTCGCGGCCGTCGGCTTTGAGCCGTTCGATGTAGAGGGGATACAGCTTCTTGCCGAGCGGGGCCAACTTCAGCAGGCTCGCCACGTTTCCCTCGACTTTGATCTTCTTCTTCGCCATGGCAAGGGGAAGGTTGACCTTTCCCTGCCAGTAGGCGTTCCCGGTATCGGCGGTCATCGCCATCGTCGCGGTGGGGGACGCGCCGCCATTCAATCCTTCCCGAATCGACTTGTTGGCCATGTCGATGACGACGACTGCCTCGGGGTCGGTGAAATCGAAGGCGATGACGAGGCCCGTCGCGACGAGCTTAGGACCGATCTCCGGGTCGTGGAAGGCGGTCTCGAAAATCCCTCCGATGTACTTGGTGACTTCGGCAGAGTCGGTGAACCCCATCGTTCCCTTCCTTAATCTAGATTCAATTTAAAGACGCGCAGTGTGACGATAAGCTCGCACGCACCTCGAGAGCAAGGTCACACGTTCACGCGGCGGTCGAGTCCACAACCGGCGCCGAGCCGGCACCGAGAGGCGCGCCATCACGCGTTCTCAACACTGCCGATCGCAACACCAGCCCCATGCCGATCAAGAAGACGCTGTAGGTCGTCAGCGCGAGCCAGAACACGAAGATGCCCCGCCACGAGAAGGGGCCACTGTGGAAAAAGAAGGCCAGGACGTCTGGGAGGAAAGACGCCGCCACCCAGAAGTTCATGTAGCCAACCCAGCGCGGAAGGGTCTCCGACTTGTCGCTCAGGATGGCGATTCCGATGGCGATGTTCTGGATGATGAACGGGGCGATCGGCGTAATGAATACGAGCCAGGCGATGTCGTTGAGCGTGACGGTGAGCTCGGGGCTGCGGTCGGGCCGAAATGCGATGACGGCCATTAGCAACATCGGCAGCAGAAGCAGAAGTCCCGTTGCCGCGCCGGCGACGAGCTGTACCAGTGCAAGGATCGGATACCGACCCTCGATGCGAAGCATGTAGTAGCCAATCAAGGCGATCAGGGGAAACGCGCCGCAGATGCCAAGCTGGGCTATCACCAGACCGGTCAGAACGCGGGTGTCGTGCTGGTAGAAGCCGACGACCTCGCCGGTCGTGCTCGACGGGCCGAGGGGTATCGGGAGTATCCCGGCGATCAACCAACCCAGCAGTGTCACGCCCACTGTCGCCGGGCCGGCCCACGCACACAAGACCTGAATCCGCTGAGACACGACCCCTCCGGCGCTGTTTGTTTCTAATCCAGATAAAAACTATAGGGTTCTCGGAGGTGTAAAAGCAAGCGCTCTGATCAGGATTTTGGTGGCGCGCGACATCGGACGATCCGTCTAGGCAGACGCAACAGAAGGTGAGACGTCGCGATGCTGACTCATGTATCGGCAGTTCAACGGCGATTTGTGCCGCCACTTGCGACCGAGCGCTGGCTGGCATTCACCTTTGCGCAAACACCGACGACCGGCGTGCCGACGGCGCCACAGCGCTCGCAAGCTTCAAGCAACCGACCTGTTGAATCTTTGATAAAAAATATGGACAACTATCTTGACCGGCGTCAGTTTTCCGATCTACGGTCGTGCTCAAGCGATCGGCTTCAAAACGCATCGGAAGGGACATGTCAACAAGTCCACGCACGGCCATGATCGGCACGGGCATCGGCGGGTTGACGACGGCTAAGACCTTCCGTATCGCCGAGGATCAACGTGGCTGAACGCCTTCGCAACACGGAACGGGCGGGCGCCATCGAAGTCCCGCCCCGTCGCGATGGCGGGACCCGGCCGAAAGTGGTGGGTGGGGGTTACGCCGGGGACGAGGGCTGGTCGGCCGGCCACTCGACCCCCACCTTGGTCCCGCCAAGCTCGGCGATGCCCGAGGCGATCACCCGATGAACGGCCCGATAGCCGAACTCGGCTTCTATACGCTCGCCGGCCAGGCCGACCATCCACGTGACTTGATCGCGGAAGTCCGTGACGCCGAAAGCCTAGGATTGGGCGAATGTTTCATTTCGGAGCGCTTCTCCACCAAGGAAGCCGCCACGATCTGCGGTGCCGTTGGCGCGGTCAGCGAAAGTATCGGAATCACGACAGGGGCGACCAACCACAACACTCGCCACCCCATCGTTACCGCGGCCTACGCCACGACGATGCACCGCCTCACAGGTGGGCGTTTCACGCTGGGCATCGGGCGTGGAGTGCCGCCGCTTCAACGCGCGTTCGGCATGCCCCCCATCACCACGGCGCAGATGGAAGATTTCGCCGGGGTGATGCGCCGACTGTTTCGCGGCGAGACGATCCTGGGCCACGACGGGCCAATCGGTAAGTATCCCGCCCTGCGCCTCGACCCGACGTTCGACGAAGACGTCAAGCTCGGCCTGGTGGCGTTCGGTGCGCAATCGCTGGCGCTGGGTGGACGGGCCTTCGACAAGGTCATCCTCCACACGTTCTTCACCGACGAGACGCTGCAACGATGCGTACGCACGGTCAAGGACGCGGCCGAAGCGGCCGGTCGCGATCCCCAGCGCGTGCAGGTGTGGTCATGCCTGGCCACGATCGGCGATCACCTTCCCGAGGAGCTCCGGCTACGCAAGACGGTGGGCCGCCTTGCCACTTACCTGCAGGGCTACGGCGACCTTCTGGTCTCGACAAACAACTGGGACCCGTCGGTTCTCGGCCGGTTTCGGGCGGACCCCGTGGTGCAGAGTTTTCAGTCACCGAGCGGTGCGGTGCGCGTTATCGACAGCCCGTCCACGACGACGGACCAACTCGAACACATCGCGACGCTACTGCCTGACGAGTGGCTGAGTGTCGCCGCGACCGGCAGTCCCGCGCGGTGCGCCGGCACCATTCAGAACCAACTCGACCTAGGCGCCGACGGTGTGATTCTGCACGGCGCGACGCCGGCCGAACTCAAACCCCTTCTGCCCGCTTACCAGGCGGCCCGTACCAGCGAGAGGTAACCCACATGACCGTGACCGAATACGCCGTCGCCGAGTACACACCCGAAGTACTGACCGGTCTACTCAGCCGGCGACCCGGTTGGGGCGCTCTGTCGATCGAGTCCGTGTACGCCTCACCTGTCGGAACCGGTCAGATGGCCAACAGCTACCGGCTGCAGCTCGAGTACAGTGAGCGGCCGGACGACGCCCCCCATAGCCTCATCGCCAAAGTCTCCGGCACTGACCCAACGAGCCGGCAGATGGCCGTGTCGACCGGGGCCTATCAGCGCGAGGTGCTGTTCTACCAACACTTGAGCGACCTCACCGGTATCAGGTCGCCGCGGTGCTTTTACGGTGAAATCGCCGACGATCTTTGCGGATTCGTGCTTCTACTTGAAGATTTGGGCCCGGCCGACGCCATCGATCAGTTGAGTGGCTGCACCATCGATCAGGCCGACCTGGCGCTGCAGCAGGCCGCGGCACTGCATGGCGGGTCGTGGCGCCACTCGAGACTCGCCGAGCAGGCATGGCTTCCCGCCGAGCATATTTGGAACGCCCTCGGCGGGACGATACCGCAGATTGCCGATTCCTGGCTCGAACGATTCGGGCACTACCTGAAGCCCGATCATGTAGCGGTGGTACACCGACTCGGTCGCGAAGTGACGGCCTGGCTGTCGACGCTCGGCGAACATCGCACACTGTGGCACGGAGACTTTCGACTCGACAACATGCTGTTCGACGCGCACGACGGACGAACGCCTATAGCGGTCGTCGACTGGCAGAGCACTGCCGCCGCACCCGGAATCATCGATGTGTCCTACTTCCTTGGAAACTCGCTGACCGAGCAGGACCGCGTCGATCACGAACGCGCATTGGTCACCGAGTACCACCGATACCTGCTCGCGCATGGGGTGGAAAACTATAGCGCCGATCGGTGCTGGCGCGAATACCAGGCGCACGCCCTCTACGGACTCGTCCTGACGATTCCGGTGTCGTTGGGTGTGGTAGCAACGGAGCGAGGTGACGCCATGTTTGGCGCGATGGCCAGCCGCGCCGCAGAACAGGTCGTGGCCAATGAGAGCTTCTCGGCTCTCGCGGCGCTGAACCGATGAGCGCTGACCACGGTCCGCCTGCGTTCCGCCACGAGCCGACCTGTCATCTCAGGCGCCGTGCCAGCCCGTCAGGTCGAGGGCGGCTGATCAACGCCGGCCTGATTCAGCCGACCGACTTGTCCTCGCATGCAAGCGCGATCCGCCGCGCCCGATCAACGACGGGTTTGTCGACCATGCGGCCGTCGACCACGGCGACGCCGCGGCCGTCCGCGGAATCCAGAACCCGACGCGCCCGGGCGATTTCGTCGGCCGATGGTGTAAACCGCTGGTTCACACTTTCGATTTGCCGTGGATGTATACACAGTTTTCCTCCGAAACCCATCCGTGCCGCGCGGTCCACGTCGGCGATCAGCTGCCGATCGTCGTCCAGGGCGATCGTCACGCCGTCCAGTGGTGGGGGGTGACCCGCCGCAGCACAGGCTATGACGAGTGCGCTGCGGGCATGTCGCAAACTCTCGTGGTCTTCGGGATCGATGCCCAATTCAGCACCGAGATCGACGCTTCCGAACGCGGCTCGCCCCACGGCATCGACCGCGCTGATCTCACGGGCCGCCAAGATCCCGGCGGCCGTCTCGACCAAGGCAATCACGCACGTGTCCGCGTGCAGGTTCGCCGCCACCGCTCTCAGGTGGTCGGCGCTGTGCGACTTTGGCACCATGACCGCGCACGCGTGCTCGGCCAGCATGGCGACATCGTCTGCGTACCAATCGGTGTCGGCACCGTTGACGCGAACGACGGTCCCGGCGCACTTGGTCAGCCACCGGTGGACCGATTCACGGGCAACGGCCTTGGCCTCCGGTGCGACGGCGTCCTCGAGGTCCAGCACGATCTCGTCGGCGGCGCTACTCAGCGCCTTCCCGAACCGCTCGGGCCGGTCACCAGGCACAAACAATAGGCTGCGGGCACCGGCGATCCTGCGCCGCATACGATTCAGCGCCGCGCTAACGGCTGATGACTGGCCACGATCTTGTCGACGACGAGTTTGGCGGTCTCCGCGCAAGCGGTGGTACCGCCGTTGGCGTACTCCTTGACCGCGTCCCCGACGTTCCACAGACCTTCGAACGGTGTGTCGTGAGGAAGGTCGAACCCGGCGACGGCGCGCTGCGGCGGCCAGTCGTCACGGGTGATCGCCACGTTGATGATTCGGGCTCGGTCGTCGAAGTCTGTGATGTTGTCGCGCAAGTCCTGCAGGAGAAACTCGGTCTCAGCCGCCTCGTCGAAGTCACCCGTGGGATTCTCGGGCACCGAAGTACCCACGTAGAGGTTCCAGCCGTCCGGCGCCATCTCGGGGCACAGGTCGGTGAAGTTGGCGATGTAGGCCAGCCGGCGTGATTTCGCGAAGCTCAACATGCCGGGCACCTCGACGAGGCGCTCGCGGCTGGCGAAGTTCACCGACACCATCGACGTGGGTCGGTCGCCGCTCTTCACGAGCGCTTGGTAATCGGCGGGCACGCGGTCCGCCCCGAGCAGCGAGACCGTGGCGGCGGGACCGATGTCGCTGACGACGATGGGCGCTTCCACTCGGACGGTGGAGCCGTCCCTGGTCACGTCGACCGCGGTCACGGTATGCCCCTCGGTGACGATCTTGGTCACCGGCGTGGACAACCAGACCTCTCCCCCGTTGGTTTCCACGACCTCCGCGAGCGCCCGCCACAACCCGATGGTGCCTTCGGGGTGGAAGCCGAAGCGCTTGAACGCGCTCTTGCGGGTGAAGTAGGTGAGAAATACCCGGGCGGGCAGATCCTCCGATCCGACGGCGAAGATGGACGCGCACATGTTGCGGAAGATCCCGTGCACGCCCTCGTTTTTGGTGTACTTCGACACCCAGTCGGCCGTCGAGATCTCGTCTTCGGGTAGCCCCGAGTCGTTGCGGGCGGCGCCGATGCCCTTGACCAGCTTTGCGCCCTGACGGCTCAGCTTGCTCAGCAGGAAACCCCAGCCGCCCCCGGTGACGTCGACGTCGTTGCCACCGATGCGATAGAGGATCGGGGGTTTGGGTTCGCGGATGTCAAATCGCGCGCCCACCTCCTTGCACGTCTCCTCGGTAATGCCACCGACCTCGATGACGATCGCACCGGTATTGACTTTGAAGCCGTCGATGTCGTCCGTAGAGGCCCGTCCACCGACCTTGCCCAGGCGCTCCACCACCAGCGTGCGGTAGCCCTGGTGTGCCAGGCGAGCCGCGGTGAAGAGTCCTCCCGCGCCCGCACCGATGACGACGGCGTCGAATTGCTTTTCCAGCGTGACCATTTGATGCTCCTAGGTGGTGGTTGCCGGTCAGTAGGACCGCGGCAGGCCCAGTGAGGTCTGGGCAATGTAGTTGAGAACCATTTCGCGGCTGACCGGCGCCGTACGCATCAGCCGCGTGACGAACCACAGCTCGGACAACCCGTATTCGTGGGCGAATCCGTTGCCTCCGTGCGTCTGGATCGCTTGGTCCAACGCTTTGAGCGCGGCCTCCGACGCGGCGAATTTCGCGATGTTCGCGGCCTCGCCGGCGGGTTGGCCGGCGTCGAAGAGTTGCGCACTGAGGGCGGTCGCCATCCGGCTCAATTCGACGGCGATGTGGCTCTCCGCCAACGGGTGCGCGATACCCTGGTGTGCACCGATCGGAGTCGACCACACCTGACGTTCCTTGGCGTAGTCCGCCGCCTTACTCACCGCGTATCGTCCCACCCCGCCGCAGATTGCGCCCACGAGGATGCGCTCGGGATTCAAGCCGTCGAAGACTTGCCGCAGGCCGTTGCCGGCCTGGCCGATGAGCGCATCCTCACCGACCTCGACGTCATCGAAGAAGACGGTGAACTGCCTATCGGGCGACACGATGGAGGTGTCGATCTGTTGATAGGTCAACCCCGGGCTTTCGATGGGCACCACGAACAGAGACAGGCGGGACTTCTCCGGCGTCGACAGGTCGCCGTCCCGGGCCACGACCAGGACAGCATCGCTCTGATCGACCGCCGAGATGTAGTACTTCGACCCGGAAATGACCCACCCCAAACCCGATTTGCGGGCGGTGGTCTTGACGTTGTGGCTGTTGGAGCCGGCATCAGGTTCGGTGAGACTGAATGCCATCTTCTGGCTCCCGTCGGCAATGCCGGGCAACCACCGTTGCTTCATTTCCCCCGAGCCGTGGTGCGCCAGGATGCTCCCGCAAATCGCCGGGGAGATGACCCACACCAACATGGGCATGCCATGCGCGGCAAGCTCTTCGACGACGACGACCGCCTCGGCCATACCGCCACCGCCGCCCCCGTATTCCTCCGGAAGGTGCACGCCCAACAACCCGGCGGCGCCGAGGTCCTTCCACAGTTCCGGTATGTCTTCACCGCGGCGGGCGCGCTGCAAGAAATACTGCGGTCCGTAGCGGCTCGCGATGCCCGCAACGCTGTCGCGGATCGCGCGGTGTTCTTCCGTGTCGTGAATGAGTCCAGACATCGTCTACCTCCCAGTGAATGTGGGTGCGCTTTTGGCGGCGAATGCGTGCAACGCCGTTGCCGCATCGGTGCTATCGCCGACCAGCTTGAGTGCCCGTGTCTCCGCGGCCAGCTGCGCCGGGAGGTCATTACCCCAGCTTTCTCGTAACAGCTTCCGCATATGCGCGAAGGCCGTGGTGGGCCCTTGGGCCAGCTCCGTCGCCAACGCCGTCGCGCGGTCGAGCAATTCGTCAGCGCCAACCACCTCGTTGACGATGCCCCACGCCAGCGCCTCGTCCGCCGTGATCGGCGTATTACGCAGGTACGCCGCCGCGGCGCGGCGCGCCCCGATCAACCGCGGCAGGTGCCACGTTCCCCCGCCGTCGCCGGATAATCCGATTCTGGCGAAAGCCGTCACGAATCGGGTGTTTTCGGCCGCCACCACCAAATCGGCGGCGTAGACGTAGCCAAGCCCCCCGCCTGCGACCGCGCCGTGCGCCGCGGTGACGATCGGCGCGTCGATTCGGCTCAGGATGCCGAGCGCCTGGTGGTAGGGGGCGGTCATGTCGGCGAACAGCCCACCGAAACCACGCTCGGAGTTGGCGAGAAAGTATTCGATGTCACCACCGAAGCTGAGCGCGGGCCCGTTCCCGCGGATGAGGACCGCTCGGACACCTGCGTCACCGGCGATAGATTTGGCTACTTCGAGAGTGTCCCAACCCATTTGGAAGTCGATAGCATTGCGCGCCGCCGGCCGGTCGAGGCAGATGGTGGCCAGACCATTCTCGACCGTGTAGTCGATCGTCGGCATTCGATCGCACCCGTCGAGCGCGGAACGCCACGCCGCCGTGTTGGTGAGCTGGCGAAGGGATGCTACGCGCCCGTCGGGCGCGTAGCCGATCAGGTGGATCAGGGACGCATCGACTCGGTTGCCGCCCTGGCGTGCCGATCCGCGGTAGGTGCCCGAGACCATCAGCTGGCCGTCCTCGAGAACCTGGAATTCCTCGGGCACGGCGCGGACTTTGAAGTGCTGTCCGATGCGCCACCAGAGGTTGTCACACATGGCGTCGACGCCGACGTAAATCCCACCCATGTCGAGCGGCAGCCCCTCGGCGGCGTGACCGACGAACTCCGGGTGTAAGAGTCGGCCCAGGGCGTCCCGGTCACCCCTTCCCAACGCCTCGTACAAGCCCCGCGCTGCGGCGACCTTCGCTCCGCGGTCCAGCTCAACCGACATAGCGCACAATCGATTCGATGACAGCCGCTGGCTTGGTCGCCCCGTCGATGTCGATCGTGGTGGTCAGCGTGGCTTGCACGGCGTCGCCGACGCGCGTCACCTGCTCGACGCGGGCGCTCGCCCGGATCTTGGCGCCGACCGCCACGGGCGTGATGAACCGGACCTTGTTGAATCCATAGTTGATCGCCATCGTGACACCCTCGACGCTGTAGAGCTCGTGCATGAAGCGCGGCAACAGCGAAAGCGTCAGCAGTCCGTGCGCGATCGTGCCGCCGAACGGCCCATCCTTGGCGCGAAGCGGATCGACGTGGATCCACTGGTGATCGTCGGTCGCGTCTGCGAACAGATTGATCCGCTCTTGCCCGACTTCGACCCAGTCGGTGGGGCCGAGCTGGTGACCGGTGGCCGACTCGAATTCGGCGAGATTGGCATAGGTCTTCACGTCGTTATCGCCCTTCCTTAAACATGTAGTCCGACGGGCTTGCCGTCGTGGAGTTGATCGAGGTATTCCGACATTCCGTGCAACTGCATCCCGGCGTCGGTTCGCCACCGCATGGCCGACTCGACGATTCGGGTGCTCGGCGCCCCGTCGGAGCCGCGGTGGCGCAGCGGCACCGATGCCAGCGCTTGACCATGAACGTGCCAACACCGTTGCCCGGCATGGGCTGAGACGGTGATCGACTGCTGATAGTCGTCGTCGTCCCGGACGGTGGCGATCGTCACGCGATCGCAGGAGTGCACCTCGCCGCCGTCGAAGACGAAGCCACCGCGCCGGCTGGATCCGTCAGGCTCGCCGAAGTGGGCGACCATGAAACCGAAATTGTCCGAGCAACCGTGCATCCAACGGTAGAACCATGGCGCCTGCCAGGAACGCGGTCCCCAGGAGTGGTCGCGCAGGCCATGTCCGTCGATCGGGATCGTTCGCTGGCCCACGGCGAGCGTCCCCCGCACGGAAGTCAGTTGCTCGTAATGATGGGGCGCGAACGACCGGCCGTCGGCGTCGAACGTCTGCTCGTGTGGCGGGGCCAGCGCCGTGAAGCACAGGTCGATCCGGCACGCAACCTGCGGCGCGCCGCTCAACGCCGTCCTCGGCTCGGTCATGGCTCGCGGATCGCCGACCACGCGGACACAGCCGTCAAAGGTGACACGCAGCTCGTGGAACGGCTCGCGGACCTCGACGGCCAAGCCTGCCGCAGCCATGACGTCGTTGGTCGAGACGTGCGGCCGCTCGAAGCCGAAACCGAGGTGTCCGTCCGGCAGGTAGATACACACGGTACGCTCGCCGCGGCCCTCGTTAGGGCGATTCGCCAGCCGCAGAAAACCGGTAGTTTCCCGCGCCGGGTCGTGGAACTGGAAGTACATCGATTCGTTGAAGTTGACGTCGGAGCTCAACGGGTGTGTGTATTCGTCGACGGCGGAGATCATCTCGGGCTTCGCAGCAGGTTCGAGGCTCCGATCAGCAGATCGGCGATCGTGTCGTCCACCGCGTCGACGTCGAGGAGCGGAGTCTTCTCGTCGAGCCCGTGCGCGTGCTGGCGGCCCAACTCCGCCTGCAACAGGGCGGCTGCGCGCCATTGCGCCAGCGCCCGGTAGTAGGGCAGATCGTGCAGCGCGCGATCTGCCATCTCGCCGTAGGCGTTGATGATTTCGCCCCGGGTGGGGAATCCGCCGGCTCGCACCGGGCTGGGCGGAAACACACCGGTCTCCGTCGAGGCCGGCCAATTCATTAGCAGCCAAGCCAAGTCGGCGAGGGGATGCCCCGCCGTACACCAGTCCCAATCGATGATTGCGGTCAACGACTCCTCCTGCAGCACGAGATTCGCGAGCCGAAAATCACCATGAATCAGCGTCAGACGACCTTCGTGCCGTGGCCTTCGGTCGATCAGCCGAGCCCGCAATGCCCGCCAGGATGAATCGTGGGGCCCGTCGGAGCCAGACAGGGTCCACACGTCGGTCATTGCGCTCAATTGCCGGTCGATATAGCCGGTGAAAAATCGGGGCAGCCCGGTGGTTGCGGGGTCGACTCGGTGAATCCGGGCCAGCGCCGCGACGACGGTGAACCCGATTTGGCGACGTTGTGTCGGTCTGAGCCCGCGAGCGTCCTCTTCCGTGTGCAGCGTGTGACCGCCGACTCGCGTCGTGACGATGAACGGCACGTCTGTGTCATGGTGGCCGACCAGCCGGGGAACCGGGAGCCCCTGGCTCAGCGCCGCGCTGAGCACGGTCGCCTCACGCGAGAAGTCGCGGACCGTGCCGCGCCGGCGCTCTCGAAGGATCCACTGGCGACCGCAGCTATCGGCGATGGCCCATGACATGTTGATGCGCCGCCTGGTGATGCGCGCGGTCGTCAGGGGCGCGGCGACCCGCTCCCCGCGCGCCGTCAGCCACTCGGCCAACATCCGCGGCTTCTGTGCGATCGACCGCGGCAGGCGCCGACAACCCACCAGAGTCTGCGCAGGCGACGTCACTGACTCTTCGCCCCCTCTCGCACGCTAGGAATCAACCGTCGTATTCGAACCCCACTTCGACACCAAACCGGGTACTTCACGTCGAACACAACCTTCACGGTAGCATGATTTTCTAGTCCACGTTAAATTTTTCAGAACAGCGGGAGGCAGTCGTGTCGCAGGTTCCGCCGATGGCGAGGGATGCCGTCAGCGAAAAGATCGCTGAGCACGTCGTTCGCGTGCCGCTGCCGCTGCCGCTGCCCGACCTCAAGACCGTCAACGCCTACGCGATAGTCGGCTCCGACGGTCTGACCCTCATCGACCCTGGGTGGGCCTACGAGCCGGGCGAAGCGACCCTGCGGGCCGCGCTCTGCGCCCTCGGCGCCACACCGTCTGATGTGCGCCGCATTCTGGTGACGCACCAGCATTGGGACCACTATTCGTTGGCCGTACGGTGGCGCGACGAGCTCGATGCCGAACTGATGCTCGGACACGAGGAGCGGCACAGTATCGAGGCATTCGCTGCGATGAGCGGAGTGCATCCCCTGCAAGTACAGATGCTGGTCCGCGCGGGCGCAGCCCCGCTGGCACGCGAGGTGAACAACCTCGACTGGGAACCGTACGAACGCGGCGTCAAATTCACTCCCCCAGACCGTTGGCTGTCGGACGGTGACCAGATCGACTGCGGCGGCGTGACTATCACCGCGCGTGCGACCCCCGGTCACACCCGGGGCCACGTCGTGTTCGACGACCAGGATCACGGTGCCGTCTTCACCGGCGATCATCTCCTGCCGCGGATAACCCCGTCGATCGCCTTCGAGCGGAGACCGGAACGACTGCCGCTACGGTCCTACCTGGCTTCGCTCTTGCTCTTCCTCGACTTGCCCGACTCACGGATGTTGGCCGCGCACGGCCCAAGCGACGGGCGCACACGCGAACGGGCGGCTGAGTTGGTCGCACATCATCGCACCCGACTCGGACTCGTCGGGGAACGGGTCGCGGCGGGCGCCACGACCGCGTTCGAAGTCGCGTCGAGTATGCGCTGGACCCGCCACGACCGTGCGCTGGGCGATCTCGACGTCATGCACCGCATGACGGCCGTCCTGGAGGTGCTGTCGCATCTGGAGTTGCTGGTCTATGAGAAGGCCCTGTCGTCTCGGCAGCACGACGGGATCGACATGTTCAGTCCCGCCTGATCAGGGCCGGGCGAGAGCCGACGTCAACTGCTCGACCAGGCGGTACTTTTGTACCTTCCCGGTGGGTGTCGTCGGCAAGTCTTCGGCCCGATAGAACACCACCCGTTTAGGCACCTTGAAGCGGGCGAGCTCTTGCCGGCACACCGTCAGCACGTCGTCTTCGGTGATCGCCGCGCCCGGCACTGGAACGACGACGACACAACCGATTTCGCCCCACCGTTCGTCGACCAGCCCCACGGCAAAGACTTGACTGATCTCGTCATGGCGGGCCAGCACGTCCTCGATCTCCTTGGGCATGATCAGCTCACCGCCGCTCTTGTAGAGCTCCTTGCTCCGCCCGGTCACCTGCAGGTAGCCGTCCGGCCGCACGCAGCCCAGGTCCCCCGAGTGCAGCCACCCGCCACGCAATGCCGCCGCGGTGTCGGCGGGCCGGTTCCAGTACCCGATCATGGTGGCCGGCCCCGCGGACACCAGCTCGCCTTCGGAGCCGATCGGCAACTCGTCGCCGGTGTCCGGGTCGACAACCCGATAGGTCACCAGCGCGTCGATATCGGGCACGCCCGCAGCGCCGGCGAACTTGGGCCTCCCGACCGTCTCGGCGGAGCGCCACAGCGGGTCCTCGGGCAAGGTCAGCGTCATTGCGCCGCCGCACTCCGTCATGCCATACCCGGTCACGATCTCACTGACGCCGAAGTCTCGCTCGATGCGCTCCCACAGCCACGTGGGTGCCGCGGCCGAACCGCAGAGCAGCGCGCGCAGCGAACTCAGGTCGTATTCAGCGCGGTGCGGGCTCTCGGCCATCGCGACGGCCATCGTGGGCACGCAGAGCATGTCGGTGGCGCGGTGCTGCTCGATTCCCCGAAAATATCCCTCGGCGCTGAAACGCGGCTGCATGATCACCGCCCCACCGGTGAACATCACCGAGAGCAGTCCTTCGATGTAGCCGAACATGTGGTAGCAGGGCAGCGAGAACAACACTCGCCGGCCGTCCTCGTAGGCGCGCGTCAGGGCCGACGCATACGCGGTTCTCAGGACGCCATCGTGGGACACCAGCACCCCCTTGGGGGAACCGGTAGTGCCCGACGTATAGAGCATGTCGCCGGGCGCGTCCGGGGCCGGCGCGGGGCCCCACGGCCCCCCGCGGTCCGACGCGCCAGCGTCAGCCAGACCAGCGAGGGACATTGCGCCGGCACGCAGAGGCTGGTCCGTCTCGACCACCAGCACGTGACGAAGGGCGGGCGCCTGGTCGCTGGCGGGGGCCCGTTCGTGGAATCCAGCGGTATCCCATCCCGGCACAATGCTGTCGAGCATCCCCTGATAGTCGAGCGGCTCGAACGCTGACATCGTCACCAGCACCCGACAACCGGAATCCCGTAATAAGAAGGCCAATTCGTCGCGTCGATACAGGTAGTTGAATGGCACCGCGATCGCACCGAGGCGCGCTATCGCGAACTTGACGGCGACGAATTCGGAATAGTTGGCCATCAGCATCCCGACGCGATCACCCGGCCGCACGCCCAATGCGCGCAGGCCCGTCGCCAGCTCTCGAGACCGCTGAGCGACCTCGCCGTAAGTCAGGGTGTTTGCTTCGGTGATGACGAACAAGCGTTGTCCGAACTCCGCGGCGCATTCGTCGAGCCAGTCCCCGAGCGTTCGCGGGGTCCAGACCGGAAACCGCGCCAGCAGCGCCTCCCGGCGCGCGCGAATATCGTCGATTGCGTTCACAGTTCCTGTAATTCATTGCTCAGGATGGCCTCGCGCAGGGCGAATCGGCGCACCTTTCCGGTCGGGGTCACCGGGAATTGATCGACGACGAACCATCGCGCCGGGACCTTAAAGGCGGCCGCCCGCGCGCGAATGTGGGCATCGAGCGATTCCTTGAGACCACTGCGGTGACTGGCGACCAACCGGCAGACGACCGCAACGGTCTCGCCGAGATACGTGTCGGGCAGGCCCACGGCGACGGCTTCGTCCACGCTCTCATGTCCCGCGACGAGCTGTTCGATCTCGGCGGGGGATATATTTTCACCTCCCCGAATGATCAGTTCTTTCAATCTGCCGCCCACCGTGACAAATCCGCGGTCGTCCATCGTGCCGAGATCCCCGGTGCGCACGAAACCTTCGGCGTCGAGCGCCTCGGCCGTCGCGTCGGGATCGTGCAGATACTCGATGAATTGCTGGTAGCCGCGGGCGCAGATCTCTCCCTTTTCACCGACGGGCAGGGTCCGGCCGTCTTCGGGGTCGACGATCTTGCACTCCACCTGAGGCAGTGGCCGCCCGACCGTCGTCAACCGGTCCTCGCGACTGTCCCTCGGACGCGTCAGCGTGAGCACCGGAGCCAGTTCGGTCTGGCCGTACAGATTGAACACGCTGGCGCCGAAAGTCGCCGCGGCACCGTCGATCAGCTCGGCCGAGACGTCGGACGCGCCGCCCATGATGATCGGCACCTGGGGGGCAGGTTCCGCCGACGCGCGTTGGTGGTCGAGCAACGACCGAAGCACGGTCGGCACGTAGAGCAGCACAGCCGGGCGCTCCTGTCGCAGTGTTGCGAGCACCGGGCCCGGGGCGAACCTCTCGCACAGCACGACGGTACCGGCCACCCATAACGGTCCGAGCGTGGCGATCACGCACCCCGCCGTGTGGAACAACGGCAGCGGGTTGACACATTTCGCCGCCGGCGGCACCTGGACCGCCTCCATGGTGAGCTTGGCGACGTTGACCAGCGCCCGGTGAGACAACAGCACGCCTTTGGGGCGGCCGGTGGTGCCGGACGTGTATTGCAGCATGGCCGGCGTTTCGGCATCCGTAGGTGTTACCCAGTTGCCGCGGAACGCGGCTGCGTCCGACTTCCAGACATCGACTTGCGCCAGCGAAATGCGCCGCGTGCCCGGGATAGCTGCGCACACCCGTTCGGCCACCTCACACATCGCGTACTCACGGCTGTGGTCGGCGTGCAACAGTAGCTCCGCGCCCGAGTGGCGGAGCGCGTAGTCCAGGTCACCCTCGCGCAGAACGGGATTGAGGGCTACCAGCACCATGCCGGCCAATGCCGCGCCGTACTGGATTATGGTCCACTCGATCACATTCGGCGCCCACAGCGCGACGAAGCTACCGGGTCGCACCAGTTGAGTCAGGGCGGTTGCCACTTGTGTGGACTCGTCGAAAAGTTCGGCATAGGTGAGCCGTTCGATGATGCCGCTGCCGTGCCGCACGCCCACCAGGGCCGCGCGCCCCGGATGGGCCGCGGCACGGCCGGCCAACAGGCTGCCTATGGTTTCGTCGATCAACCCGACACTGCGGTCCGCCGGCCAATACGCTTCGACCAAGGGCCGAGCGTTCGTCGGCACACTTGACGTCGTGGTCATCGAATGGCCTCCTCGATTTCGGCGATTAGCAACGTGACCGGCGCCAGATCCTGGTGGTCGGGGCGGTGATCGAACGGCACCGGCAGCTAATCGCTTGACTAGACCGGATTGGTCCCGAGCTTGGCGGCGGACATGTCGCTGATCTCCCGCCAGCGCGCGCTGATCTCAGAAAGATCGGGGGGCGAGGCGAACGTGACACCGTCGTTCTGGAACTGCGCCACTCGTTGCACCAAGCCGCCCCCGACGACGAACACCGAACCCGTGTCGTGGTTTTCCTCGGAGACCAGATAACCGACCGCAGGCGCGACCAGGCGGGGATCGAGCTTGTCCAGCACTTCTTGAGGCGCGATGTCCGCGGTCATGCGGGTGGCCGCGAGCGGGGCGACGGCATTGGCCGTGATTCCGTACTTGGCCCCTTCGATCGCCAGGGTGTTGATCAACCCCACCAGCCCGGCCTTGGCCGCTCCGTAGTTGGATTGCCCGAAGTTGCCGTAAAGGCCGCTGGTCGACGTGGCCACCACCACTCGCCCGAAGTTCTGCTTGCGCAAGTGCGGCCAGGCCGCTCGGACGATGTTGTAGCCGCCGTAGAGGTGCACCTTGAGCACCGCGTCCCAGTTCTGGTCGGTCATCTTGTGGAACGCGCCGTCACGCAGGATTCCCGCGTTACTCACCACGCCGTGCAGCGCACCGAACTCCGACAGCGCCGTATTCACGATGTTCGCCGCACCCTGCGCGTCGGCGACCGAGTCGTAGTTGGCCACGGCGCGCCCACCGGCGTCACGGATCTCGGCGACGACCGCGTCGGCCATCGACGTTCCCGCCCCCGAGCCGTCCCGGGCACCGCCGAGGTCGTTGACGACGACGAGGGCCCCGTTGGCCGCCAGGAATTGTGCGTAGGCGCGACCCAGGCCGCCACCCGCCCCGGTGACGATGATGGCTTTGTCTTGGACTCCAGACACTGCTGACTCCCTCCAGATATTTTCGAACGTATATTAGAAATTGCTGCGGGGGTTGGACCGCCGGCCCTCGCCACTGCCGGGCGAATGCCCTAGGTCCTGGGCCGCGGCGTTCGAGACACGATCGACACGAAAGACACGCAGCCGCCGGGCCGGCCGCCCAGGTTGTGCGTCAACGCGGTATGTGGGTCCGCCAACTGACGGTCACCGGCCCGCCCACGGAACTGCAACCACGCCTCATAAAGCATTCGCAAGCCGCTGGCACCGACGGGATGGCCGAACGACTTCAGACCACCGTCGGGGTTGACCGGCAGCCGACCGTCGGCGTCGAACTGACCGTCCAACACGTCTTTCCACGCGTTGCCCACCTCCGAAAAGCCCAGGTCCTCCATCAGCACGATCTCGGTGGGGGTGAAGCAGTCGTGCACTTCCGCCAGCGACAGCTGGGCGCCCGGTCGATCGATGCCGGCCTGGGCGTAGGCGTCCTTCGCGGATTTCACGACCTCGGGAAAGGTGGTGAAGTCGTACCCCGGATCCATCGACGCGCGAGCCGAGCCCGCCACCAGCGACAGCGCTTCGACGTACATGGGCGTATCGGTGTACTCCAAGGCACGCTCGGCCGGCACGATCAGCGCGCAGGCCGCGCCGTCGGAGACGCCGGAACAGTCGAACACACCGAGCCGTCCCGCCACCTTCGGCGCCTTTTCGATGGTTTCCCGGGAGACGGGAGAGCGGAATTGCGCCTTGGTGTTTCGCGTGCCGTTGTCATGGTTCTTCCACGCAACGTGGGTCATCGCGGCTCGCATCTCGTCGGCGTGCACCCCGTGCCGGGAGCAATACGCCGGATCAAGCATCGAGAACGCGGCCGGCGCGGTCATCGACAATTCCGGGGCCGTGCCGTCGCCGGGCGGATCCTGGCGCAGCAGGCCCGAATATCCCGAATCCTTGAGCTTTTCCACGCCGACGGCCATGGCGACGTCGTATGCCCCGGCGGCCACGGCATAGCACGCGTTGCGGAAAGCCTCGGAACCGGTCGCGCAGAAATTCTCGACCCGGGTTACGGGTTTGTCGTCACTGCCGATGGCCCGGCTCAACGTCAGCCCGCCCAGACCAGAACTCAGCGTTCCCAGCCAGTAGGCGTCGACATCGTCGGCACCGATACCCGCTGACCCGTCGAGGCATTCGCCGTAGGCCTCCAGGATGAGGTCTTCGGTCGAGGCGTTCCAGCGCTCACCAAAGTGACTGCAGCCCATCGCGATCACGGCGACCTTGCCGGCAATTCCGTTACTCGGCATCGTCGAGCACCGCCTTCCAGAAGTAGTCGTGCACGCCGCCCGCGGTGAACAGCCTGCGAAAGCTGAAGCGCACCCTCGCCCCGACCGACAATTCCTCCGCCCGTGCGTCGGCCACCTCGAGGGTGCAACGCCCATCCCCGTCGACGTCGATCACTGCCTGCAACATGGGGGGCGACGGCGAAAACGCGAGCCGGTCAACGGTGTAGGTCACTATGGTGCCCCGCAGACCCGCGACCGGTACGGTGTCCATATCGTCGGCGGCCCCGCAGGAGCGGCACACCCGAGTGGGTGGAAGGTGCAGGAACCCGCAGACACGGCATCGCGATCCGGCGAATCCGAACTTCCAGCCCCCTGCCCTCGCCGCGGGCGGCGCGGCCGCACGCTCGGGTTCCGGCCGGCGGGGCGGCTCCAGGGCAACGAGACCCCGCCACGACAGATACGTCAGGTGCGGAACGGGCAGGCCACCGTGGCGCTGTTGCTCCAGAGCGCATCGTTGCCGCGACCGCGGCAGCCACGCCGTGGTCCGCAGGACCATCGCATCGCATCCGTCGGTAGCCGAGAGGAGCAGGATGGTCTCATCGGGCCCGGCGACGTCGAGTGTGCCGCACAGGGCGATCATCGCGTCCGCGGCTCCGCCGAAGCCCGCCGCAGGGGTTGTGACGCCCTTGTTGCCTTTGACCAGCGATCCGGCGCGCTTGAGCACCCCCGCATTGGGGCAGGCAAGTACCACGTGGTCGGGATCGGCGATTCCCGCCGAGTCGAGGGCCTCGGCCGCCGCCCGCCGAATCAGCGCCGCATAGCGCTGACCGCCGAACCGTTCTTCCCATTGTTGGCCGGTGATGGCGGTGGGTTCGCGCCAGCGGTCCAGGAATTCCTCGGTCAGCGAATGCATCCCGAGCACCTCGGCGATGACGTCGCCGTCACCGAACAACAGCGCCGCGGCGCCGTCGCCGCCGAGTTTCTCGTCGGCCGAACCGGGCCTGCCGACGCGCACGTCGGCGGCGACCGCCACTCCCCCGGTGTGGGTGGCAGCGGCCATGGATGCGAAAGCGCTTCGCCCGGTTCCGCACATGTCGGCGCAGAGCACATTCGAAGGTAGGCCGAGCGCGGCGTGGATGGCCGACGCGTTGTTCTTGTCGGCATAGGCCGGGGTGCTGGTGGCGAAGTACAGCACGGGCGGGGCTGCGGAAGACGTCACGATCTGGCCGGCGGCCGCGACCGCCATGGTCGTCGAGTCCTCGTCGAAGGCGGCGACGACGCGGTCGCCGCGGATGCCGATGTCGTTGCCGCCGAGCCGGTAGCGCGGCAGGTAACTGGCGTAGCCGAGCACTCCCGGGTTCATGTCGCCCCCTGGAATACGGCGGCCAACCCCTGGCCGCCGCCGATGCACATCGTCTCCAGCGCGAGACCGCCACCACGACGGCGAAGCTCGTGGAGCATGGTGGTCAGGATCCGGACGCCGGTCGCGCCGATCGGATGTCCGAGCGAGATGCCGGATCCGTTGACGTTCAACCGTTCCTCGACATCGGCAAGCTTGACGCCCCAGCCCGACAGCACGGCCAGCACCTGAACGGCAAAGGCCTCGTTGATCTCGATGAGGGCGAGATCGTCGAAGCCCAAACCGGTCCGCTGGAAGAGCTTCTCGACCGCACCCACCGGACCGATGCCCATCCGGGACGGCTCGCATCCCACCGCGGCCCAAGCCAGGAGATAGCCGAGCGGCTCCAAGCCGAGGGGCTCGAGGAGGTCTTCGGCCACGACCAGGCAGGCCGCGGCCGCGTCGTTCTGCTGCGCGGCGTTGCCCGCGGTGACGGTGCCGTCGGTGACGATGGTGCGAAGCTTCGCCAGTGAGTCGGGGGTGCAGTCTGCGCGCACTCCTTCGTCACGGTCGACGACGACGGGCTCGGCGCGACGCTGGGGCACCTCGACGGGCACGATCTCGCCGTCGAACGCGCAGGCGGTCTGGGCGGCCGCCGCCCGTTGATGACTGCGCGCGGCGAAGGCGTCCGCGGCGGCGCGGTCGATACCGTAGTCGGCGGCCAGATTTTCCGCCGTCTGGATCATTCCGCTGATCTCGCCGAAACGCCAGGCGGGTTGGGAGCGTTCGCGTCCGCGATCCAGCCGGTCGTAGAGAACTTGGTTTCCAGACCGCGATCCCCACCGGGCCGTGGTGGTGTAGTGCTCGATGTTGCTCATGGATTCGACCCCACCCGCGAGCACCACATCGGCGGCGCCGGTCTGCACCGTCATCGCCGCGGTCAGGACCGCTTGTAGCCCGCCGCCGCAGCGGCGGTCGATCTGCAGTCCCGGCACCTCGATCGGCAGGCCCGCGTTCAGAGCTGCCCACCGGCCGATGCAGGGCGCCTCGGAGTTCGCGTAGGACTGCGCGAACACCACGTCTTCGATGAGATGCGGATCGATCGTGCTGCGGGCGACAACCGCTTTGATGACCTCGCTCGCGAGATCTTCGGCGCGTAGCGGACGCAGGCTGCCGCCGAATGCGCCCACCGGTGTGCGTAACGGGGCGACGATCGCGGCGCGCCTCATGACGGCTCCCCTCGCCAGCGGTAGGCCGAGGGGTCCAGCAGCGACTCGAGCCGCTGTTGCGGCAGCCACACGATCGCTTCCAGTTCCAGCGCGTCCAGATAGCGCACCCTTCCGGTGCGGAGATCTTCCAGACGAAGGCGAGGGGCGTTGCCACGTTCGTCGATTCGCACGGCCACCTCGGCGAACTCACTGCCGATCACCGGCCCCACGTTCGGTGCCGTAAACGAGGCGCGGTCATCGAATTCGATACCCATGAAAGCCCTTCCTAGATCAGAAAGCCCAAGGTGGGGATCGGCTTGTCCTTGTCGACCAGCACCACTTCCTTGTATGCGAGCCGAAGCTCGTCGCCCATTCGGCGGATCCGGTAGGTGGTGCGCCCGCCCCAGATGTGCGTCCGGCGGGCCCGTGATTCGACGGCGACGAAGTTGGCCCCCACCTCCAGGTCAACGCCACCACCGCCGTTCGCGCGTCCACCGAGCCATTCGATGTTGCTCAACAGGCGGCGCAGGTTGGACGGGGGTGCCTGGGCGTAACGGCGGCCGGTGCGCAGTTGCTTGAGGCGCGTGGCAATGCGGTTGCGGTTGTCGAAGATGATCGACATCTCGCGCCGCGGGTCGTTGACCGGGCCGCCGGAGGGCACCCAGTACAGCGCGTCATCGGTCCACAGCGCTTCCCAGTTGTCGTAATCGTTTTCGTCGGCGTAGCGCGCTTCGCGGTAGAGGAATTGCTCGACATCGTGGCGGTCGAATCCGTCAGGTACCGGACCTAGATCGTTCGCGTTCGCGGTCGTTGACGCAGTCATGCTTTCAGTCCTTGCCCATCAATTCCTTGTAGTGCGACCAGAAACCGCGCATTCCGGTTTCGTCGGTGGCGGACCCGATGGTGAATCCGCCGTCGTCGGCGGTCTCTCGGTTCAGGCCGCGACGTACGTCCAGCCATTCCGGCGACAGGGCGGTCAAGCCCTCCTGGTTGCGTTCATACATCTCGGTGTCGTCGGCGAGCAGCATTCCGGCGGGTCCGACCGAACCGACACATTGCGAGACCATCCGTCGGTTGAGATCGGGCGCGCCGGCCAGTTGTACCGCGGTGGAGTACTGCACGCATTCGTCGACGGCGACCGGTTGGATGTTGAACACCTGGATTTCGGCGATGAACAGGTTCGGAAAGATCATCACGTGGGGAGCGCCCTCGATCAGGATCTGCTCGGCGGCGTCGCCGTGCACGCGGCGGATCGCCGCGACGTAGTCGGGCACCCGCGATTCGCTGGTGCCGAACCAGCGCATCGGCTCCGCGAACTTGCGGAATTCGGGGCGTAAGTCGTTCTCGCTGTGGCCGCCACCAAGGTCACGGGTCACGGCCGTCGACGAGTCGCTGTAGAGCGGACCGATCGTGCTTCCGGTGACCCCGAAGATAGAGCCGTGCACGAATTGCGGATGATATCCGTCGGTTTCGTTCTCCGCCAGCAGCTTCCAGTTTGCCCGGGTGCGGTGCTGGAGCCAGCCTGCGGTCAATTCGACTTCGCCGAGGGGCGAGAGCCGGGTAAGACGATCGATCTCGCCTGCGGCCGCACCGAGGTGTTCGACCAGGCTGGGACCGTCGGCGGCGAAGCTGCCGAACACGAACCCGCCGTACGAGTCGACGCGGGGCACCCGACCGAGGGCCAGATCGAGTTTGCGTTCGCCGTAACCCTTGAAGAACGGGAAACCGATCAGCTCGCCGGTGTTGCGGAACGTCCAGCCGTGGTACGGGCAGCGAAAGGTGCCGGAGTTGCCCCTGGCGTCGTCGCAGACCTGACTGCCCCGGTGAGCGCAGCGGTTGAGCAACAGATGAATCTTGCCCTCGCGATCACGGGTCATGATCACGTCCTGTGGACCGAGCTTCTTGCGGACGTAATCATTGGGTTGGGCGACCTCGCTCTCGTGCCCGACGAAAACCCAGGTGCGATACCAGATCTTGCGGAGTTCTTCGTCAAAGATCGACGGGTCGGTGTACAGCGAGCCGTGAACTTTGTCGCGACGGATCAGCCGCTCGTAGCGGTCGGTGCCCGTGGTGTGACTGACGACGGATGTCATGAGTGCGCTCCTTGTCGCTGACCGAAGAGGGGTCGACGCTTCTCCCGGAAGGCGGCGGCGCCTTCGGCGAAGTCGTCGCTGCCGAAAAGCACCGATTGGTTGGCGGCTTCCTGGTCGAGCACCTCGAGCGGATGCATCGTGGGCGACACGGCCAGCAGGCTCTTGATGGCGCCGTACGCCTCGGCGGGTCCCCGAGCCAACTGCGACGCGTCCGCCAGCGCGACGCCAACCGTGCTTCCCGGTTCGGCCAGCGCATCGGCCAGACCCCAGGTGAGGGCCCGTTCGCCCTCGACGGGTTCCTGCATCAGCAGCATCTGCCGGGCCCGGGCAACTCCCACTCGTCGCGGCAGCGACGCGAAAATGCCCATGTCACCGGCCAATCCGACGTTGGTGAAGGTGGTGGCGAAGCGGGCGTCGCGGGCGGCGATGACGCGATCGCAGGCAAAGGCGAGGGCCGCCCCGGCCCCGAACGCCGCGCCCTCGACCGCGGCGACGACCGGTTTGGGGGTGTTCCAGATGGCCCGGATGACGCGCTGCGCCAGCTGCGCGCGTTCGCGGGCGGGTTCGGCATCCATCCGTTGCATCGTGGAGATGTCGCCTCCCGAGCAGAAGACCCCGCCGGAGCCGGTGAGCACGATCGCGCGCACGGAGGCGTCGGCGTCAGCGGCTTCCAGCGCATCCGCGAGTTCGATGCGCAGCGGGATGTCGATGGCGTTGCGAACCTCAGGCCTGTTCAGCGTGATGGTGCGCACCGCGTCGTCATCGCGGATGAGGACGTTGATCATCGGCCGGTGAACCTCGGGGGTCGGCGCTCGATGACCGCGCGCAGCCCCTCGAGCGCGTCAGCCGTTCCCGACAGCTCGGAGACGATGCGGGCCTCTTCGGCGAGCCGCGCCTCGACGGGCGCACCGACTCCCGCCCACACCAGCCGCTTGGTGGCCGACAGGGCCTGCGTCGGCATCGCGGCGAGTTGGCCGGCGATCCGCTCGACGGTATCGGTGAGCGCCTCGTCGTCGACGACCTCGGTGACCAGGCCGATCGCGGCCGCATCCCCCGCGGTCAGCGTCGGGTTGGTGAGCAGAATGCGCAGCGCCTGTCGCAGCCCGACCAACTGCGTCAGGGTGACCGAGGAGCCGCCGTCGGGCGCCATGCCGACGCGGACGGCGCCGGAGAAGAATTTCGCCGACCGCGCGGCCACGACGATGTCGGAGGCGCACACCAACCCCAGCCCGCCACCGCCCGCCGCGAAACCTTGCACGGCCGTGATGACGGGCGCCTTCAACTGGATCAGTGCCGCCGTTGCGAGTTGCAGCCACGCGGTGGCCTCGCGCAGGTAGTTCGGCAGGTCGGCGCCCTTGGATTCGAACGTGTGCACATCGCCGCCGGCGCAGAAGTTTCGCCCCTCGCCGGACAGCAGCACGACCCGCACCGCCGGGTCGGCATGGGTGGTCAAAATCGCGTCGTGCAAGGCCTTGAGGGTCTCGACGTTGAGCCCGTTCGAGGTCTTGGGCCGATTGAGCCTGATCCGCGCGATGCCCGCGTCGTCGACCGCGTGCAGCACGGCGTCTTCGATGGCCGTCGTCATGCTCGAACCTCCCTCTCCTTGAACGCCGCAACGCCGTCCTGGCCGGCCTGCCCGGCGATGCGCGAAACGACGGCGGTTGTCTCAGCGGCCAATGCAGCCTCGAGCGACGCGCGCAGTCCGGTATCGACGAGTCGCTTGATGTCGGTGACGGCCGACCGGTCACGTGCTGCGATCTTGGCGACGAACTCCTCGACGGATTCGTCGAAGGAATCCGCGGGAAAGGACCGGTAGGCCAGGCCGCGCGCGGCCACCTCGGCACCGGACAGCCGATCACCGGACAGCAACAGGCCCAGCGCCTGCTGGCGGCCGACGATGCGCGGTAACCGCGCCGTGCTTCCACCGCCGGGGATCATGCCGAAATTGATGTGATTGTCCGAAACGCGCGCCGTATCGGCCACCAGCACGAGGTCTGCGGCCTGCATGAGTTCGAATCCCCCGGCCATCGCGACGCCGGTGACGGCGGCGATCACCGGAATCGGCACGCGAGCGATGGCCTCACAGGCCGCATTGAACGCCGTGAACAGCGATCGTAACGCGTCCGGGCCTTGGGACCGCAGCCGTTGAACTTCGTCGAAATCGCCTCCAGCGCAGAAGTTTCCGCCTGCGCCTTTGAGCAGGATAGCGTTGACGTCGAGGCGGCCGCCCAACTCCAGGATGGAGGTTTCGAGTAGCCGCGACAGGGACACGTTGATGGCGTTCATCCGGTCTGGCCGATTCAGCGTGATGACACCGACGGAGCCGGTGATTTCGCGCAGCACTTCGCTCATATGTACCGCCCGCCGCCGACTTCCAGCACAGTGCCGGTGATGTAGCTCGACAATTCGGAGGCCAGGAAGACGACCGCCCCGGCGACCTCTTCGGGTTCACCGGCGCGCTTCATCGGCACGTCCGCTTCGCGTTGGGCAAAGATCTCCGGCGGCATGGCCTCGGTCATGGGGGTGCGGATCAATCCCGGCTGAATCGCGTTCACCCGCACGTTGTGGTGCGCCAGTTCCTTGGCCGCGGATTTGGTGAGTCCGACGATCCCCGCTTTGGCGGCGCTGTAGTTCGTCTGACCCGGGTTGCCGGATTTCCCGGACAGGGAGGAGATGTTGACGATGCTGCCCGCCTTCTGCTCCCGCATCACCGCCGCGGCCTCGCGCACTCCCAACCAGGTGCCGCGTAGGTGGACGGCGACGACCGCGTCGAAGTCGTCAACCGTCATCTTCTTCAGCGATGCGTCCCGCGTGATGCCCGCGTTGTTGACGAGAATGTCGAGCCGACCGTGGTCGCGCACGGTGTCGCCGACGAGGGCTCGGACCTGGTCTTCGAAGGTCACATCACACACGGCGCTGGTGCAGTCGATTCCCGCACCGTCGATGTCGCCCGCAGCGCGACGAGCGGCTTCGCCGTCACGGTCGGCGAGCACCACGCGGGCTCCGTGACGGTGCAGTTCCCGCGCGATCTCGCGTCCAATGCCTTGCCCCGCGCCGGTCACCACCGCAACCTTTTCCGCCAGCAGCGGCTTCGTCATATTCGACTGACTCCCATCCGGATCATGGACAAATCTATCCTAAATTTCTAATCTAGGTTAAACCAGATGGTTGGGTGGTCTCAACCACGCTCGGCGGGAGGAATCATCGTGGATTTGGGATTGGCCAACGCGCGAGTGGTGGTGACTGGGGGCGCGTCGAACATCGGACGCGGGATCGTCCACGAGTTCGCTTCCGAGGGGGCTCGAATCGTGTTGAACGACATCGACGAATCCCAGTCGGAGAAGGTTTGCCGTGAGGCTCTGGCCCGCGGCGCGGCCGCCGTCGAGGTGGCCGTCGCCGATCTGACTCTGCCGGGTGCCGCAGAATCGACGATGGGGCGCGCGATCGATGCGTGGGGCGGGGTGGACGTTCTGGTCAACAACGCCGGGTGGAGTGTTCCGGGGTTCGTCGCCACCGACACCGATCGGGCCAAGTGGCAGCGCACCATCGAGATCAACCTGTTCACCGCGATCGCCGCGACCCAGGCGGCCATTGCGCCGATGAAGGAGAGCGGCGGCGGCGCGATCGTGTTCATCGCCAGCGACGCCGCGTTCGGCCAGATCCGCCAAGGTGTCTACGGTGCTTCGAAGGCTGCAATGGTCGCGCTGGCCCGCACCACGGCGCGCGAGCACGGTCGGCACGGCATTCGCTCCAACATCGTCTGTCCCGGTCTGGTCATACCCGACGGGCCGGAGGCCGTGGGGAGGACAAGCTTGTGGGCAGTGGGCCAAGACGAAGTCTTCAATCCCAAACAAATCGACTTCATGCTCAAAGACACGCCGACGCGTCAGCTGACGACCGCCGAGGATGTGGCGCGCGCCGTGCTGTGGTTCTCGTCGCCACGCGCTGCGCGTCAAGTCACCGGGCAGATGATCTCGGTGAGCGGCGGCTACACCATGCCCTGAGCCCGACGTCGGCCGTCAGATCGGGTCGAAGCCCGAGATCAGCCATCGTCCGGCAGCCTTGTCCATGGTCACCCGGACGCTGGATGCGGTGTCGGTCGGGGCCTCGTTACCGACGGTCGCCGTCTGGTTGATGAACAGCAGCACGACTGCGTGGTCGGGAGTTGCCGAAACCGAGGCGGCTGCGGGCACTTCGGCGACGGTGCTGATCTGTTGCTGCCGGGCACCGGGGATGACCACGTCGTGAATCAGCTTGGCATATGAGTCACGAAAACCGCCGCTGAGGCCGCTTTCGGCTGCGGTCAATTGCTTTTCCACCGTGTCGGGCTTGTAGGACAGCATCGCGATTGTCGAATCCCTGGCCACCTGAACGGATTCCACGCGTGAGATCGCGGACGCGCGCGCATAGGACTGCTTCCACTTGAGCCAGCCCGCTACGCCGGCGAGCGAGACGATTAACGCCGGCAGGACCGCGAAGGCGACGATATGACCCCACCGGACACGGCGCTTGCCGGTCGTTGTCGGGCGGTCCCCGCAGGCGTCTCCATCGCGTTCTTCCCTGGTTTCGGAGTCCATCCCGCCGTTTTCGGGAGTCTGGTCGGCCGGTGCGTCGCTAGGCTCGGAATGCCCGGCCTCCGTCGGGGCTTGCTCGACGTCTTCGGTGTCCTGGTCGATGAGTTCGGCGCCTGCGGTCACGGTGGTCGTTTCCTTTCCTCGAGCGTGCACGGGCGAGTGGTCGCCGGCTTCGTCAGTGACGGTGCGGTGGTTGTTCACGGCACGAACGCGACATTGGACACCTTCGCGTCGCCGCCGACCTGGGTCACGTCGATGCGCATGCGCCAGGCCCGCGGGACCTGTTCGGCGGTGCCCGCATTCGTCGTCTTCACGCTGACGGCAACCATCACCTGCGCGTCACGGTCACTCACGGATTCCAGGCCCGCCTCGGTGATCGTTCCGACGGATTTCGACTGTGCCTTTTTGACCACCTCGATGAATGGTCCCGACCGTTGCTTGAAGTCGTCGTAGAACGTTCCGGTGGCCGAGTCGAGGATGCGTTGAACGTCGGTATCGGCGTGCTGATAGTCGATGGTCGTGAGGTTGATCGCCCCCTGACGGCCCACCTCGAGGAACATGCGACTCCGCGCCTCGGTTTTGTCGGCCTGGTATTGACGGAATCCGAACCAGCCGATCAGCGCGGCCACGGCCACGACGCTGACCACTCCCACCAACGCGGCGGCCCGCACCGGTGCGAGTCTCGCCGTGGCCGGATGACGGCCCGCCAAACCGTCGGATTCCTCGCCTTCGAGGTCGTCGACCTCCGCAGCCTCGATGTCATCACCCGAATCCTGGGCTGCCGCTGCGTCGGCTATCTCTTCGGCGGGGGCATCATCATCGACTGCCATGTTCGCTCCTTTCCGCTCTGGGCCAAGTCGCTTTGGGTGTACATCTGCCCGTCCGGGCCGACGTAGGCGCCGGTCTTGGGGTCGTACTGAGCCGCCGCGATGGGCGGCGGCGCCGGTGGTGGCGGCAAGGCTGTCGACCCCGGGGTGCCGGGCGGCGGCTGCGGGATGGACTGACCGGTGTAGGTCGCGTTCGGGTCGCCTTTCCAGGCGTAGCCGTTGTTGAGCGGGACATAATTCTCGGCGCTCTCGCACATCTGCACCGTCGGCGCACGCTTGCCAGGCCGTGTTTCGCACGGCAGGTTACGTGCGCCGCGCACGTTGAACATGGCGTCCTGCGGAATCCGGCAATAGATCTGACCCGACGGCCGGTCGGGATAGTCGACAAGGGTCGCGTCCCGGGCCTGCTGTGCGGGCAGGAAGCCGGTCAGGCACGGGGGCGGCAGGTTGAGATTCAGGTTGAAGCTCAGGTAGGCGCCTCGATAGGCCTGCTTGGTGTCTCGGTTGGCCGCCGTCGATCCTTGCAAGACCTCGACCAACGGTGGCAGCAGGACCAGGATCTGTTCGAGGTTCGGCTGGTAGGTGACGGCTACTCCGCCGGCACTTACCAGGTTGGCCAACACGATCGGAAGCGTCGGCTGCACCCGTTCGAACAACCGCCGCACTTGGTCGGCGGCGTCCGGCCCGTGACGCAGAAGCCCCGTGACGTTCTTGTCCTGCGCTCGAAGTTGATCGGTGATGCTTGCCAGATGCGAGGCCCAGGTTTGGATCGAGTCCGAGGTGTCGGTCTGGGTGTCCAGCAGCGGCTTGGACTTGTCGATCAGCGTGGTCAACGAATCCAGGTTGTTGTGCGCGTCGATCGCCAGTTGGGTGGAACCCTTCACCAGCCGGGACAGTTCGGGGCCCAGGCCGCCGACAGCGGTGTAGGCCTCGTCGACCGCGGTACGCAGGTCGTCGCGAGGGATCGCTTGCAGGCCTCGATTGGCGGCGTCGAGCAGAGTGTTGATGTTCGGCGGCACCGTGGTGCGGGCGGCCGGGATGACGTCACCGTCTTTCAGCGGCGGGCTGGTATCGTTGCGCGGCAGTAACTCCACGAACTGCTCCCCGATTGCGGTCTCGCTGTGCACCTGCGCGTCGAGATCGCTGGGTATGTGGATATCGGATTTCAGCGACAGCACCGCGTCGACACCTGTGGCGGTGAGGTGAACATCCGCCACGCGACCGACTTCGGTGCCGCGGTAGGTGACGTTGCCCGACTTGTACAGCCCGGCCGCCGCGGGCAGCTGCACCGTCACCTGGTAATGGCCGACACCGAACAACAGATCCGGAAGATCCATGTAGCGGAACGCCATGACGGAGCCACCCAGCAGGCTGACGGTCGCGAAAACCGCCAGCTGCCAGAGGATTCTCCGGGTGATCACCATGTCACGGCCCCTGATCGAGGTGGTAGGGCACAACCAGCGGGTTACGGGCTGTATAAGGGCTGGGCAGCTGGCCGATGGTGCGACCCCACTGCATCTCCAACTCGGTGAGGTTGCCCTCCCAGCGCGTTCCGGTGAAGAACGACGAGTCGAGGCGGCTCAGCGTCAAGTCAATGATGGCGGTGAGGTTGGCGTAGTCACCGCGGAACCACTTCGTCACCGTCTCCCTCGCGAACGGATAAGTGGTGAACAGACTGAGCGACCGCGTCAGCGCCGGCCCGGCGTTGGCCAACGATTCCACCACGGGTCCAATGTCTTTGAGTTCCTGGACGAGCGCCTGCTTGCTCTGGTTGACAGATTCGGCCGTCAGTGCAGCGAATTTTCCGAGTTGATCCGCGACGTCAGCGAGGTGTTCCCGTTCGTCTTTCAGCACGCCCAGCGCGTCGGGAATCGTTTGTATCGCCCTGTCGACAACCGGCTTTTGCGCAGCGAATTGGCCGACGAGGTTGTTGAGGCCGTCGGCCGCAGCGATGATGTCGCCTGTTTGCTCGTTGACGTTGCCGGCGAACTCGTCCAACTGGCTGATCAGACTCCGTAGATCCGCCTCGCGTCCGGTGAAGGCGGTGCTCAGCGCTTGGGTGATGTCTTGAATCTGGCCGATTCCACCGCCATTCAGCAGCAGGGACAACGCCGCCAGGGTCTGGTCGGTCGAGGGATAGGCGCCCGCCGAGCTGAGCGGGATCAGTGAGCCCTCGTGCAGAGTCCCCCGGGGCGGCACGTCTTTGGGCGGCGCGAGCTCGACGTGCAGGGATCCGAGCAGGCTGGTCTGCCCCATGACCGCGGTCGTGTTGGCCGGCAGGTGGACGCTGCCGTCGAGTTTGATGGTCAGCAAAGCATGCCATCCCTGCCGCTGGATCGCGGTCACGGTTCCGACGTTGACGTCACCGACGCGCACCCGCGAGTTCGGCTGCAGATTATTGACATCGGGTAGCTGTGCGTGAATGGTGTACGCGCCAGGGCCGTTGCCCTCCGTGCCGGGCATAGGCAGAGAGTTCAGGCCGTGCCACTGACAACCGGAGACCTGCGGGGCGCCCAGCATCAACGTGAGCGCGAGCGCACGCACCCATCGACGGCTCACGGCTTTGCTCCCGACGGCAGCATCATGCCGCTGAGCCCGGCCGCGGGATCGGCCTGAAGCGTCGGCGGCGGCCCCTGCGGAGCGGGCGGCGGAGCCTGCGGTCCGGCCGGCGGCGCCCCGTCGGGTTGCGCCGTATTCAGCTGTGGCGAAACGTAATCCGGCCGCATCCAGTCCTCGCTGTAGGTGATCTCGTTGGGCCGGGCCGACGCACCAACGAAGAGGTTCTCGCCCAGCGGGAAGAAGTTGTACTGCCGGTTCTTGATGATGGGCGCGAGGTACTGCACGCACAGCTTCGCCGATTGCGCGGCGCCCACCCGCGCAGCCGCCTGGATGGCCCCGCAGATGAACGAGAGCGGGTCGGCGAAGTTGTTCGTCGACAGCGCTCCTGTCAGCGTTCCCTGGGCGGGCTGGTAGATGTTGACAAAATCTTGCGCAACGGTCGGCCCGATATGCAGGAGCTGTCTCACATCGTCGAGGCTGTCGATCAGCGCTTGTGACACCGACGCGATCTTGTCGGTGGTGGCGCCCACAGCCTCCCGATTTTCCGCGACGAAGCTGCCGACATCGTTCACCGCCGTATTAAGATCGGCTACCGCATCAGCGATTTCGTTGGGGTCATCCGACAGCAGGGTTGTCACCGATGCCAGGTTCTGATTGAGCTCACGCATCAGGTCCTCGCTGTTCTCCAGCGCCGATATCAACACCGACAGGTTCTTCAGCGCGCTGAAGGTGTCGGTGCTGTGGTCACCGAGCACCGACACCGCCTGCGAAAGGTTGATGATGCTCTCGCGGATGTTAGAGCCTTGCCCGCGAAGGTTGTTGGCGGTGGTGCTGATCAAGGCCCCCAGCGTGCTCACACCGCCCGGCTTGTCCGGTTGCAGCATCTGGGTCAGTTTCGTCAACTGGGTGCGAACCTCGTCCCATTCCACGGGGACCGCCGTCCGCTGTTGCGGGATGACCGCGTGGTTCGCCAGGGCCGGCCCACCCGTGTAGGCCGGCGTGAGCTGAATTGCGCGAGCGGTCACCAGGGACGGCGACAAGATGACTGCCTTGGCATCGCGAGGAACCTTGTGCGAGTCGTCGAACCAGAACGTGATCTTGGCGCGCCGCGCCTCAGGCTCGATCTTTTCGATCTTGCCCACCGAGACACCCAGAATCCGGACGTCGTCGCCGACGAACACGCCGTTGCTGTTGTCGAAGTAGGCGACCACATGGGTGCGGCCGACGACTCCCGATGATGTGACGAGTACCCACGTGCCGCCGAACAGAACGACCGCCAAGAACGCGGAGAGCGCCATCCGCATCGTGGATGTGCCGAGCTTCATTGGCCCGAACCCCTTTGGGACGCTGCGCTCCCGGGCGTCGAGACCTCACCCGGCGCGGGAACGAAGATCGGCGTCGGTTTGGGCGCCACAACGGAGTGGTCGTCACCGGGCATGTGCTCGGGCGGCCCGGGTGGCGGTCCGCCTGGCGGCGGAGCGGGTTGCGGTTCGCGCTGCGGATAGCACCCGGGTCCGGGTAGCGGCAGGCCGGGCGGCCCGCAGACGTGGTCTTCGGGTTTGCCGGTGATCGCGTCTGGCAGCGTCTGTCTGGGTGCGCCGCCCTGGCCGGTGCGTGGATAGGGCACCGGCAGTGGTGGCGTGGCGGGCTGGCCCACCTGGGGATCAGTGCGCTGCGACGGCAACAACGTGTTGGGATCCAGCCCGAGATCCGAGAATGCCGAATCGATGAATGGCTGCAGGAACTGCCCGGGGAGCAGGTTGACCACGTAGGCCTTGAAGAATGGCCCGGAAGACACGGACTCCCCGAGCGAAAGGACGTAACTGCCGAATTTCTTGATCCACTCCTGGACCTTTTCCTTGTGGTTATCCACCAGCGCGAGTGCGCCGTTGAGCCTGTCCAGCGCGGGCTTGAGCTGCTGGCGGTTGTCGTCGACCAGCCCGCTCAGCTGCCTGCTGACACGGGAGATGTTGGTCGCGATGTGGTTCAGCGCCGCGCTTTGGGCCCTCAACTGCTTGAGCAGTGAGTTCGTGTCGGCGACAAGCCGTACCACCTCGTCGCTGCGTTGCGCCAGAACCGAAGTCGCCTTGTTCGCGTTGGACAGCAGGTTGCGCAGCTCCGCGTCTCGCCTGTCCAGGGCCTTGGAGAATTGGGCTACCCCTTGCACAGCAACCTCGACGTCGGGTGGTGTGTCCTGGAAGGTCTGCGCCAACACCGATAGCGAATTCGACAGTTGATCGGTGTTGAGGCCGCTGATCGCCGCGGTGATGTCTCCCAACGCATCAGGCAATTGGTAGGCCGGCCTCGTGCGGTCTAACGGGATGGGCCCGGAGAGCTGGCCGCCCCCTCGTGGAGTGACGCCCAGGATCTTGGTGCCGAGGAGGCTCTTGGTCTTGACGGCCGCCTCGGTCCGATCGCCCAGGCGGACATCGCCATCGATCTTGAACTTGACCAGTACGCGCGGCCCGTCGAGCGAAACGCTCGAGACGCTTCCGACTTTCAAGCCGGATACCTGGACCTCGGCACCCGAGGTCAGGCCGCCGGCCTCCGTGAAATAAGCCGAGTAGGACCTGCCCGACGATACGAACGGCAGCTCGTCGTAGTACCAGGCGACGAGCGGGATAAGCGCAACGACGACCAGCCCGATCGCGCCGATGACGACGGGGTTGCGCTCTTGGAAGGACTTCATCTCGTCCAAGGACCGCAGAATGTCACGCACGCGCCTCATTTCGGCGTGCACCTTCCCGACGACTGCCCCGCAACCTTGACGTAGACCGGTTGTCCGCCTTTGCCGTTGAGTTTCAGCACGATGTCGCAGAAGTAGAAGCTGAAGTAGTCGCCGTTGAGGGCTTGGCGGCCCAGGGCCTTGAAGGGATCAGGCAGCGTCTTGAGCAGGTCGTCGACGTAATCGTGGTCCGACAGGACAATCGTCGACGCGCGATCGACCTGCGTGACCGTCTTCCTCAGCGGGGGTCGCGCCTGCTGCAAAAGATCCGCCACCGACGCGGTGCCGGCATTAACGTATGCGAGCCCGGTGGCGATGTCTTTCTTGCGCGCTTCGAGGCCATGCACCAACTCCGACAACGAATCAACGGCCTTGGCGAATTGGTCACTACGGCCGCCGAGCGAACCGAGCACGGTGTTGAGGTTGCCGATTACTTGCCCGATCAGCACGTCGCGGTCGGCCAGCGCGCTTGTCAGCGAAGCCGTTTGGGTCAGGAAGGAGCCGATGGTATCGCCCTGCCCTTGAAATGCCGAGATCAACTGTCCGGTGAGCGCATTGACCTGACCGGGGTCTAGGGCCCGGAACAGAGGACGGAATCCGCCGATCAGCGAGTCGAGGTCCAATGCGGGCGCGGTCCGGTCGAGCGGGATGGTGGCGCCGGCACGAAGCTTGCGTGTCCCGCCGGCGCCTTCCTCAAGGGCGAGGTAGCGGCCGCCGATCACGTTGTCCCAACGAATGACTGCCCGGCTGCCCTCGGTCAGCACGACGGAGTTGTCCGCGCTGAACACGACCAGGACGGTGCCGTCGTCCTGCAGGACGATGTCTTTAACCTTGCCCACCTCGACCCCCGCGATGCGCACGAAATTCCCGTTCTGCAATCCCGTGACATCGGTGAAGTGCGCCTTGAAATCTTGTCCAGAATCGAACCGGAATTGGGCGAAGATTGCGAGCAGGGCGAACATAGCGAGCGCGGTCACCAGCACGAAGGCCATCAGGCGCAAGGCTGCGCCTTTAACGTTGTATTTCACGGCGTTTCGCTCTCCTGGCGTCGTCGCTCTCGTCTGTTCGCGATCATGGTGCGGGCGGTGGGCCTGAGTTGAGGGGCGCGGGTGGCACCCCGGGATAGCGGGGGGTCCCGTCTGGCCCATACTGGGGCGCACCGTAGGGAGGCGCGCCCGGATATGGGATCGGTCCCGGAGCGGGCCCACCCGGATACCGGATGCGCGGCGGCTCGGGCATGCCTTTGGTGAAGGGGAAGTAGTTGGACCATCCCGGGAATCCGATTCCCGGGTTGGGCCGCCAATCGACGCCGGTTCCCCAGCCGGTGTTCGTGATCAGCTGGCGCACGGGAAAGTTCTTGACGACATCGGGCAGCGAGCCGCACCCGGGTTTGCCGCCGGGTCCGCCTTTCGCCGCATTGATAGGCAGATTGTCGGGATAGCGGTACGGATCGTCACCGAGCAACAGAGCGGCGTCGACGATGAGTGACTTACCGTTCCCACCGCCCATGTAATAGGGCAGGCCGGTGTCGATGGCGACCTTGCCTCCCTGGAGTACGCAGGTCAGCTCCGGGTTGTACTTCATCAGCAGGTCCGCCGTCGGCTGCAGAACATTGATCGCGTTGACGAGATTGTCTCTGTTGGGGCCGATCACGTTGATGCCTCTTTGGGCGAATCCGGAAAGGTTGAGCAGCAGCGCGTCGAGATCCTTTTGCTGATGCGTGATCGTGGTGCTCGTCGTGCTCGCCGCGGACAGCACGTGCAGGATGTCCTGCGCGGCCGTGCCGTAGGTGTCGCTGAAGTCCTTGACGGCACGCCAGTCCGATTTGATGGTCGAGCTGCGCGAATTGAGGACTTGGACGACCTGGTTCGCATCGGTGGTGGCCTCACCTATTCGTTCACCTTGGCCGCGGACACCGTCGGCGAGCGCGGACAGCACGCCGTTGAGCTTGGCCGGGTTGACCTGGTTGATCACGCCAACCAGGTTCTGGAACACCGTGTTTACTTCGGTGGTGACGTTCTCCGATCTGAGCACGGAACCGGGCGCCAATCGCTTGGGCGTCGGGTCGGACGGATAGATCAGTTCCACGTACTTGGCACCGAAGACCGTCGTGGCCTCGATGCGCGCCTGGACGTTGGCGGGAATGTCCTTGATCGCTTCGGGATCGATCTCCAGCTTGAGCCGCACCGGCTGGTCATTGCCGTTGATCCCGCCGACCCGTCCGACCTGCACCCCGCGCATCTTGACTTTGGCGTCGGTCTCCATCACCAGTCCGGCTCGATCCGCGGTGAGCGTCACGGGCACGTAGTCACGGAACGAACCGTTGAAGAACTGCCCCACCAACCAGAACAGCAGGGCCAGCGTCGCCACGAAAATCAGCGTCCACCAACCGGGTCGAATCCTGGTCTCGTCCCTTACGGCGTTCATTCTCTATCCCGCCAGGTTGAAGTTGCCCGATTGGCCGTAGACGGAGAGGGTAATCATCACCGTCACGAGAACTGACGCCAGCAACGACGCCCGGGTGGCGCGTCCGACGGCCTCGCCGACGCCTGCGGGGCCGCCGGAAGCTGTGTAGCCGTAGTAGGTGTGGATCAACATGATCACGATGCCGGCGACCGACACCTCGGCGAAGGACCAGACTAGGTCGACTCGGTTGAGGAAGGTCAGGAAGTAATGGTCGTACACCCCCGACGATTGGCCGTAGACGACCGTGGTGCCGAAGCGGGTGGCGAAGAACGCCGCGAGAACCGACACGCAGTAGAACGGGATCACCACGATGATGCCCGCCGCGACCCGTGCGGAGGCGAGATAGGCGATAGAGCGGATACCGATCACTTCGAGGGCGTCGATTTCTTCGTTGATGCGCATCGCGCCCAGTTGTGCCGTGGCCCCTGCCCCGATGGTGGCGGCCAGCGCGAATTCCGCGGTGAGCGGCGCGACGATTCGCACGTTGAAGTAGGCCGACGCGAAGCCCGTGAGAGCTTCGACGCCGACCTGCGAAAACTGGTTGTAACCCTGGGCGGCGACGATCGCACCGGTCGACAGCGTGAGGAAGGCCACGATCACCATGGTTCCGCCGATCATCGCCAATGCGCCTGCACCCAAGCTCATCTGGGCAATCTGTCGCACCAGCTCAACCGGATAGTGGATGAGAACGTCACGCATCGAACCGAGCGTCTTCACGTGGAATTGAATCTGCGCGCCGATGCGGTTCCAGCTGTCGACTCGCGCGCTCACCACACGGGTGAGGCGAGGGAGCGGATAGGGCGACACCTCGCTCATAGGCCGGCCCGGAACCCGAGTGCGGTGACAACGATGTTGATCACGAACAGCGCCATGAAGGAAAAGACCACCGTTTCATTGACGGCGTTGCCGACCCCGGCGGGCCCTCCCCCTACGGATATACCCATGTAGCAGGCGATTAGTCCGGCGGTGAGACCAAACAAAGTTGCCTTGACGAAGCAGATCACCACATCGCCCAAGCCGGTGAGGAGGGTCAGGCCCGCGACGAAGGCGCCCGGGGTGACATGTTGGAAGAAGACCGAGAACACAAAGCCACCGGTCAGTCCCACCAACACGACGAGCGACGACAACAACAGCGCGACCACTGTCGCGGCGAGGACCCTCGGGACGACAAGCGCTTGGATGGGATTGATACCCATCACGCGCTGCGCGTCGAGTTCCTCGCGAATGGTCCGAGCACCCAGGTCGGCACACATGGCGGTCGCGCCGGCGCCCGCGACCACCAACACGGTCACGACAGGCCCGATCTGCAGCACGGTCGCCAACGCCGCGCCGGTCCCCGAAAAGTCCGCCGCCCCGAACTCGCGTAACAGGATGTTGAACAGGAATACCGCCAACACGGTGAAGGGGATGGACAACACCAGGGTCGGCACGAACGAGACTCGAGCGACGAACCAGGACTGCAGAATGAACTCGCGCCATGCGAATGGCGGCTTGAGCATCTGCACGAACGTGTCGAGCGCCATCGCGAAGAAGCCGCCGACCGCACGCAACGGCTTGACGGCGTTGGCCTTCAGCGTGTCAGCGGAGACGACCATCAACACCTCCCGAGCAGCGAGCACGGGCACCGGTGACCCGTGCCGTCGGATTCGGAGGCCACAGCCCAGTGAGCCCCAGGGCGCATGCCATCGATCTCCCCCCGCCGGTTGGTGTTCACATTCGTCTCGTGTTCACATTCGTCTAGCGGAACTGATCAAGAGCGCGGCTGGTTGCGGCCGACCACGCACGTCGCCCCTACTGGCATGTCCAAACGTGCACCCCCTTGACTTGAGGCCCAGCACACAGCGAACCGATGCAGGTGATCCGGCTCACTTTCGAATCGACATTAAACTAGCCGGAAGCGCGCAGCGCAAGCAGCTGTTCCTCAATCGAGCCGAGTCGCCCCTATCGGGTCCTTTGGGCCAGCGCCGACGGGGGTCTGTAAACGGTTCTTGCGCAGCGGTTACAGCACTCACTTACGTCACGCCCAAACCGGGCGATACCGATGAGGAACCGCTTCGGACCACCGCGGACAGAACGTCCGCAAAGCGCCGCGACCACGGGTGTGCACATCTGCTTAACACAGGTTAAGGAGTCGGCCGCCCGAGATGGTGCGCATCGCCATCCGGTCAGATCGACACTCGAGCGACCTTCCATGTTTTTCTAATGTCTGATAAATTTTGCCGATGCCAGTGTCTACGCCCCATCCCACCGACGATTCGTTCGCCCATTTGTACTCTGCGGCCTGGACAGACAACCCCGAACATCTCGCCGACTTCTTCGACCCCAATGGGAGTTACACCGACGTCGCGATGGGCGCTACGTACACGGGCAGGGACGGGCTCCTGCGGTTTCATCGCTGGATGCTCAAGTTCGCGCCCGACTCCAAGATCAGGTTTTTCGACGCCGCCGCGCAGAATGGCCGCCTATACCTGGAGTGGACGTGGAGCGGCTCGATCGACGGTGCGCTCCGACTGCCCAGCGGCCAACACTTTGACGCGGCCGGCCAGCACTTCGACGTCACCGGGATCGCGGCATGCCGCTACGGTACCGACGGCAAGCTGACCAGTCATCGCGACTTCTGGGATGTGGGTCTGCTGGTCGACCAGCTCGGCCACCGACTCGGCGTCGTCGCGTAGTCAAGGGCGCGCGCCCGTCGCAACGCATGCGGCTGGAAGGTGCCGGGGAATCGCTGTCCCCGGGTGTATTTGGCGTCGCATGGGGTGACCGCGCCGGCGCAGCTCGCCCGTGTCGCCGAACCCGGCGGCCGGGTGTCTGGCGTCAGGGGCGCGGCGTCGCGCCAACCGAGACGACACAGTAGGCCCGGACCCCGCTCAGACGAGCCCCCCGTCGTCGGCAATCCCGTCACCGCGCGTGGTAGCGGAGCCTTTGCCCGGTGCCCGAGTTGAATACGACGGTTGGAGGCCGGTGAGGGCAACCGCTTGCACCGGCACGCAAGGGATCAGCCCATGGCTACTGTCGGGCGGATTGTTGGGTCAACGCCGATCCCCGGTCAGCGGCCAGGCCGCCGTGTCCCACCGGAAATCTAACCCGCCCCAAACATTGTCGTGAGGTGCGGAAACGTCGAATTTGACGACGCGAAAGTACGTGAAATGACCTGCGTATACGCGAGAGCCGTTGATGACATCAACCCGAACTTCATGCCGGCTCGCGGGGGCGCAGCGGAAACGGGAGGCTAATCAGCATTGAGTAGCACCTGCGCATTGAGGATGCCGGCTGCGAGTATCTCATCGGAGAGTTTTCGGTCGGAAACCGCGCGTGCGAGTTGCATGGTGGCGACGAGGACGGTGAATAGCCCCAACGCCCTGGTGCGCGCGGCGGACGGGTCCTGTGGAGACAAGTGAGTGGATATCACCTCGACGATGAATCGCATTCCCTCGGTATAGGAATCCCGCACAGCGCCGGTGCAGCGGCCTATCTCGTCGAGCAACGCAGCACTGGGACAGCCAGCGCCTGGATCGTCGCGATGCTGCGGCGACAGATAGCCGCGGACAAATTCTTCTAGCGCTTCGCGCCCGGGTGGTAACGAGCGCAGGGTGTCGTTCTGGAGGCGCAGCTGGTCGGCTAGGACGTTGGCGACCAGATCGTCTTTGGACTGGAAGTGCGCGTAGAACGCACCGTTGGTCAGGCCGGCATCAGACATCAATCTCGCGATACCGGAACCGTCGATCCCATCCTGCTTGAAGCGCTCGCTCGCCGTCTCGATGATCCGACGTCGAGTCTCGGCTTTGTGCTGCCCGTCGTATCTCGCCACGATTCACCTCTCCTCAATCAAGGAACCTCGGACTTGCGCTTCTCAACAATATAGCTTACGGTCATAATATTATATTCGTACGACAATCGCTGCCGTTGCGAGGGAGGCCTTCTCGATGACCACCATGCATGACCCACTGCAGCTGCCGCGCGGGCTGGAACTCCCCAATCGACTCATGAAGGCCGCAGTGAGCGAAGCGCTCGCCGACGCGGCGCACTCGCCCGATGCCCGCCTCATGCGGCTCTACCGCACGTGGTTCACCAAGATGATCAAGCACGGCGTCGACGACGATCCCCTCGTCGACGAACTCCTCGCAGCTCTGCCGCGGGTCATGCTCAAACGCCTCCAACCCGACGCTGCCGCAACAGCACTCGCGGACGACCTCGCTCACCGTTCGCCACGCGTCAGGGAACCGGCCAGGTGGAAGCCCATCTCGATGGACTACTCGCCCACGCACTGGATCCACACCTGGCCCGCAGCCAGCGCATCCTGGCCGCACTGACCGAATTCGACGCACGAACCCTCACCGCGAACTGAACACGACCTCATCGAAAGGCGCGACATGACCACCTGGAAAGACGCTCCGAATCACACGATCGACGTCGACGACGTGACCTTCGCCTACCGCGAACTCGGCAGCGGCTCAGGCATTCCCGTAATTTTCCTGCACCACTTCACTGCGGTCCTCGACGACTGGGACCCGCGCATCATCGACGGCATCGCTGCGCACCACCGCGTGATCGCCTTCGATAACCGCGGTGTTGGCGCGACCGGCGGGTCGGTGCCATCAACCGTCGAACAGATGGGCACCGATGCCATCACCTTCATCCGCGCGCTGGGCCTCGAACAAGTCGACCTGTTCGGCTTTTCTCTCGGCGGCGGCGTCGCCCAGATGGTTGCGCTGCAAGCACCTGAACTCGTCCGCTGCATGATCCTGGCCGGCACCGGCCCCCGCGGCGGCGGCGGCATTGACAAGATGGCCACGATCGTCGGCGGCGCCTACCTCAAAGCGGCGCTCACTCGCAGCGATCCCAGGAACTTCCTGTTCTTCCCACGCACCCCCGAGGGCAAGCACGCCGCCGCCGGGTACCTCCACCGCCTCGAGGAACGCACCCACACCCGCGGCAAGAAAATCTCGATGCAGGCCCGCATCGCTCAGCTCAAAGCCATTCGGCACGCCGGACAAAGCCCACCCGACGACCTCTCGGTCATCACCCAGCCCGTTTTGGTGGCAAACGGGGACCACGACCTCATGGTCGACAACGCACACTCAGCCGACATGGCACGTCGACTTCCCAACGCGCAACTGAAGATCTACCCCGACTCCGGACACGGCGGAATCTTCCAGCACCACCGAACATTCGTGCCCGACGCACTGCAATTCCTCGCAAACATAACCGCATCAAACACAATCGGAGAATAGTCATGAACGTTAATCCCACTCAGCACAACCGCGCCATCGCGTCATACAAGAACGCACCGTCGCGCACCGTCAACGCCGGTGGTGTTACCTACGCCTACCGCGAACTCGGACCGCAGGGCGGAATCCCCGTCATCCTCCTCGGCCATCTCGCGGCCACCCTGGACAACTGGGATCCCGCCCTCATCGATCCGATCGCACAGCAACACCACGTCGTCGCCTTCGACAACCGCGGCGTGGGAGCCTCCACCGGAACCGTCCCCGGCGCCGTCGAGCCGATGGCCGATGACACCTACACCTTCATTACCGCACTCGGCTTCGACACCGTCGACATCCTCTCCTTCTCCCTCGGTGGAATGATCGCCCAGGCGCTGGTGCTCAAACATCCCGAACTCGTCCGCAAGCTGATTCTCACCGGAACCGGACCCGCAGGCGGAGCGGGCATCGACCAGGTCGCGGGAATCACCTATTACGACACGTTGCGTGCCACCCTCACCCGAAAGGACCCCAAAGAGTTCTTGTTCTTCAACCGCGACGACGTTGGCAAGCACGCTGCACGCGCGTTCATCGAGCGCCTTAACCAACGCACCGAGGATCGCGACGCGCCGATCACGGTCAAGGCCTTTCGAACCCAACTCAAAGCGATCAAACGATGGGGACGCTCTGCACCCGCCGATCTGTCGACGATCACCCAGCCGACGCTCATCGCCAACGGTGATCATGACCGCATGGTTCCCACCACACTCTCCGAAGACATGCACCGACGGATCACTGGCTCGCATTTGACGATTTACCCCAACTCTGGCCACGGGGCGATCTTCCAGTACCACCGCGAATTTGCCTCTGCTGCAACCCAATTTCTGAGCAGCTGACCGGACGTCGATGCGTGCCGCGGCCGGCAAGGGCAATGCGCTCGTGGCCCGACAAATTCGGTGTCTATGCGGCCGCGCAGACGTGGCCTTCCGGCACAAGTATGTGCGCTAGCGGTGTAGGTAGCGTCTCTCAGTCCGAGACTGGCCCAGGCCCCGCCAGGACCCAACCCTTCGCGGCGGCCACGGCGCCATAAGTCGGCGCACTGGCGTAGTGACCGCAGTTATCGCACCAGTGTTGATGTGCGTGCAGTTGAGACCAGAAATAGCTTCTGACCTGCGGTTTTAGTGGAGCTGCCGGGAATCGAACCCGGGTCCTACGGCATTCCCTCAAGACTTCTCCGTGCGCAGTCCGCTATGCCTCTACTCGGATCTCCTGGTCACGCGAACCAGCCAGGATGACGATCCCAGTCGCTGTTGGTGTCCCGATGAGTCCCGCGACCGAACTCATCGGTTGATCCCTCTAGCTGATGCCAGGGTCCGGGCCGAGGGCGGTCCCGGTCTGACAGACTAGCTGTCGCTTAGGCAGCGAGAGCGTAGTCGCGCTGATGTGAATCGGCGCTTATATGGTTGCAACGACGCTTACGGTGGTCTCTTGCCTGCACCGGCACGCTTCCCTTGATTCGATGCGCGAAGTCGAAACCGTTCAGCCCCTTGTCTGTGTTCTTCGAGCATCCCTGCCGATTTTCGGCAGGACAATCAATAGTACGCCGCCGTCAACGGTCGGCCGCGGAGATTTGTTCCCCGCCGAGCCGCCGCCGAGTGCCCCCGGACCGGCGACCAGGGGGCACTCGGTCAGGGTGTTGCGCTTAGCTGATGCCCACCACCTCCTGCGCGATGGCGGCGACGCGGGTCTGCGCTGCCGACACGATGCGCTGGCGGTTCTTGTGCGCCTCTTCGTAAGCGATGATCGTCCGGACGTCGTCGGCCTTGGTCAACTCCTTGATCGCGGCCACCGCGTCGTTGATGTTCAGGTCGTCGTACTTGCGGATCGGCAGCTCCTTGGCGTCCAGCACGCCGGCTGCGGCGCGACCAGAGTGCAGTGCGTCGGCCGCCTCGTCGGCGCCCTCCGAGCGGGTGACGCGCTCGGCGGCCTTCAGCGCCGCGCTCTGCGAGGCGGACAACGCCTTCGCCGCGATCTCGCCGGCGCTGCCGCCACGCTTGACCAGGTCGTTGAACGCCGGTCCGGCGGAACGCAGCGCGTCCACGGTCCGATCGACTCCGCGCGCCGACCATGCGACGGGCAGGTTGACCAGCTTCACGGCGGTGCCCGCGGCCATCTGCAGCGGGGTGCGGCGCAGCGCGGCCGGACCCCCGAGGGCGTCCTCGGCCAGCACGGTGGTGAGCCAGTCGACGGTCGCGTTGTGCGCGGTGATCAGGCGGTCGGCCAGGTTCTCGATGTCCTGCCGCTTGGCGGCGACGGCCAGTGCCTTGGTGTAACGGGCCCGGTCGAGCAGCTGGTCCTCGAGCGCAAGGTCGCCCAGCAGCGCCTCGTCGAACGGCTCGGCCTGCTCGGTCAGAGCCTTGACGGCGGCGGCGGCGCGGCCGAGGAATGGGCCGATGACGTCGGGGTAACCGCCGAGCTTGCGGATGGCGCCCTCGATGGCCTCCGCGCGCTTGCGCCCGTTGGCGGCGTTTTGGGTGAGCTCACGCCGCACCGCGTCGGTGCGCGCCTGGATGATGCGGGTTTCCGCGATCTGGATCTCGGTGTTGGTCAGGTCGAGCAGTGTGCGCAGTTGCGCGAGCAAACGGGTCGTGTCCGGTGCAGTCATGAAAAATCGACCTCCTGGGCTTTATGGCTGTTTCGGCGCGAATGCGCCCGTAACAGTTGGCTACCCATCTGGTCGGCCGGGCCAATCCCCTCGATCGGGTATGTGACGCAGCTCGCACTTGCGAACTCTCGGGGGTAGCTAGAGTCCCGATTCCTCCACATCCAGATCGACGTCAGCGCGCCGCGCACTCACACTTCTTCGCGGCAGCGTCGATCTCGGCGCGTTAGATGACGAAATTCAGGTGTTCGACGATGCGGGACGCCACCTCTTGGTCGCCACCGAGGTCGACGTCGCGGGAACGGGCGGGGCACATGGGCCGCCCCCCGGACAGCCGGGTGAACTGCAACCCGTCGAGCCGGATCGACGCGGTCGGCTCGCGACCGCCGAAATCGTCCACGACCTGGGCCCTGCCGTCGACCGCGACACGGATGGTGCGCGCCAGAGGGCCGGTCAGCTCGAACTGAATGCGCGAACTCTCGGGCGCCTTGCCGCGCTTGCCGACGACGTACCCGATGGTGGAGACGATCTCGTCGAGCGAGAGCCGGCCGGCCGGACCGCCGAGTTCGTCGTCGGCCGAGGGCCGCCCCAACGCCTCGCGGATGTCCTGCTCGTGCATCCAACAGTCGAACACCCGCACCCGCATGAACCGCCCGTAGCTCTCCGGGCCCACTGGGGTGACGGTCGGGGCGTTCCACTCCTCGTCGGTCAACTTGGTCAGCGCCGCGCGCCGCTCGTCGGTCACCGCGCGGAACCGCTCGAGCACGCTGTCACCGGGTTCCCCGGCGAGGTGGCGAACCCAGCACTCGTTCATCACGCCGATGTCGTTGCGCACATGGCCGAGGGCGGAGACGTCCACATCCGGCTGGGGCGCCGAAACCCCGGACAGGAAGGACTCCGTCCCGATCATGTGCGAGGTCAGGGCCTTGACGTCCCAGCCCGGCAGCGGGCTCGGCGCCCGCCACTGCTCTTCGGTGATCCCGTCCAGGAGCGCGCCGAGGTCGTCCCAAACCTCGAAAAGCCCGGCGAGCACGTCGGATTTGTCGAGCTTGGTGATGGGGCGATCGGCCATGGACGGATAGTAGGCCGCTCACCTGCCGATAAATAGGCCTACCCGGCCGCGCCTTCAGCTCGCCGCGATCATGGCCACCGAACCCATGGCCATCACCATCCCGACGCCCTGGCAGCGGCTCACCCGCTCGCGGAGCACCACCATCGCCAGCACCACGGTCGCCGCCGGGTATAACGAGATCAGGATGCTGGCCAGCGAGAGCAGCCACGTGTGCAGCGCCACCAGCATGGTGACGTTGGCGCAGATGTCGAGCAGGGCGACGCCGAGGGCGAGCTTCAGCGGGTTCCCGCGGGGCAGCCGCAGGTTGTTGCTGAACGCACCCATGGCGAGCACCACCACCGTCGCGGACAGCCGGGCGAACACCAGTGGCCAGAGCTTGGACGCGTGCGGCGCCTGGTGCAGGAACACCAGGTTCAGCCCCATCGCCGCTCCCGCCAGCACGGTGAGCCACGCCACCTTCGGCGTGAACCGGTACGGGGTCTGCGCGGCGTCCGTGGCTTCGCGGCTGACGAGCATCACCGCGATCAGCGCCAGCACGACACCCACCAGGGCCCCGGGCCCGGGCCGCTCCCCCAGCGCCATCCCGACCGCCACCGGCACCGCGGCATTCAGCACGGCCGCCAACGGCGAGACCACCGAGATCGGGCCGGAGCCCAGCGCCGCGAAGAACGCCCACATGCCGATCGCCATGCCGACGCCGTACAGGCCGCCCCACAAGAACGCGCCCGATTGGATGGGTCCGCCGACCGCGATGGCCAGCGCGCCGAGCAGCACCGTCTCGAGCGGGTAGACGACCAGCATCACCCGCAGCGCGGCGACCCGTCGGGCGGCCACGCCGCCCACGAAATCGCTCACCCCATAGGTGACGGCGGACAGCTCGGCGTACGCCGCCCCGATCAGTTCATGCCCTTGGCTCGGCGGCCCATCTCCCGGACCACTTCGCGGTTGGCATCTCGGCGGGCCATGTCCTGGCGCTTGTCGTAAGCCCGCTTACCGCGTCCAAGCGCGAGCTCGACCTTGACCTTTCCTTCGGTGAAATACAGAGACATAGGCACGAGCGCGACGTTACCATCACGTATCTTCCCGACCAGTCTGTCGATTTGTTGCCTATGTAACAACAACTTTCGGTTGCGGCGTGGCTCATGATTGGTCCAGCTACCGTGCTGGTACTCGGGTATGTACAAGTTGCGCAACCACACTTCACCGTCGTCCACGGTTGCGAAAGCGTCGGCCAGCGAGGCGTGGCCCTCGCGCAGGGACTTCACTTCGGTACCCTGCAAAGCCACTCCGGCCTCGTAGACCTCTTCGATCGAATAATCGTGCCGCGCTTTGCGATTGGTGGCGATGATTTGTTTGCTGCCACGCTTGCCGCCCGCCGCTTTGCCCCGCCCTGGGTTGTTGGCCACAGCTACCGCCGAATGTAGAGGCGCAGCGTGGCGTAAGCGGTCAATCCCGCCATCGACACGCCGAGTAGGAAGAGGATCGGCGAGATGTAAAGGATGTCGGCGTAGTCGACGCGCGCGATCAAATTGGCTTGGTAGAACTGGTTCAGCGCGTTCTCCAGTAACAACGCCCGGACCAGCACCAGGCCGACGACGGCGATCGCCACGCCGAGGGCCGCGGCGACCATGGCCTCCACCAGGAAGGGCAGCTGGGTGTACCAGCGGCTCGCGCCCACCAGCCGCATGATCCCGATCTCCGTGCGCCGCGTGTACGCCGCGACCTGGACCATGTTGGCAATCAGCAAGATTGCCCCGATGGCCTGCACCAACGCGACGGCGAACGCCGCGTTGCTCAGGCCGTCCAGCACCGCGAACAGCCGGTCGATCAGGTCTTTCTGGTTGAGCACCGAAAGCACCCCGGGCTGACCCTGCATCGCCGTGTCAAATTCCTTGTGCTGCTCGGGGTTATCCAGCTTGACGATGAATGACGCTGGGAAGGAATCCTTTCCGGCGACGTCCTTGTACTGCGGAAACTTCCGGATCGCGTCGTCGTACGCGTCCTGCCGGTTGAGGAATCGCACCGATTTGACGTCCTGGCGGCCATCGATCTTCTCCCGCAGCGCCTTGCACGGATTGCTGCCGCACGTCGGGTCGTTGGCCGATACGTCGTCGGTCAAGAACACCTGCGTCTCCACGCGGTCGAGATAGATCGCCCGCGAGTGTTCGGCCAACCGGACAACGAGCAGGCCGCCGCCGAACAGGCCGATGGAGATCGCGGTGGTCAGGATCATCGCGACCGTCATGGTGATATTGCGGCGAAGCCCGGTGAGGACTTCGTTCAGTAGGAAGCCAAAACGCACTTAGCGGTCCATCCCGTAGACACCGCGCTGCTCGTCCCGAACCAGCCTGCCCAGGGACAGTTCCAAGACCCGCTGCCGCATCGAGTCGACGATGTGGTGGTCGTGGGTGGCCATCACCACCGTCGTACCGGTGCGGTTGATCCGCTCCAACAAATCCATGATGTCCTTACTGGTGTCCGGGTCGAGGTTGCCAGTCGGCTCGTCGGCCAGCAGCACCAGGGGTCGGTTGACGAACGCGCGTGCGATCGCGACCCGCTGCTGCTCGCCGCCGGACAGCTCGTGCGGCAACCGGTTGGCTTTGCCCGACAGGCCGACGGTCTCGAGCACGTCGGGCACCACACGGTTGATCGCGTCGGCGCGCTTACCGATGACCTCCAGCGCAAAGGCGACGTTCTCGTACACCGTCTTCTGCTGCAGCAGGCGGAAGTCCTGGAACACGCAGCCGATCACCTGGCGCAGCTTGGGGACGTGCCGCCCGGGAAGCTTGTTGACGTGGAACTTCGAGACCCGCACATCGCCGGTGTTCGGCGATTCCTCGCCGAGCAACAGCCGCATGAACGTGGACTTGCCCGAGCCCGACGGGCCGATGAGGAAGACGAATTCACCCTTGTCGATCTTGACGTTGACGTCGTCCAGGGCGGGACGCGCCGACGCTTTGTACTTCTTGCTGACATGGTCCAGGGTGATCATCACGGCACGCCAGTGTAGCGGTGAATTTCGCTGGCAAGCCAAAGTCAACTGGCTGGCGGCGGCGAACTCGGCACCGGACCGGGCCCCGGCTGCGGCAACTGCTGCGGCGAAGTCGAGGGCGACGCCGTGGGTGTCGTCGGGCTTGGGCTGGGCGGACAGAACGGCGGCGGCAGCAGGCACGGCGGCGTCGGCAACCCGAAGGGCGGCGGCGGTGTGGTGGTCGTCGTGGTGATGGGGACGGTGGTCGTCGGAGGCACCGTGCTCGTCGGCGTGGGCGTGTAGGTGACGGTGACCGGCGGTTGGCGCACCTGGCTGCGCGGCACCCACGTGTAGTTGGGGTCCGGCACGAAGCCCGGGGGCACCACCTGCTGTGGCGGGGGCTTGGGCGCGGGCTCGGGACGGTATGTGTCGTAGGTCCACCACGTCGCGATGAACGCGATGATCAGGATCACCGTCGAGGTCCGCATTCGGCCGCCGAAGAGATGGCTCCAGCGTCGCTTCGAATCGTCGCTGCGCTTCTCAAGGATGCTCAGCGTCAACTTCACCGGCGTTGCACCGCCGCCGTAGGCTCGTCGCCGGCCTGCTCTTCAGCGGCTTGAGCGGCCGGGACGGCGGGATCCTCGACCAGGCCCACTCTTGCGTCCGCCGCCGTCACAATGCCGGCACGGGCCAGCGCCCGGATGACCAGGACCCGCAGTTGCCTGCCGGCCTCGAACTGCTTGCCGGGCAGCGTGCGGGCCACCATGCGCAACGTGACGGTGTCGACCTCGATGCTCTCCACCCCCATCAGGGTGGGCGCGTCCAACAGCAACTCGCCCAGCACCGGGTTGTCCATCGCATGCTCGCACTCCTGGTGCAAGACCTCGTTGACCCGGTTCAGGTCGGTGGCGGTGGAGACCGGAATGTCCACCACCGCACGCGCCCAGTCCTTGGAGAGGTTGTTCACCTTCACGATCTGGCCGTTGGGCACCGTGAACACCTCGCCGTTCGACGAACGCAGTCTGGTCACCCGCAGCGTCACGTTCTCGACGGTGCCGCGCGCGTCGGTTGTCGACCCCGAGATGGTGAGCTCGACCAGATCGCCGAAACCGTACTGCTTCTCGACGATGATGAAGAACCCCGAGAGCAGGTCACGCACGAGCTGCTGCGCGCCAAAACCCAGCGCGGCGCCCACCACCGTGGCCGGGGCCACCAGGCCGCCCACCGAGAACTGCAGCACGTCGGCGACCTGCAAGACGACCCAGATCGCGATGATGACAATGGAGACCCACTGGATCACCGACGCCACCGCCTGGCGGTGCTTCGTCGCTTCCGATCGGACCAGGGCGTCGCTCTCGGCGAAGCCGACGTCGAGCTGACGGGTCACCTGCTCCGCCACCCAGGTGACGAAGCGGACCGCCAGCACCGCCGCGATCAACAGCATGACCACCCGGAGACCACGGGTGATGATCCATTGACCCATGGCGCCGCGCCAGAAGTCGTGCCAGCCCAGCGCGGTCACCCAGGAAAGAACTGTGTTAGTCGTCATCTTTTCGGTTGCGCCATCGGATTCCCGCTTCCAGGAAGCCGTCGATGTCTCCGTCCAATACGGCCGCCGGATTGCCCACCTCGTACTCGGTGCGCAGGTCCTTGACCATCTGATAGGGGTGCAACACGTAGGAGCGCATCTGGTTGCCCCACGAACTGCCGCCCTCACCCTTCAACGCGTCGAGCTCAGCGCGTTCTTCTAATCGCTTGCGCTCCAACAGCTTTGCCTGGAGCACCCGCATCGCCGAGACCTTGTTCTGCAATTGCGACTTCTCGTTCTGGCAAGTCACGACGATACCCGTTGGGATGTGGGTTAAACGAACCGCGGAGTCGGTAGTGTTCACCGACTGGCCGCCGGGGCCGCTCGAACGATAAACGTCAACGCGCACATCACCTTCGGGGATGTCGATGTGATCGGTGGTGTCCACCACCGGCAGCACCTCGACTTCGGCGAACGACGTCTGGCGACGGCTCTGGTTGTCAAACGGGCTGATCCGCACCAGCCGGTGGGTGCCCTGCTCGACGGACAGGGTGCCGTAGGCGAACGGGGCGTGCACGGCGAAGGTCGCACTCTTGATGCCGGCCTCCTCCGCGTAGGAGGTGTCGAACACCTCGACGGGATATTTGTGTTGCTCGGCCCACCGGATGTACATCCGCATCAGCATCTCGGCCCAGTCGGCGGCGTCCACCCCACCGGCGCCGGAGCGGATCGTGACCAGCGCCTCGCGTTCGTCGTACTCGCCCGAGAGCAGGGTGCGCACCTCGGTGGCCTCGATGTCGGCACGCAGCGCCTTCAGCTCCGCGTCGGCCTCGGCGAACGCGGCTACGGCGCTAGGGGCGCCGTCGCCCTCCTCGGCCGCCAACTCGTACAGCACCGGCAGGTCGTCGAGGCGCTGCCGCAGCTCCTGGATCCGGCGCAGCTCCCCCTGCGCGTGGGACAACTCGCTGGTGACCCGTTGGGCGCGGGCCTGGTCGTCCCACAGCTGCGGGTCCGATGCCTCGTGCTCCAGCTTCTCGATGCGACCGCGCAAACCGTCCACGTCGAGCACGCGCTCCACCGTCGTGAGGGTGGAGTCGAGGGCGGCGATATCGGCTTGACGGTCGGGTTCCACAGCGGACAACGTTACCGGGGCCCCGAAGGACCTCGGCTCCCGGCGAGTGCTCGGGCCACGACCAGCGGTCATGCGTTTAGCATCGAGACACGATCATGTGCCACCCCGCCCCACGCGCCGACCAGTTGACAGCCCCCCTGCGCGCGAACCGGGCACGGATAGAAGGTGGAGTATGCGCCCATACCACGTAGCTATCGTCGGCGCCGGCCCGTCGGGTTTCTTCGCCGCGGCCTCGCTGCTCAAGGCGGCCGACTCCACCGAGGACGTCGACGTCGCCGTCGACATGCTCGAGATGCTGCCCACGCCGTGGGGCCTGGTGCGATCCGGCGTGGCGCCCGACCACCCCAAGATCAAGTCGATCAGCAAGCAGTTCGAGAAGACGGCCGAAGACCCGCGCTTCCGTTTCTTCGGCAACGTGGAGGTCGGCGAGCACGTGCAGCCCAGCGAGCTGGCCGAGCGCTACGACGCCGTCGTCTACGCGGTCGGCGCGCAATCCGACCGGGCGCTGAACATCCCCGGCGAGGACCTGCCCGGCAGCATGTCCGCCGTCGACTTCGTGGGCTGGTATAACGCGCATCCCAACTTCGAGCAGTCGACACCCGATCTGTCGGGCGCCCGGGCGGTCGTGGTGGGCAACGGCAACGTGGCGTTGGATGTCGCGCGCATCCTGGTCACCGATCCCGACGCGTTGAAGCTCACCGACATCGCCGACCACGCGCTGGAATCGCTGCGGCCCTGCGGTGTCGACGAGGTGGTGGTCCTCGGCCGCCGCGGACCCCTGCAGACGGCATTCACCACGCTGGAGCTGCGCGAACTCGGGGAGCTCGAAGGGGTCGACGTGATCGTCGACCCGGCCCAGCTCGAGGGCATCACCGACGAGGACGCGGCCGCCGCCGGCAAGACGACCAAGCAGAACATCAAGGTGATGCGGGAGTACGCGGGCCGCGCCCCGCGCCCCGGCCACCGCCGCATCGTCCTGCGGTTCCTGACCTCCCCCATCGAGATCACGGGAGATGGCAAGGTCGAGCGCATCGTGCTGGGCCGCAACGAGCTGGTCACCGATGCCAGCGGGTGGGTGTCGGCCAAGGACACCGGCGAGCGCGAGGAGCTGCCCGTCCAGCTGGTCGTCCGCTCGGTCGGTTACCGCGGCGTGCCGACGCCGGGCCTGCCGTTCGACGAGAAGACGGCGACGATCCCCAACACCGACGGCCGGGTCGACGGCCGTCGCAACGAATACGTGGTCGGGTGGATCAAGCGCGGCCCCACCGGCGTGATCGGCACCAATAAGAAGGACTCGCAGGACACCGTCGACACCTTGCTCGCCGACCTCGCCCGCGCCGACGAGGGCGAGTTGGCGGCCTTCCCGCCCGACCACCGCGACGAACTGGCCGCCTGGCTGGCGTCGCGTCAGCCGAAGCTGGTCACCGCCGCGCACTGGGAGGTCATCGACCGCCACGAGCGGGCCGCGGGCGAACCGCACGGGCGACCCCGCGTCAAGCTGCCCAACCTGACCGACCTGCTGCGCGTCGGCCACGGCTGACCGGCGTCAGCGCCTCATCACGATCAGCCCCGCGCCGACCAGCAGGAACGCGAGGGCCGACAGGATGGCCCAGCCCGCGCCCGCGACCCACCAGATCGCGCCGACCAGCGCCAGTGCCGGCGACGCCGCGAAGAGCACGAGGACGGGGTGTTGCCTGATCACGTCTAGGGCGGCCGTCGCCCGGACGCGGTCGATGTCTTTGCGTGGCACGGCCTAAGGATGCCAGCTCCGGCGTGCCGGCAAAAGGCCCGGCGGTCACTGCAGGGGCGCCGACCACCGAACCAGGGTGTCTGCGGCGCCGGGCGCGCTCTCGATGGTCAACGCCCCGCCGACCTCTGCCACCCGGCGCCGCAGATCGGCCAGCCCGCCGTCGGCGTCTGGGTCGGGCAGCGGACGGCCGTCGTCGCTCACCTCGATGCGCAGGTCGTCGGCGACGATGACCCGCACCGAGACCGTGGTGGCGCCGGCATGGCGCACCGCGTTGCTGAGCGCCTGGCGGACCACCGCCTCGGCCGCGCCGGCCAGGGCGTCGTCGACCACCGAGAGCGGCCCGACGTACTGAACCGTGGTGCGCAGCGCCGTGCCCACCAGCTCGGCGATCGCCTCGTCGATCCGCCGCCGGAGCCGCAGCGTGCCCTGCGGCGACGCGTGCAGGTCGAAGATGGTGGTCTGGATGTCCTGGATGACGCCCTGCAGGTCGTCCACGGCGACGGAGAGTCGGCGGCGCACCTCCGGGTCTTGCGCCCGGGACACCGCGCCCTGCAACGCCAATCCGACCGCGAACAGCCGCTGGATGACGTGGTCGTGGAGTTCGCGGGCGATGCGGTCCCGCTCGGTGACGACGTCGAGTTGCCGGCTCCGACGCTGGGAGATGGCCAATTGCAGAGCCAGCGCCGCTTGGTCGGCGAACGCGGTCATCATCTCGAAATGGTCGTCGGTGAACGACGCCGCCCCGTTGTGGTGCAGGACCACGACGACCCCGGCGACCGCGCCATTGGCCCGTAACGGCAGGGCCAGCGCGGAGCCCACCTCCACCCCGTCCACGGCGAGCCCGTCGACCCGGTGGGGACTGCTCCGGGTGATGACGTCACCGAGGGAAGTGCCCGCCACCGCAATGGTCTGCCCGACGGCCGTCTCCGCGGCGCTGCCGACGCTCTGGATCACCATCAGCTCGGACACGTCGGCCGCCAGATCCTCTCCGATCGGAACGGCCACCAGGGCGCCGTCGGCCCCGGTCAGCTTGACCGTCTCCTCGGCGACGAGCCGGAACACCTGCGCCGGTTCCGTGCCGGACAGCAATTCGGTCGCGATGTCGCGGGTGGCCTCGATCCACGACTGACGGGACGTGGCCTGCTCGTAGAGCCGGGAATTGGCGACGGCGATGCCCGCCGCGGAGGCGAGCGCCTGGACCAGCAGCTGATCGTCTTCGCTGAACGGCTTCCCGTTCGTCTTGTCCGCCAGATAGAGCGTGCCGAACGACTCGTCGCTCACCCGGACCGGCACGCCGAGGAAGCTGCGCATCGGTGGGTGGTGCGGCGGAAAGCCCACCGCCTCGGGGTGCTGCGAGAGGTCTTCGAGCCGAAGCGGTTTCGGATGGTGAATCAACAACCCGATGATTCCCCGACCCGTGGGCACGTGCCCAATGCGGCGCACGGTTTCCTCGTCGATGCCCTCGTGGACGAACTGCACCACGCGACCTTCTTCGTCGTGGACCTCGAGAGCGCCGTAGCGGGCGTCCACCAGATCGGTCGCGGAGTGCACGATCGAGCGCAGGGTGGCGTCGAGTTCCAGGCCCGAGGCGACGACCAGCATCGCCTCCACCAGCCCGTCGAGGCGGTCGCGGCCCTCGACGATGAGCTCGACCCGGTCCTGCACCTCGGCCAGCAACTCGCGCAACCGCAGCTGGGACAAGGTATGGCGCAACGGTCCCACGCTCGGGTCCGGACCCCCGCCCGCCTCTGCCCGAGCGGTCATCGCGACGCCGTCCGCGGGCTCGGCACACGCGTGGACGACGTTGCGGTCGTGACGTTATCGGGCCCAACGGCCCCGGCGGCGGGCAAGGCCCTACGGTTTCCGCGAGGGCGCGGGCACGGCACCGACGGCCATCTCGAATCCGTCGACACCCACGGGGGCTGACTGCAGCATCGCGGCCTCCTGTGTCGGGCGGTGGGCAAACCCAAACGTTATGGAGCGCGGCCCCGGCGACCGAAGAGACATTGGTCAACACCTGGGTGCCATTGGTCCCTATGCATCGAACGATCCAGGCACCGCGGTAGGGTGTCGACCCGCGTTCTGCCCTGGCGAATTGCGGGGCCGGCCACCGCGCCGCCATTTCGGCGACCGCACCCTCGGCTAGGCGGCCGGCGGCTGGGCCGGCGCGAGGCTCCAGTTGTCCGGATTCTTCGGCGAGTACACCACCGGCAGCAACGCGCCCATGGTCGGCCACTGGTCGACGTTGACGGCGAGGCGCGCATAAACCTCGTGCTCGTTGACCGTCGGTCCGTTGATGACCCCGGCGATCGTGACGAACTGCTCGCCGGTCGCGTCGGGTCGCGGGCTCACCCCGGTCACGAGCAGCGTGCCGCTGGCGAGCTCACCGCGCGGCCCGCGCGGCAGAAACCGCTGCGCGAGGGCCACGCCCAACACGGCGACGAGCAGGATGAGCACACCGAATTCCCACATTCGGCCATGGTAGGGCGTGCGCGACGGCGTGGTAGGACTGCTCACATGAGCAAAGACGATCTGACGCTCGCGCTGACGCTGGCCGACCGCGCCGACGAGGTGACGGCCGCCCGGTTCGGCGCGCTCGACCTGCGCGTCGAAACCAAGCCCGACCTGACGCCGGTGACCGATGCCGACCGCGCGGTCGAAGCGGACCTGCGCGAGGCGCTCGCCCGGGAACGACCGGACGACGGCGTCGTCGGGGAGGAGTTCGGGGGCACCGCCACCTTCTCGGGACGGCAGTGGGTCATCGACCCGATCGACGGCACCAAGAACTTCGTGCGCGGCGTGCCGGTGTGGGCGACCCTGATCGCCCTGCTCGAGGACGGTGTCCCGTCGGTGGGCGTCGTGAGCGCGCCGGCACTGCAGCGGCGTTGGTGGGCCGCGCGCGGCCGGGGTGCGTTCGTCGCGATCGGGGGCGCCGCGCCGCGCCGCCTGTCGGTGTCCTCGGTGGACGAGCTGGGTTCGGCGAGCCTGTCGTTCTCCAGCCTGTCCGGGTGGGCCCAGCGCGGGCTGCGGGACCGCTTCATCGAACTGACCGATTCGGTCTGGCGGGTCCGGGCCTTCGGCGACTTCCTGTCGTATTGCCTCGTCGCCGAGGGCGCCGTCGACATCGCCGCCGAGCCGGAGGTTTCGGTGTGGGACCTGGCGGCGCTCGACATCTTGGTGCGCGAAGCTGGCGGGACGATGACCGGCCTGGACGGGACCGCGGGGCCACACCGGGGAGACGCCGTGGCGACCAACGGCCTGCTGCAAGAAGGGGTGCTTGCGCGCCTCCTGTGAATTAGTTAACACTCGGTCCTACCTATCTTACTCCGGAGTAAGATAGGCTTATCCGCATTGCCCCAACGACAGAGGCTGCAGACATGACCGAAACTCTTTCCGGTTCGAACAAGAAATCCTCCCGCCCCCGGGCCAAGCGCCACAGCCGCCCGAACGGCGTCGGACTCGAGCCGCACAAAAGGACCGGCATCGACATCGCGATCGCGCTACTCACCCCGCTCGTCGGGCAGGAGTTCCTGGACCGCTACCACCTGCGCGACCCGCTGAACCGGGGCCTGCGCTACGGAACGAAGACGATCTTCTCCACCGCCGCCACCACGTCCCGGCAGTTCAAGCGCATCCAGAACCTGCGCGGTGGGCCGACCCGGCTGAAGTCCAGCGGCAAGGACTATTTCGACCTGACGCCCGACGACGACCAGAAGATGATCATCGAGACCCTCGACGAGTTCTCCGCCGAGGTGCTGCGGCCGGCCGCGCCCGACGCCGACCAGGCGGCGACGTATCCGCCCGATCTGATCGCCAAGGCGGCCGAACTGGGCATCACCGCGATCAACATCCCCGAGGACTTCGACGGCATCGCCGCGCACCGCTCAACCGTCACCAACGTGTTGGTGGCCGAGGCGCTCGCCTACGGCGACATGGGCCTGGCGCTGCCGATCCTGGCGCCCGGCGGGGTGGCGTCAGCCCTTACCCACTGGGGCAGCGCCGACCAGCAGGCCACCTATCTGCACGAGTTCGCCGGCGATAACGTCCCGCAGGCGTGCGTCGCGATCGCCGAACCGCAGCCCCTCTTCGACCCCACCCGCCTCAAGACGACCGCCGTCCGCACCCCCAGCGGCTACCGCCTCGACGGCGTGAAGTCACTGGTGCCCGCGGCGGCCGATGCGGAGCTGTTTATCATCGGTGCCCAGCTCAACGGCAAGCCGACGCTGTTCATCGTCGAGTCGTCGACGAAAGGCCTTACGGTCAAAGCGGATCCGAGCATGGGCATCCGCGCGGCGGCCCTGGGCCAGGTCGAGCTGTCCGGGGTGTCGGTGCCGCTGAGCGCGCGGCTCGGCGAGGACGAAGCCTGCGATGCCGACTACTCCGAGGCCATCGCGCTGTCCCGGCTGGGCTGGGCGGCCCTCGCGGTCGGCACGTCACACGCGGTTCTCGACTACGTCGTCCCCTACGTCAAGGAGCGGGAGGCGTTCGGCGAGCCGATCGCCCGCCGGCAGGCCGTGGCCTTCATGTGCGCCAACATCGCGATCGAGCTGGACGGCCTGCGCCTGATCACCTGGCGCGGCGCCTCCCGCGCCGAGCAGGGACTGCCCTTCACCCGGGAGGCCGCGCTGGCCAAGCGCCTCGGCGCCGACAAGGGCATGCAGATCGGGCTCGACGGTGTACAGCTGCTCGGCGGGCACGGTTTCACCAAGGAGCACCCCGTCGAACGGTGGTACCGCGACCTGCGCGCCATCGGTGTTGCCGAGGGCGTCGTCATCGTCTGAGTAGCCAACGCGAGCGAAAGATCAATCATGCCAATCAATCTGGAACTGCCCCGCAAGTTGCAGGCGGTAATGACCAAGACCCATCAGGGCGCCGCCGAGCTGATGCGGCCGATCGCGCGGAAGTACGACCTCGCCGAACACGCCTACCCGGTTGAGCTGGACACCCTGATCAACCTGTTCGAGGGAGCCTCGGAGTCAATCGAATTCGCCGGAGCCGACGCGCTGCGCGACGAGGACGAGGACCGGGGCAAGAACCACAACGGCGCCAACATGGCCGCCCTGCTGCAGACCCTCGAGGCCAGTTGGGGGGACGTCGCGATGATGCTGTCCGTCCCCTACCAGGGCTTGGGCAACGCGGCCATCTCCGCCGTCGCCACCGACGAGCAGCTCGAGCGGCTCGGCAAGGTATGGGCGGCGATGGCGATCACCGAGCCGGGATTCGGGTCCGACTCGGCGGCGGTGTCCACCACCGCCAGGCTGGACGGCGACGAGTACGTGATCAACGGCGAGAAGATCTATGTCACCGCGGGATCCCGCGCCACCCACATCGTGGTGTGGGCCACGCTGGACAAGTCGAAGGGGCGGGCGGCGATCAAGTCGTTCATCGTCCCGCGCGAGCATCCCGGCGTCACCGTCGAGCGGCTCGAACGCAAGCTCGGAATCAAGGGCTCCGACACGGCCGCGATCCGGTTCGACAACGTCCGCATTCCCAAAGAGAACCTGCTCGGAAACCCCGAAATCGAGGAGGGCAAAGGCTTTTCGGGGGTGATGGAAACCTTCGACAACACCCGGCCCATCGTCGCAGCCATGGCGATCGGGGTGGGCCGCGCCGCGCTCGAGGAGATCCGCAAGATCCTCACCGAGGCCGGGGTGGAAATCTCCTACGACAAGCCGTCGCACGTGCAGAGCGCCGCGGCGGCCGAGTTCTTGCGGATGGAGGCCGACTGGGAATCCGCCTACCTGCTGGCGCTGCGCGCGGCCTGGCAGGCCGACAACAAGATCCCCAACTCCAAAGAGGCGTCGATGAGCAAGGCCAAGGCGGGCCGGATGGCCAGCGACGTGACGCTCAAGACCGTCGAATTGGCCGGAACCGCCGGGTATTCCGAGCAGTCGCTGCTGGAGAAGTGGGCGCGCGACTCCAAGATCCTGGACATCTTCGAGGGCACCCAGCAGATTCAGCAACTGGTGGTGGCCCGGCGGTTGCTCGGCCTGTCGTCGGCCGAGCTCAAGTAGCGACGGCGAGCAGACGCAAATCGCACCGGCGTGTCGCGGGCTTTTGCGTCTGCTCGCGGTGAGGGGGAGCCCTCAGGCTAGCGTCGAGGGATGGACACCTTTCAAGCGCTCGTCGCCCGGCAAGGCGGCGACCGGATAACCGCCGCGGTCGAGACCCTGAGCCACTCCGATCTCCCGCCCGGTGACGTGACGATCCGGGTGCACTATTCGAGTGTCAACTTCAAGGACGCACTGGCGCTGACGCCGAACGGCGGCGTCGTGCGCGACTACCCCGTCGTGCCGGGTATCGACCTGGCGGGCGAGGTCGTCGAGTCCGAGTCCGACGAGTTCGCGGCCGGCGACCTGGTGCTGGCCCACGGCTACCAGATCGGCACCGGCCATCACGGCGGCTACGCCGAATACGCCCGGCTGCCCGCCGACCAGGTCGTGTCGCTCGGCCCGCTGAGCCCGCGCGACGGCGCCGCCATCGGGACCGCCGGCTTCACCGCGGCCATGAGCGTGCAGGCCCTGATCGACTGGGGCGTCGAACCCGGTGCCGGGTCGGTCGTCGTAACGGGCGCCTCGGGCGGCGTCGGGTCGGTCAGCGTGGACCTGCTGTCGGCCGCCGGCTATCGGGTGGTGGCCTCGACCGGCAAGGCGGGGGCGGCGGAACTGATGAAAGAGCTCGGCGCGGCGGAGGTCATCGGCCGGTTGCCCGCCGACCCCGACGCCAAGCCGCGGCCGCTGGCCAAGGCGCGGTGGGCGGCGGCGGTGGACTGCGTGGGCGGCGCGACGCTGGCCGACGTCCTGAGCTCCGTCGACTATGGCGGCGCGGTGGCCTGCAGCGGCCTCACCGGCGGCCCCGCGCTGCACACCACGGTGCTGCCCTTCATCCTGCGCGGCATCGCGCTCCTGGGCATGGACTCCGTGCAGCTGCCGATCGGCAAGCGGCGCAAGTTGTGGGCGCTGCTCGGGGATTCGTTGCGGCCGCGGCACCTGGCGGCGCTGACCAGCGAGGTCGACGTCAAGGACGTGGTCGGCGTGCTCGATCAGCTGCGCGACGGCGCCTTCACCGGCCGCGCCGTGGTGCGGGTCGCCGGCGGGTTCTGAACCGGCAGTAGGCTGTCCGGTCATGCGCGCGGCACGGGTGAGTCGGCTGGATGGTCCGGATGCTATCGAGGTGTCGGAGGTGGACGAGCCCGCCGGCGACGGCATCGTCGTCGACGTCCACGCCGCGGGCGTCGCGTTCCCGGACGCCCTGCTCACCCGCGGCCTCTACCAATACCGGCCGGATCCGCCGTTCGTGCTCGGGGCGGAGATCGCGGGCGTGGTGCGCTCGGCCCCCGACGGCGCGCACGTGCGTGCCGGAGACCGCGTCGTGGGCCTGACCATGCTCACGGGCGGCATGGCCGAGGTCGCGGTGCTCACGCCCGACCGCGCGTTCAAGCTGCCCGACAACGTGAGCTTCGAGGCGGGCGCCGGCCTGCTGTTCAACGACCTGACCATGTATTTCGCGCTGACCGTACGCGGCCGGCTGCGGCGGGGCGAGACGGTGCTGGTGCACGGGGCGGCCGGCGGGATCGGGACCTCCACCCTGCGGCTGGCGTCGGTGCTGGGCGCCAGCCGCGTCATCGCGGTGGTGAGCTCGCGGGAAAAGGGCGAGATGGCGACGTCGGCCGGCGCCACCGACGTGGTGCTGGCCGACGGGTTCAAGGACACGGTGCTGGAACTCACCGACGGCCGCGGCGTCGACATCGTCGTCGACCCGGTTGGCGGCGACCGATTCACCGACTCGCTGCGGTCGCTTGCCCCGGGGGGGCGCCTGCTGGTCATCGGCTTCACCGGCGGCGAGATTCCCACTGTCAAGGTGAACCGGTTGCTGCTCAACAACATCGACGTGGTCGGCGTCGGCTGGGGCGCATGGGCCGCGACGCACCCCGGCGCGCTGGCCGAGCAGTGGGCCGGCCTCGAGCAATTGCTCAGCTCGGGGCAACTGCCCCCGCCGGAACCGGTGGTCTACCCGCTGGATGAAGCCGCCGCGGCCGTCGCCTCCCTCGAAAACCGAACCGCCAAGGGGAAAGTCGTCCTGCGCATCCGCGACTGACGACCCGGCCCCCGCACCTGTCGCGGCCCAGCACCCGCCCCACGACACGTAAACGTCGGCGAAGACACGCCGGGGCGCGTCGCGCTGAGTTATGTCTCGCGAACGCGCCGCCCAGCCGAGAACAACGTTCCGGACCCTTGTGCCACCTCAGAAAGAAAAGTAACGTCACTTTTGGTTTTTGGCAGGGACCGTGACCGCATCGAGCCTGGGGGCTTCCATGGAATCCTTTGTCCACCTGCGCAAGGGCCGCACTCCGCGGCGGCTGCACGCCGACCTCGACGGTCTCAAGGACGACGAGCTGGGGCGCGGAGGTTTCGCCGGCCGCACCGCCAACATGTACCGGCGCCACGACCCCACTGCCTACCGGGCGGTCGGCCCGCTGCGACCCCTCGACGTGCTCTCCAGCGAGCTCAAACCGGGCGACGCCACCGACGCCGCCGGCGGTCCGCTGCTGATGTTCAGCAACGCGGATTGCCGGATCATGCTGAGCCGCCGCCACGAACCGATGCCGTTCTACACCCGGCACATCGACGGGGACATGCTGTGTTTCGTCCACCGCGGCACCGGGCTGCTCGAAACCGAATTCGGGCCGCTGCGATACCGCGAGGGCGACTGGCTCTACCTGCCGAAGGCGTGCACCTGGCGCCAGGCGCCCGAAGGCGAGACCACGCTGCTGATGGTCCAGACCCGCGACGAGCTTCGCGTCCCCCCGCCCGGGCCGCTCGGGCGCCACTTCCCGTTCGACCCGTCGCAGGCCACCATCCCCGACCCGGCGCCAATCGAGGATGACGGCCGTGACGAGTACGAGGTGCGGCTCGTCCACGAGGCGGGCCCCACAACGCTCTACTACCAACATAATCCGCTCGACGTGGAAGGCTGGCGCGGGGACAACTTCCCGTTCACCTTCAACATCGCCGACTACAACGTCGTCACCTCCGACAGCGTCCACCTGCCGCCGACCGTCCACCTGTTCATGCAGGCCACCGGCGTCTACGTGATGAACTTTTTGCCCAAACCGGCCGAGAGCGTGCCGGGCACCGAGCGCACCCCCTGGTACCACCGCAACGTCGACTACGACGAGATCGCCTTCTTCCACGGTGGGTCCCTCTACGGGATCCCGATGCCATCCGGCCTGGTCTCGCACGCGCCCCAGGGCGTTCACCACGGGGCACCCGAGAAGGCGCGGGACCGTGCGCGCCGTAAGTTCGACGAGCATTCTCGCGTCGACTGGCAGGTGATCGCCATCGACACCCGACGGCGGCTGACGCCGTCGGCCGAGGTGCTGGCCAACGACCTGGGGCAGCACTCGTGAAGCACGACTACGAACGCATCCCCTATCTCGTCGCCTTCCGGAACGGTGCCGACGTTCGGGACGTGTACGGCGGGCTGGCCGAAATCACCGTGCTGGAAAGCTATCTACTCAAGCCGAAAGACAAGCCGTCGGACACCGTGCTGGTGTTCATGCACCCGATCGGCGGCGGCGCGTACCTGCCTATGACGGGCGCGCTGGCTCGCGCGGGTCACCATGTCATCTACTGCAACAGCAGATTCCGCGGGACCGACTCGGCGCTGCTGATGGAGAAGGTGGTCGAGGACCTCGGCGAGTGCATCAAGGACGCCAAGAAGCGGCTGGGCTACGAGAAGGTGGTGCTGGCCGGGTGGAGTGGCGGCGGCTCGCTGTCGCTGTTATATCAGCAGCAGGCCCAGCACGCGACCATCACGTCCAGCCCGTCGGGTGACGGCCCAGACCTGACCGCCCTCGACCTGCCGCCCGCCGACGGCATCATGCTGCTGGCCGCGCACGTGAGCCGGCACGGCACGCTGACCGAATGGCTCGACGCGTCCATCCTCGACGAATCCGACCCGGGCAGACGCGACCCCGAACTCGACCTCTACAACCCCGACAACCCCAACCAGCCGCCGTACAGCCAGGCCTTCCTGAGCCGCTATCGCCAGGCCCAGATCGACCGCAACCGCCGGATCACCGCATGGGTCAAGGACAAGCTGGCCGAATTGATGGCGGCCGGCCGTCCCGATGCAGAGTTCGGATTCGTCGTGCACGGCACCATGGCCGATCCCCGCTGGCTGGATCCGACCGTCGACCCCAACGAACGCACCCCGGGGACGTGCTACCTCGGCGATCCCCGCGTGGTGAACATGGGCCCCGTCGGGTTGGCGCGCTTCTGCACGCTGCGCAGCTGGCTCTCCCAATGGAGCTACGACGACGCGCGCGGCGACGGCGTCGCCTGCGGGCAAGACATCGCGATCCCGGCGCTGGTGATCGGTAATCTTGCCGACGACGCCTGCACGCCCAGCCACACCCGTCGGCTGTTCCGGGCGATCGGGCGCGACGACTCTCATGACAAGGAGATGCACGAAATTCCAGGCGCGACACACTATTACGCGGGGCCCGACCAGCGCGACAAGCTGCGGGCCGCCGTCGACATCGTCACCGACTGGCTGACCCGCCACGACTTCGCGAGGCCGTGATGGCGCCGACCGGACCGCTGCAGGGCATCCGGGTGCTCGAGCTGGGCACCCTGATCGCGGGGCCTTTCGCCGGCCGGTTGCTGGGCGACATGGGCGCCGACGTCATCAAGATCGAACCGCCCGGCGCCCCGGACCCGCTGCGGACGTGGGGCCAGGCCGAACTGCACGGCCACCACGTCTTCTGGACCGTCCACGCCCGCAACAAGAGGGCCGTCACCCTCGACCTGCGCAAGGCGCGCGGCCGCGAACTGTTCCTCGACCTCGTCGAGAAGTCCGACATCATCGTGGAGAACTTCCGTCCGGGCACCCTGGAGAAGTGGGACCTGGGCTACGACGTGCTCAGCGACCGCAACCCGCGCATCATCCTCGTCCGCGTCTCCGGTTACGGGCAGACCGGCCCGGACGCGCACAAGGCCGGGTACGCCTCGGTCGCCGAGGCGGTCAGCGGCCTGCGGCACCTCAACGGATTCCCCGGCGGGCCGCCGCCCCGGTTGGCGCTGTCCCTCGGGGACACCCTCGCGGGGATGTTCGGCGCGCAGGGCGCGCTCGCCGCGCTCTACCGGCGCGGTGTCACCGGGCGCGGACAGGTGGTCGACGTCGCGCTGACCGAATCGTGTCTGGCCGTGCAGGAGTCCACGATTCCCGACTATGACGCCGGCGGGGTCGTGCGGGGGCCGTCGGGCACCCGGCTCGAGGGCATCGCGCCGTCCAACATCTACCGCAGCGCGGACGGCTCGTGGGTGGTAATCGCCGCCAACCAGGACACCGTGTTCGCCCGGCTGTGCAAGGCGATGGGCAGCCCCGAACTCGCCACCGACGACCGCTTCGCCACGCACGGGGCCCGCGGCCGCAATCAGGACGAGCTCGACCGCATCATCGGTGCCTGGGCCGCGGAGCGCCGGCCCGACGAGATCATCGAAACTCTCAGCGCCGCGGGGGTGATCGCCGGCCCCCTCAACACGGTCGCGGAGGTGGTTGACGACCCGCAGCTGCGCGCCCGCGGCATGCTGATCGAACACTTCGATGAACGGGTCGAGCGGAACATCCTGGGGCCGGGTGTCGTGCCGGTCCTGTCGGAGTCGCCGGGCGGTGTCCGCAGCGCCGGCCCGGCGCGCCCGGGGCAGCACAACGACGACGTCTACATCGGCCTGCTGGGCAAGGCCCCCGAGGAGCTCGAGGAACTGCGAGCCGAGGGGGCACTGTGACGCACGTGGCCATCCGCGAGGTCGCGCTGCGCGACGGCCTGCAGATCGAGGCGCCAATCCCGTTGTCCGCCAAGCTCGAGCTGCTCGACGCGCTGGCCGCCACCGGTGTCCGGGAGGTGGAGGCCACTGCCTTCGTCTCGCCGTCGAAGGTGCCGTCGATGGCCGACGCCGCCGAACTCGCCGCGCACCTGGGCGACTACCCCGGCATCGAATTCTCCGCGCTAGTCGCCAGCGCGGGCGGCGCCCGGCGCGCCGTCGCCGCGGGACTGCGCTCGATCGAGTACGTGGTGGCGGCCAGCGACGCCTTCAGCAACGCCAACGTCGGCCGCGCCAGCGCGGAGGCCACCGAGCAGATTGCCGACGTCGTCGCCATCGCGCACGACGGCGGGGTGACCGTGGAGGTCATCGTCGCCACCGCATGGGACTGCCCGTTCGACGGACCCACGCCGCCGCATCGGGTGCTCGATATCGCCGTGGCCGCCAGGGACCTCGGCGCCGACCGGTTCTCGATCGCCGACACGATCGGCACGACCACCCCGGGCCGGGTCACTTCGCTCGTCGCGCAAGTGCGCCCGGTGATCGGTGCCATGCCGCTGGGCGCGCACTTCCACAACACCCGGGGCGCGGGCCTGGCCAGCGCCTACGCGGCGGTCGCCGCGGGAATCACCCGGCTGGACGCCTCCGTCGGCGGCCTGGGCGGCTGCCCCTTCGCGCCCGGCGCGACCGGCAACATCGCCACCGAGGACCTGGTGTACCTGCTGCGCGACAGCGGCGTCGACGTCGACGTCGACCTGCAGGCCACGATCGCCGCGGCCGGCGTCGCCGCCCGCGTCGTCGGCCACGACCTCCCGAGCGCCATGCTGCGCGCCGGGGACCGGATCCGGACCTGATGCCGGCGGAGAGCCTCACCCCCAAGGGTCGCCAGACCCGGCAGGCCATCGAGCAGGCCGCCCGGAAACTGTTCGCCGAGCGCGGATTTCACGGCACCACGCTGGCCGACATCACGAAGGCGGCCGGAAAATCCTCGGCGGTCTTCTACCGGTACTTCACCGACAAGGAAGACCTGCTCGCCGCGCTCGCGGAGTCCTTCCTGCACGACGTCGTGGAACCGTCCGGGCTGAGCCTGCACCTGCCCGAGTCCGCCGACGACGACGCGTTCTTCACCTCGGTGGTCACCGGATACTGGAACATGTTCAAGCAGAACATCGGCATCATGATCGCGGTCGCCCAGCTGGCAGCCACCCAGCGGCGGTTTGCCGCCGTGCAGAACGAATTCCGCCGCTTCGGCATGGACCTCGTCGCCGCCTCGGTCCGCCGCGCCCAGGAACAGGGATACGGCGCGGAACTCAAACCCCGGCACGTCGCCGCGGCGATCGCGCTGCTGTTCGAGAACTTCACCACCGTCTTCGTCGGACCGTCCGGACCCGGGGGGCTGGGGCTAGAGATCAGCGACGAGGATGCGATCAGGACCTTGTCGACGGTCTGGAAGAAAACGCTGTACGGCGGCTGAGGAGTCAGACATGGATTTCACGCTTCCCGAGCACCTTCCGGGGGTGCTCGCCGAGATGGACGCGTTCATCGAGGCCGAGATCAAGCCGCTGGAACGCGAGCACATCCAGTATTTCGACAAGCGGCGCGAACACGCCCGCACCGACTGGGACAACGACGGCATCCCGACGCGGGAGTGGGAGGAGCTGCTCGCCGAGATGCGCCGGCGAGCGGATAAGGCGGGTTGGCTGCGTTATGGGCTGCCGGCGGCGCTGGGCGGCCGCGACGGCAGCAACGTCGACATGGCCGTGATCCGGGAACATCTGGCACACAAGGGCCTTGGGCTGCACAACGATCTGCAGAACGAATCATCGATCGTGGGCAACTTCCCACAGGTGATCATGATGGAGCGCTTCGGCACCGACGAGCAACGCCGGGCTTGGTCCGAGGCGCTGATCACCGGCGAACGCTCCATGGCGTTCGGCCTGTCCGAGCCGCAGCACGGCTCGGACGCCACCTGGCTGGAAACCCGCGCCGAGCCCGACAGGCATGGCTGGGTGATCAACGGCGCCAAGCGATGGAACACCGGCGTGCACCGCGCCACCCACGACCTGGTCTTCGCGCGCACCTCCGGCGAGCCGGGGCAGGCCCGCGGCATCACCGCCTTCCTGGTGCCCACCGACGCGCCCGGGTTCACCGTCCCGTACTACTGGTGGACCTTCAACATGCCCACCGACCACGGCGAGGTCGCGTTGACCGACGTGCGGGTGCCGGCCGACGCGGTGCTCGGCGAGGTGGACCGCGGCCTGGAGGTCGCGCAGACCTTCTTGCACGAGAACAGGATTCGGCAGGCGGCCAGCAGCCTGGGCGCCGCCCAGTACTGCATCGACCGGGCGGCCGACTACGCGGGCCGGCGCACCGTGTTCGGCGAGCCGCTCTCGGTGAACCAGGCCGTGCAATGGCCGCTGGTCGAGCTGCATACCGAGGCCCAGATGGTGCGCCTGCTGGTTCAGTACGCCGCCTGGCACCTCGACCGCAACCACCACATGGAGGTCTCCGACAAGGTGTCGATGGCCAATTACCGCGCCAACCGGCTGGTCTGCGACGCCGCCGACCGCGCCATGCAGATCTTCGGCGGACTCGGCTACAGCCGCCACGAGCCGTTCGAACACATCTACCGCCACCACCGCCGCTACCGAATCACTGAGGGCGCCGAGGAGATCCAGATCCGCCGGGTGGCCCAGCGGCTGTTCGGGTTCGGCAAGCGGTGACGGCCACCGACGAACTTTCCGGCAGGCTTGCCCAGGTTCTCGAGCCGACCCTGGGCGCCGGCGTCACGATCGAGAGCCTGCGCTCACTTACCGGAGGCGCCAGCCGGACGACGTGGGCGTTCGACGCCGTCACCGGTCAGCGGCGCCGGCCGCTCATCCTGCGCATCGGGCCACCCGACGACGTGCACGCCGGCATGGAGCTCGAGGCCCGGGCACAGGCCGCCGCGGCGGCCGCCGGGGCGCCGGTGCCCCACATCCTCACGGCAACGAATTCGCCTGCCGCGCTTGGCAATCCGTTCCTGATCTGCGACGCGATCGCGGGTGAGACCATCGTCCGGCGCATCCAGCGACAACTCGACGCCGCCGGCGGACAGGCCGCCCGCGCGGGGCTGCTGCGGCAGTGCGCGCAGGCCCTCGCCCGCATTCACCGGGCCGATGCGGACGGGTCGCGGCTGCCGGGGCTGACCCACGAGGACCAGCTGCAGCAATGGCGCGAGCGACTCGACGCCATGGGCGACACCACCGCCACCTTCGAGTGGGCGTTCCGCTGGCTCGAGGCCCACCAGCCCGCCCCGTCGTCGACCGTCCTGGTGCACGGTGACTTCCGGATGGGCAACCTGATCGTCGACGGGCCCGACCTGGCCGCCGTCCTCGACTGGGAGTTGGTACATGCCGGCCAGGCCTACGAAGACCTCGCCTGGTTCTGCATCCGGGCGTGGCGGTTCGGCGCGCCGTCCAGCCTGGGCGCCGGGGGCCTCGGCAGCATCGAGAGCTTCCTGCGGAGCTATGAGCAGGCCGCGGGGACTAGCGTCGACCGGATGACGTTCCACTGGTGGCTGGTGCTGGCCACCCTGCGCTGGGGCGTCATCTGCCGGTACCAGGCCGAGCGGCACCTCAGCGGTCAATTCCGTTCGGTGGAATTGGCCACGATCGGCCGGCGCGTCTGCGAGACCGAATGGGACCTGCTCGACCTGCTCGAGGAGGTCCGGCCGTGATCGGCGCGTATGGCCGCCCGCTGGCCGCCGAGCTGGTGGCCGCGGTCGCCGAGTTCCTCGAGACCGATGTCCGCGCGGCGACCAGCGGGCGGGTCAACTTCCACGCCAGGGTGGCCGCGAACGCGCTGCGGATCGTCGAGCGCGAGCTGCTCGACGAGAGCGAGGAGGAGTCCCGGACAGCGCTGGCCGACTTGGGCTTCGCGGACGAGGAGGAGCTGGCCGCCGCGATCCGCGCCGGCGACCTCGACGAGCGCGCCGACGAGGTGACCGCCTGCCTGCGAACGCTGGTGCAGCGACGGCTGGCAGTCGCCCATCCCGGATACGACACGGAAGAAACCGAATAGCCGGGCCGTGCCGGCCAATCGATCTCGATGCGGGTCTGCATCGTGACCAAGGTGGGCTCCGACGGCCTGGTCACCCGGATCGACGAGTACTTCGATCCCGCTGAGATCGCGCCGCTGCTCGACTGACATTAGATTCACCAGGGAACGGGGGTGTCATGACGACTCTGGAGACGCTGCTGAGCGATCCCGACATGGCGGGCGTGTGGAAGCTCGTTCCCGACCGGTCGGCCATCACGTTCAAGATCAGGAACATGTGGGGGCTGGTGAACGTCAAAGGCCGGTTCACCGAGTTCGACGGCGACGGCCAGCTCACCGGTGCGGGCTCGGCGTTCGGGCGCGTCGACATCCGCGCCGCCTCGCTGAACACCGGCATCGGCCGCCGCGACGAGCACCTGCGCAGCGCGGACTTCTTCGACGTCGGGCGCTTCCCCACCATCAGCGTCGTCGTGACCGCGGTCGAACCGACGCAGGGCAGGGCGGCGGACCTGCGGGCGACCTTCACGATCAAGGGCGTCACCGCTGCACTGCCGCTCCCCGCCACCATCACCGAGCTCGACGACGGCTCGATCCGGGTCTCCGGCCAGGCGAAGGTGGACCGAGCCCAATTCGACCTCGGCAAAAACATGCTCGGCATGATCGGCGCGACGGCCACGGCAACCGCCGAAGCCGTCTTCGTGCGGTCACCCCGGTAAGCGCGCCGCGGCACCAGTACGATCTGCACCGTGTCCGACTCCAGCGCTGCCCTGCGGATCCTCGTCTACAGCGACAATGCCAAAACTCGTGCGGACGTGATGCGGGCACTGGGCACCCAACTGCACCCTGACCTGCCCGAGCTGACCTACGTCGAGGTGGCGACCGGTCCGATGGTGATCCGCACGATGGACGAGGGCGGCATCGACCTGGCCATCCTGGACGGGGAGGCCACGCCCACCGGCGGCATGGGAATCGCCAAACAGCTCAAAGACGAACTCGACACCTGCCCGCCGGTGGTGGTTTTGACCGGCCGCCCGGACGACGCTTGGCTGGCCAGCTGGTCGCGGGCCGAGGCCGCCGTGCCGCATCCGCTGGACCCCATCGTGCTGGGCCGCACGGTGCTGGGCCTGCTGCGCACCCCCACGCGCTGATCGACGGCCGGGCAATCACCGCCCGCGCCGCTCTCACCTGCGGTGATACCGCAGCCATCGACTTGAAGCCGCTCCCTTGGCGCGCCCTTGCGCGCGGGCAAGCCCCCGACCGCGATCCCCGCGCGGTTGCGCCGACACAAAAAACTGGCGAATAGCCCGACCCCCACCCAACGCGCCGGGCGTCGCGACGCTATGTTGAATATCACTGCGAGGTACTGAAGCCCCAGTGCGTCACAGCAGCCCGGCCACCGCCCGGCCGCCCCAAGCGGCCCGTACGACGGATCATGGAGCGAGTTGAACGTCTACATACCCATCCTGGTACTGGGAGCGATAGCAGCGGCGTTTGCCGTCGGATCGGTCGCGATCGCCAGCCTCGTCGGCCCGTCGCGCTACAACCGGTCCAAACTCGAGGCTTACGAGTGCGGGATCGAGCCCACCGAATCTCCGGTCAGCGGCCCGCAGGCGGCCAGCGGTCAGCGGTTTCCGATCAAGTATTACCTAACCGCAATGTTGTTTATCGTCTTCGACATCGAAATTGTGTTCCTGTATCCGTGGGCGGTCAGTTACGACGCGCTGGGCACGTTCGCGTTGGTCGAAATGGTGGTGTTCATGCTCACGGTTTTCGTGGCCTACGCCTATGTGTGGCGCCGCGGCGGCCTGACGTGGGATTGAGGTAAGACGTGGGCCTCGAGGAACAGCTTCCCGGCGGGATCCTGCTGGGAACGGTCGAGAAGGTCGCGGGCTATGTCCGCAAGAACTCGCTCTGGCCGGCGACATTCGGGCTGGCCTGTTGCGCGATCGAGATGATGGCAACGGCGGGGCCAAGATTCGACCTCGCGCGGTTCGGCATGGAACGATTCTCGGCGACGCCCCGCCAGGCCGATCTGATGATCGTCGCCGGGCGGGTCAGCCAGAAAATGGCCCCGGTGCTGCGCCAGATCTACGACCAGATGGCCGAACCGAAGTGGGTGCTGGCCATGGGCGTGTGCGCGTCGTCGGGCGGCATGTTCAACAACTACGCGATCGTGCAGGGTGTCGACCACGTGGTGCCGGTGGACATCTACCTGCCCGGGTGCCCGCCGCGGCCCGAGATGCTGCTGTACGCAATCCTCAAGTTGCACGAGAAGATTCAGGAGATGCCCCTGGGCGTCAACCGCGAGCAGGCCATCGCCGAAGCCGAGGAGGCGGCGCTGGGCGCCCGGCCCACCATCGAGATGCGCGGACTGCTGCGATGAGCTCGCCAAGCTCCGACCCGACGCGTGCCGCCAGCGAGGTGGGCGGGACGCCACCGGGCGCCGACGAAGAAGTGATCAACGTGCGCCGCGGGATGTTCGGCATCAACGGCACCGGCGACACCACCGGCTACGGACGGCTGGTGCGCGAGATCACCCTGCCGGGTAGCTCGCCGCGACCCTACGGCGGTTACTTCGACGACGTGGTGGATCGGCTGGCCGACGCCCTGCAGGCCAGTGACGTCGAATTCACCGATGCCATCGAGAAAGTGGTGGTGTACCGCGACGAGCTCACGCTGCACGTGTGCCGCGACCAGCTGGTGGCGGTGGCCCAGCGCCTCCGCGACGAGCCCGAGCTGCGCTTCGAGATGTGCCTGGGCGTCAGCGGGGTGCACTACCCGCACGAGACCGGCCGCGAACTGCACGCCGTCTACCCGCTGCAATCGATCACGCACAACCGCCGGGTGCGTTTGGAAGTGACTGCGCCGGACAGCGATCCGCACATCCCGTCGCTGTTCGCGGTCTACCCCACCAACGACTGGCACGAGCGGGAGACCTACGACTTCTTCGGCATCATCTTCGACGGCCACCCGTCGCTGACCCGCATCGAGATGCCCGACGACTGGCACGGCCACCCGCAACGCAAGGACTACCCCCTCGGCGGCATCCCCGTCGAGTACAAAGGGGCGCAGATACCCCCGCCCGACGAGCGGAGAGCGTACAACTGATGAGCACTATCACGGACTCGGCGCGCGACGGTGGCGCCTCAGAGAGCCCAGAGACCGTGCTGGTCGCCGGCGGCCAGGACTGGGACCACATCGTCGAGGCCGCCCGCGGCGCGGACCCGGGCGAGCGCATCGTCGTCAACATGGGTCCGCAGCACCCATCCACCCACGGGGTGCTGCGGCTGATCCTGGAAATCGAGGGCGAGACCGTCACCGAGGTGCGCTGCGGTATCGGCTACCTGCACACCGGGATCGAGAAGAACCTCGAATACCGCTACTGGACCCAGGGCGTCACATTCGTGACCCGGATGGATTACCTGTCACCGTTTTTCAACGAGACCGCCTACTGCCTCGGCGTCGAGAAGCTGCTCGGCATCACCGACCAGATCCCGGAGCGGGTCAACGTCATCCGCGTGATGATGATGGAGCTCAACCGGATTTCCTCGCACCTGGTCGCGCTGGCGACCGGCGGCATGGAGCTGGGCGCGATGACGCCGATGTTCGTGGGCTTCCGCGGCCGCGAGATCGTACTGACCCTCTTCGAGAAGATCTCCGGCCTGCGGATGAACAGCGCCTACATCCGGCCCGGGGGCGTCGCGCAGGACCTGCCGCAGGGCGCCGAGAAGGACATCGCCGAGGCGCTCAAGCCGCTGCGCCAGGTGCTGCGCGAAATGGGCGAGCTGCTCAACGAAAACGCCATCTGGAAGGCCCGCACCTGCGACGTCGGCTACCTCGACCTGACCGGCTGCATGGCCCTGGGCATCACCGGTCCGATCCTGCGGGCCACCGGGCTGCCCCACGACCTGCGCAAGAGCGAGCCGTACTGCGGCTACGAAAACTACGAATTCGACGTGATGACCGCCGACACGTGTGATGCTTACGGCCGCTACATGATTCGCGTCAACGAGATGTGGGAGTCGGTCAAGATCGTCGAGCAGTGTCTGGACAAGCTGAAGCCCGGCCCGATCATGGTGGATGACCGCAAGATCGCATGGCCTGCCGACCTGAAGGTGGGTCCCGACGGCATGGGCAACTCGCCGGAACACATCGCCAAGATCATGGGCAGCTCGATGGAGGCGCTGATCCATCACTTCAAGCTCGTCACCGAGGGCATCCGGGTTCCGGCGGGCCAGGTCTACACCGCGGTCGAATCGCCGCGCGGTGAACTCGGCGTGCACATGGTCAGCGACGGCGGCACCCGCCCCTACCGGGTGCACTACCGGGACCCGTCGTTCACCAATCTGCAGTCGGTCGCCGCGATGTGCGAGGGCGGCCTGGTCGCCGACCTGATCACCGCCGTCGCCAGCATCGACCCGGTCATGGGCGGAGTCGACCGATGATCGAACTGCCCGAGTCCTCACCACCCGCCGAGCGGTCGGATCGTCAAGCGGGGACGGGCCCGCAGGGCGAGCCGGTCTTCATCCGGCTCGGGCCGCCGCCCGAGGAGCCCAACGCGTTCGTCACCGAGGGTGCGCCGCAGTCGTATTCAGCGGAGGTGCGGGCCCGCCTCGAGGTCGACGCCAAGGAGATCATCGGCCGCTACCCCAACAAGCGCTCGGCGTTGTTGCCGCTGCTGCACCTGGTGCAGTCGGAGGATTCCTACCTCACCCCGGCCGGCCTGGAGTTCTGCGGCGAGCAGCTCGGCCTCACCGGGGCCGAAGTGTCGGCGGTCGCCAGCTTCTACACCATGTACCGGCGCGGACCCACTGGCAACTACTTCGTCGGGGTGTGCACGAACACGTTGTGCGCCGTGATGGGCGGCGACGCCATCTTCGACGAGCTCAAGGAGCACCTGGGCATCGGCAACGACGAGACCACCGCCGACGGCTCGGTCACCCTGCAGCACATCGAGTGCAACGCCGCCTGCGACTACGCGCCGGTCGTCATGGTCAACTGGGAATTCTTCGACAACCAGACGCCGGAATCCGCGCGCGAACTCGTCGACTCCCTGCGCAACGGCGACCCGAAGCCGCCCACCCGCGGCGCCCCCCTGTGCAGCTTCCGCGAGACCTCCCGCATTCTGGCGGGCCTGCCCGACGAGCGCCCCGACCAGGGGCAGGGCGGCGCCGGTGCCGCCACCCTGGCCGGCCTGAAGGTTGCCAAGGAGCAGGGCATGCAGGCGCCCGCGCCTGGCCAGAGCTCCGGGGAGGATGAGCGATGACGTCTTCCGAGGCAACGCCTTTGACGCCGGTCATCAGCCGGTTCTGGGACGACCCGGAGTCGTGGACGCTGCAGACCTATCACCGCCACGGCGGCTACGAGGCGATGAAGAAGGCCCTGGCGATGGAGCCGGACGACGTGATCGCCACCGTCAAGGACTCCGGGTTGCGCGGGCGCGGCGGCGCGGGCTTCTCGACCGGGACCAAATGGTCGTTCATCCCGCAGGGCGGCAGCGGCGCGGCCGCCAAGCCGCACTACCTGGTGGTCAACGCCGACGAGTCGGAACCCGGCACGTGCAAAGACATTCCGCTGATGCTTTCGACGCCGCACGTGCTCGTCGAGGGCGTCATCATCGCCTCCTACGCGATCCGCGCCAGCCACGCCTTCATCTATGTGCGCGGTGAGGTGCTGCCGGTGCTGCGCCGCCTGCAGAACGCGGTCGCCGAGGCCTATGCCGCCGGGTATCTGGGCCGCGACATCAACGGTTCGGGCTTCGACCTGGAGCTGGTGGTGCACGCCGGCGCGGGCGCCTACATCTGCGGCGAGGAGACCGCGCTGCTGGACTCGCTCGAGGGCCGCCGCGGCCAGCCACGGCTGCGGCCGCCGTTCCCCGCGGTGGCCGGCCTGTACGGGTGCCCCACGGTGATCAACAACGTCGAGACGATCGCCAGTGTCCCGTCGATCATCCTCAACGGCGTCGACTGGTTCCGGTCCATGGGCAGCGAGAAATCGCCTGGCTTCACGCTGTATTCGCTGTCCGGGCACGTCACCCGGCCCGGACAGTACGAGGCCCCGCTGGGGATCACGCTGCGCGAGCTGCTCGACTACGCCGGCGGTGTGCGGGCTGGGCACCGGCTCAAGTTCTGGACGCCGGGCGGGTCGTCGACCCCGCTGCTCACCGACGAACACCTGGACGTGCCACTGGATTACGAGGGCGTCGGCGGGGTCGGATCGATGCTGGGCACCAAGGCACTGGAGATCTTCGACGAGACCACCTGCGTGGTGCGTGCCGTACGCCGTTGGACCTACTTCTACAAGCACGAATCGTGTGGGAAGTGCACGCCGTGCCGGGAGGGCACCTTCTGGCTGGACCAGATCTACACGCGGCTGGAAACCGGCGAGGGCACCAGCGAGGACATCGGCAAGCTGCTGGACATCTCCGACACCATCCTCGGAAAGTCGTTCTGCGCGTTGGGCGACGGCGCCGCCAGCCCGGTGATGTCGTCGATCAAATACTTCCGCGACGAATACGTCGCCCACGTCGAGGGCGGCGGCTGCCCGTTCGACCCAAGGGACTCCATGCTGACGCCGAACGGAAGGGCATGACGCTTTAATGACTCAGGCGGCGAAGACGGACACCGGTGACGAGGTGCGCCCGCCGGACATGGTGACGCTGACCATCGACGGCAACGAAATCAGCGTGCCCAAGGGCACATTGGTGATCCGCGCCGCGGAGTTGATGGGCATCCAGATCCCGCGGTTCTGCGACCATCCCCTGCTGGATCCGGTCGGCGCATGCCGCCAGTGCCTGGTCGAGGTCGAGGGTCAGCGCAAGCCGATGGCGTCGTGCACGACGGTCGCGACCGACGACATGGTGGTGCGCACCCAGCTGACGTCCGAGGCGGCCGACAAGGCCCAGCACGGCGTGATGGAACTGCTGCTGATCAACCATCCGCTGGACTGCCCGATGTGCGACAAGGGCGGCGAGTGCCCGCTGCAGAACCAGGCAATGTCCAACGGGCGCACCGATTCCCGTTTTACCGACGTCAAACGCACCTTCGCCAAGCCGATCAACATCTCCTCGCAGGTGCTACTCGACCGTGAGCGCTGCATCCTGTGCGCCCGCTGCACCCGGTTCTCCGAGCAGATCGCCGGCGACCCGTTCATCGACATGCAGGAGCGCGGCGCCCTGCAGCAGGTCGGCATCTACGCCAACGAGCCGTTCGATTCCTACTTTTCGGGCAATACGGTGCAGATCTGCCCGGTCGGCGCGCTCACGGGAACCGCCTACCGCTTCCGCGCCCGCCCGTTTGACCTGGTCTCCAGCCCGAGCGTGTGCGAGCACTGCGCCTCGGGCTGCGCCCAACGCACCGACCACCGCCGCGGCAAGGTGCTGCGTCGGCTCGCCGGGGACGACCCCGAGGTCAACGAGGAGTGGAACTGCGACAAGGGCCGGTGGGCCTTCACGTACGCGACGCAGCCCGACGTGATCACCACTCCCCTGATCCGCGACGCCGGCGGGTCGCTGGTGCCCGCGTCCTGGTCGCTCGCGATGACGACGGCGATCCGGGGCCTCGAGGCGGCCCGCGGGCGCACGGGCGTGCTGGTCGGCGGCCGCGCGACCCTGGAAGACGCCTACGCCTACTCCAAGTTCGCCCGAATCGTCCTGGACAGCAACGACATCGACTTCCGTGCGCGCCCGAGCTCGGCCGAGGAGGCGGCGTTCCTGGCGTCGCGCATCGCCGGCCGGCGTGACGTCGGTTACGCCGACCTGGAATCGGCACCGGTGGTGGTGCTGGTCGGCTTCGAGCCGGAGGACGAGTCGCCCATCGTGTTCCTGCGCCTGCGCAAGGCGGCCCGCAAACGCGGGTTGCCGGTGTACGCCATCGCGCCGTTCGCCACCCGGGCGCTGGTGAAGATGGCCGGACGGTTGATCGAGACCGCTCCCGGCGCCGAAGCGTCGGCCCTGGACGGGCTGGCCACCGGCGACCTGGGCGCGCTGCTCGGCAAACCCGGCGCGGTGATCATGGTCGGCGAGCGGCTGGCGACGGTGCCCGGCGGGTTGTCCGCCGCCGCCCGGCTCGCCGACGCCACCGGCGCCCGGCTGGCCTGGGTGCCGCGCCGGGCCGGTGAACGCGGCGCGCTGGAGGCCGGGGCGGTGCCCGGCCTGCTGCCCGGGGGCCGCCCGCTCGACGACAACGATGCCCGCACCCAGATGGCCGCGGCGTGGCACGTCTCCGAACTGCCTTCGGCCGACGGCCGTGACGCCGACGGCATTCTGGCCGCGGCCGCCGACGGAACGCTCGGGGCGCTGCTGGTTGGCGGCGTGGAACCCGACGACTTCCCCGACCCGGACGCGGTCCTGGCCGCGCTGGACGCCGCCCGATTCGTGGTCAGCCTGGAGCTGCGGCACAGCGCCGTGACCGAGCGCGCCGACGTCGTCTTCCCGGTCGCGCCGACCACCCAGAAGGCCGGCGCGTTCGTCAACTGGGAGGGTCGTTTCCGGCCGTTCGAGCCCGCACTGCGCGGCACCACCCAGCAGGCCGGCCAGTCCGATCATCAGGTGCTCGACGCGCTGGCCGCGGAGATGGGTGTCTACCTGGGCACGAGCACCGTCGACGAAGCCCGCCGCGAGCTGGCCGGGCTGGGCACCTGGGACGGCGCGCGCGCCGCGAGCCCGGGGCTCGACGCGCCGGAACCTGCGAAGCCCGGGACGGGTGAGGCCGTGTTGACCGGTTGGCGGCTGCTGCTGGACAACGGGCGGCTGCAGGACGGTGAACCGCACCTGGCCGGCACCGCCCGCGCCGCCGTGGCGCGGCTGTCGGCCGACACGGCCGCCGAGATCGGCGCGGCCGACGGCGGCGGCGAGGTCACCGTCAGCACGTCGCGGGGATCGATCACGCTGCCGTTGGCGGTCACCGACATGCCCGACCGGGTCATCTGGCTCCCGCTGAATTCGCCCGGCTCGGCCGTGCACCGGCAACTCGGCGTCACCGTCGGGCAGATCGTGCGAATCGGAGTGAACTCATGACCGCCTTCGGACACGACCCCTGGTGGCTGGTGCTGGGCAAGGCGCTCGCCGTCTTCGTGTTCCTCATGCTCAACGTGCTGGTCGCGATCCTGGCCGAGCGCAAGATCCTGGGCTGGATGCAGCTGCGGCCCGGCCCCAACCGCGTGGGTCCGTGGGGCACCCTGCAGAGCCTCGCCGACGGGATCAAGCTCGCGCTCAAAGAGAGCATCACCCCCGGCGGCGTCGACAAGTTCGTGTACTTCGCGGCCCCCTGTTTCTCGGTGATCCCCGCGTTCACCGCCTTCGCGTTCATCCCGTTCGGACCGGTGGTGTCGGTGTTCGGCTACCACACGCCCCTGCAGCTGACCGACCTGCCGGTCGCGGTCTTGTTCATCCTGGGGCTCTCGGCCGTCGGCGTGTACGGCATCGTGCTCGGCGGCTGGGCGTCGGGATCCACCTACCCGCTGCTGGGCGGGGTACGCTCCACCGCCCAGGTCATCTCCTACGAGGTCGCGATGGGGTTGTCCTTCGCGGCCGTGTTCCTCTACGCCGGCTCCATGTCGACGTCGGAAATCGTTGGGGCGCAGGACCGGGTCTGGTACGTGTTCCTGCTGCTGCCGTCGTTCTTGATCTACCTGATCTCGATGGTCGGCGAGACCAACCGCGCGCCGTTCGACCTGCCCGAGGCCGAGGGCGAGCTCGTCGCGGGCTTCCACACCGAATACTCGTCGCTGAAGTTCGCGATGTTCATGCTGGCCGAGTACGTCAACATGATGACGGTCTCGTCGCTGGCCACCGCGATGTTCTTCGGCGGCTGGCACGCGCCGTGGCCGCTGAACATGTGGGCCGGGGCCAACACCGGGTGGTGGCCGGTGCTCTGGTTCACCGCCAAGATGTGGACCTTCCTGTTCGTGTACTTCTGGCTGCGCGCCAGCCTGCCCCGCCTGCGCTATGACCAGTTCATGGCGCTGGGCTGGAAATTGCTGATCCCGGCCTCGCTGGTGTGGGTGCTGATCGCCGCGGTCATCCGCACACTGCGCAACCAGGGGTACCAGCACTGGACGCCGGTCCTAGTGGTCAGCAGCCTCGTAGTGACCGTGGCGCTGGTGGTGCTGTTGCGAAAACCGTTGACGGCGCCCGATATTCGCGCCATGGACCGCCAGCTGCGCCGCAAGGACGGCGAGCGGCCCACCCCGGTGAGCCCCGGGGCGGCATTCCCCACCCCGCCGCTGCCGGGCAAGCACGCGAGCAAGGAGAAAGCACGTGCCTAAGTTCCTGGACGCCGTCGCCGGATTCGGCGTCACGCTCGGCTCGATGTTCAAGAAGAGGGTCACCGAGGAGTATCCGGAGAAGCCGGGTCCGGTCGCGCCGCGCTACCACGGGCGCCACCAGCTCAACCGCTACCCGGACGGCCTGGAGAAGTGCATCGGTTGCGAGCTGTGCGCCTGGGCCTGCCCGGCGGACGCCATCTACGTGGAGGGCGCCGACAACACCGAAGAGCAACGCTTCTCGCCCGGGGAACGCTACGGCCGGGTGTACCAGATCAATTACCTGCGCTGCATCGGCTGCGGCCTGTGCATCGAGGCGTGCCCCACCCGCGCGCTGACGATGACCAACATCTACGAGATGGCCGACGACAACCGCGCCGACCTCATCTACGAAAAGGACCGGCTGCTCGCCCCGCTGCTGCCGGACATGACCGCGCCGCCGCACCCCCGGGCGCCCGGCGCCACCGACAAGGACTACTACCAGGGCAACGTCACCGCACAGGGCTTGCGCGAGCCGCAGGGCGCGGGAGAACCGCGGTGACGACGTCCCTGGCCGCCAACCTGGCCGCCAGCCCAGCCGCCGATGCCCTCGTCCGCACCTCCACCGGCGAGGCGGTCACGTTCTGGGTGCTGGGCGCGCTCGCGCTGGCCGGCGCGCTCGGTGTGGTGCTGGCGGTCAACGCCGTGTACTCGGCCATGTTCCTGGCGATGACCATGATCATCCTGGCGGTGTTCTACATGGTCCAGGACGCGCTGTTCCTCGGCGTCGTGCAAGTCGTCGTCTACACCGGCGCCGTGATGATGCTGTTCCTGTTCGTGCTGATGCTGATCGGCGTCGACTCCGCGGAATCGCTCAAGGAGACGCTGCACGGGCAGCGCGTCGCCGCGGTGGTGGCGGGCGTGGGATTCGGCATCCTGCTGCTGGCCGCGCTCGGCAACGTCGCGACGGGCGGCTTCGTCGGGCTGACCGCCGCCAACGCCAACGGCAACGTCGAAGGCCTGGCCGCGCTGATCTTTTCCCGGTACCTGTGGGCGTTCGAGCTCACCAGCGCGCTGCTCATCACCGCGGCCGTGGGGGCGATGGTGCTGGCGCACCGTGAGCGTTTCGAACGCCGCAAGACCCAGCGCGAGCTGTCGCAGGAGCGCTTCCGGGCCGGTGGGCACGCGACGCCGCTGCCGAACCCCGGTGTCTACGCACGCCACAACGCCGTCGACGTGGCCGCGCTGCTGCCGGACGGGTCCTTTTCGGAGTTGTCGGTGTCCTCGGTCCTGCGGGGCAGGGGGCCCACCGGGGGCGCGATCGGTCGGGAAGGGCCGGCCGCCCGCGAACAGCCGGCCGAGACCGTGAAGGGCGGCGCGCAGTGAACCCGGCCAACTACCTGTACCTGTCGGCCCTGCTGTTCACCATCGGCGCTGCGGGAGTGCTGTTGCGCCGCAACGCCATCGTGATGTTCATGTGCGTCGAGCTGATGCTCAACGCCGTCAACCTGGCGTTCGTCACCTTTGCGCGGATGCACGGCCACCTGGATGGGCAGATGATCGCGTTCTTCACGATGGTGGTCGCCGCCTGCGAGGTCGTCATCGGCCTGGCGATCATCATGACGATCTTCCGTGCCCGCAAATCGGCGTCGGTCGACGACGCGAACCTACTCAAAGGCTGAGAACGCCACAGTGACTAGTTTTGGGACTGATCTGACCTGGCTGCTGGTCGCACTGCCTCTGGCCGGTGCCGTCATTCTGCTGTTCGGCGGCCGGCGCACCGACGCCTGGGGGCACCTGCTGGGCTGCGCTGCCGCGCTCGCATCGTTCGGGGTCGGCGCGACGCTGCTGGCCGACCTGCTCGGCCGGGCGGGTGACGACCGGACGATCCACCAGACGCTGTTCACCTGGATACCCGTCGGCGCGTTGCGCGTCGACTTCGGGTTGCAGATCGACCAGCTGTCCATGTGTTTCGTGCTGTTGATCACCGGCGTCGGGTCGCTGATCCACATCTACTCGGTCGCCTACATGAAAGATGACGCCGGTCGCCGTCGTTTTTTTGGCTACCTCAACCTGTTCCTGGCCTCGATGCTGCTGCTGGTGGTCGCCGACAACTACCTGGTGCTCTACGTGGGCTGGGAAGGTGTCGGCCTGGCGTCCTACCTGCTGATCGGGTTCTGGTACCACAAGCCGTCCGCGGCCACCGCCGCCAAGAAGGCGTTCGTGATGAACCGGGTGGGTGACGCCGGCCTGGCGGTCGGGATGTTCGTCATGTTCGCCAACTTCGGCACGCTGACCTACTCCGGGGTGTTCGCCGGCGCCCCCGCCGCCGGCCGGGGCGCGCTGACGGCCATGGGATTGCTGCTGCTCCTGGGCGCCTGCGCCAAGTCCGCGCAGGTGCCGCTGCAGGCCTGGCTCGGGGACGCGATGGAGGGCCCAACCCCGGTGTCCGCGTTGATCCACGCCGCCACCATGGTGACCGCCGGTGTCTACCTGATCGTGCGGTCCAACCCGCTGTACAAACTCTCGCCCGACGCGCAATTGGGCGTGGTCATCGTCGGTGCGGTGACCCTGCTGTTCGGTGCCTTCATAGGTTGCGCGAAGGACGACATCAAGCGGGCGCTGGCGGCGTCGACGATGAGCCAGATCGGCTACATGGTGCTGGCCGCCGGCCTGGGCCCGGCGGGTTACGCCTTCGCGATCATGCACCTGCTCACGCACGGCTTCTTCAAGGCGGGCCTGTTCCTCGGTTCGGGCTCGATCATCCACGCGATGCACGAGGAGCAGAACATGCGCCGCTACGGCGGCCTGCGCAAGGCCCTGCCGATCACCTTCGCCACCTTCGGTCTGGGCTACCTGGCGATCATCGGCGTGCCGCCGTTCGCGGGATTCTTCTCCAAGGACAAGATCATCGAGGCGGCGCTGTCCACCGGTGACACCAGGGGTTACGTGCTGGGCGGAGCGGCGCTGCTCGGCGCCGGCGTCACCGCCTTCTACATGACGCGGGTGATGCTGATGACCTTCTTCGGCCAGAAGCGTTGGGCCCCGGGCACTCACCCGCACGAGGCGCCGGCCGCCATGGCGTGGCCGATGATCATCCTGGCGTTCGGCTCGGTGTTCTCCGGTTTCCTGTTCTGGTGGGGAGGGAGCCTGCAGCGCTGGCTCGAACCCGTCGTCGGTAAGCACGAGGAGGCCGCTCATACGCTGCCGGCGTGGGTCACCACCGTCGTAGCGCTCGGAGTGGTCGCCGTCGGCATCGCGGTGGCCTATCGGATGTACGCCACGGCGCCGATCCCGCGGGTCGCCCCGCTCGCCGTCAGCCCGGCGACGACGGCCGCGCGCCGCGACCTGTACGGCGACGCCTTCAACGAAGAGGTGTTCATGCGTCCGGGTGCGCAGCTGACCGAGGCGCTCGTCGAGGTCGACAACGCGGGCGTGGACGGCTCGGTCAACGCGCTGGCGGCCCTGGTGAGCCGGATGTCAAACCGCCTGCGCGGCCTGCAGACCGGCTTCGCGCGTAACTACGCGCTGTCGATGCTCGCGGGCGCGGTCCTGGTGATCGCCCTGATTCTGGCGGTGAAGGTGTGGTGAACGGCGCCGTTGTCGAGCGCGCCGGCGATGGTGCAGTGCCCAGCGATGTGGAGGAGCGGCGCTCGTGAATAACGTCCCGTGGCTGAGCGTGCTGTGGCTGGTGCCATTGGCGGGCGCCGTCGTGATCATCGTGCTGCCGCCGGGCATGCGCCAGTTCGCCAAGTGGGCCGGCCTCGTCTTCGGGGTCCTGACCCTGGCGGTGGCGCTCGTCGTCACCGTCGGCTTCAAAGCCGGCGGGCCCACTTATCAATTCGTCGAGAGCCACCAGTGGATACCGGCGTTCGGCGCCGGCTACTCCCTCGGCGTGGACGGCATCGCGGTGGTGCTGGTGCTGCTGACCGCCGTGCTGATCCCGTTGCTGCAGGTGGCCGGCTGGAACGATGGCGGCGATCGTCAGCGCAGCGTCCACGCCTACGTCGCCCTGACCCTGGCCATCGAATCGATGGTGCTGGTCTCGGTGGTCGCGCTGGACGTCCTGCTGTTCTACGTGTTCTTCGAGGCCATGCTGGTCCCGATGTACTTCCTGATCGGCGGATTCGGCCAGGGCCGGGGCAGGTCGCGCGCGGCGGTGAAGTTCCTGCTGTACAACCTGTTCGGCGGCCTGATCATGCTGGCCGCGGTCATCGGGCTGTACGTCGTGACGTCACAGCACGGTTCGGGCACGTTCGACTTCCGGGACATCGTGGCCGGCGTCGCGTCGGGCCGCTACGGCGCCGATCCCGCGGTGTTCAAGGCGCTGTTCCTGGGCTTCATGTTCGCCTTCGCGATCAAGGCCCCGCTCTGGCCGTTCCACCGCTGGCTGCCCGACGCCGCGGTGGAGGCCACCCCGGCGACCGCGGTGCTGATGATGGCCGTGATGGACAAGGTCGGCACGTTCGGCATGCTGCGCTACTGCCTGGAGCTGTTCCCCGGCGCCTCAACCTATTTCCGGCCACTGATCATCGTGCTGGCGGTGATCGGCGTGATCTACGGCGCGGTGGTGGCCATCGGCCAGACCGACATCATGCGGCTGATCGCCTACACCTCGATCTCCCACTTCGGGTTCATCATCCTGGGCATCTTCGTGATGACCAGCCAGGGGCAGAGCGGGTCGACGCTATACATGCTCAACCACGGCCTGTCGACCGCGGCGGTGTTCCTCATCGCGGGCTTCCTGATATCGCGGCACGGCAGCCGCGCGATCGCCGACTACGGTGGCGTCCAGAAGGTAGCACCGATCCTCGCCGGCACCTTCCTGGTGTCGGCCATGGCCACCCTGTCGCTGCCCGGCCTCGCGCCGTTCGTCAGCGAATTCCTGGTCCTGCTGGGCACTTTCAACCGGTACTGGCTGGCGGCCGCGTTCGGCGTCACCGCGCTGGTGCTGTCCGCCATCTACATGCTGTGGCTCTACCAGCGGGTCATGACCGGTCCGGTGGCCAGCGGCAACGAACGCATCGGCGACCTTCGGGCGCGCGAATTGATCGTGGTCGCACCGCTCATCGCGCTGCTGTTCGGCCTGGGCGTCTACCCCAAGCCGGTGCTGGACCTCATCAACCCCGCCGTCGAGAACACCATGACCACCATCGGCCAGCATGATCCCGCGCCGACTGTGCCGCGGCATACCCCGGCGCAAGCGCCGACGACCGCCGAAGGACCGCACTGATGCCCATTCCCACCCCCAGCGTCGAGTACTTCCTGCTATGCCCGATGCTCATCGTCTTCGGCGTCGCGGTGGCCGGCGTGCTGGTCGAAGCGTTCCTGCCCAGGCGAATTCGCTACGTTGCCCAGGTGGCGCTCGCCCTCGGCGGGCTGATCGGCGCGTTCGTCGCGGTGATCGCGGTGAGCCGCTCCCTTCCGGCGACGGGCCGGTCCGCGGTGCTCGGCGCGGTGGCCATCGACAGGCCGGCCCTTTACCTGCAGGGCACCGTGCTGCTGGTGGCGGTGATGGCGATCGTCTTCATGGCCGAGCGGACCCAGGCCGAGGCCGAGACGAAGGTGGCGGTGGCCGCCGGGACGGCGACGGGCACCGCCGGCGCCGGCGGCCTGGATTCCTTTACGCCGCAGGCATCTGCGGTGCCAGGCAGCGACGCCGAGCGCGAGGCACAGCGGGCCGGCGCCGCCCAGACCGAGCTCTTCCCCCTGGCGATGCTGTCCGTCGGCGGCATGATGGTGTTCCCCGCGTCCAATGACCTGCTGACCATGTTCGTGGCCCTGGAAGTCCTGTCGCTGCCGCTGTACCTGATGTGCGGGCTGGCCCGCCATCGCCGGCTGCTCTCGCAGGAAGCGGCGATGAAGTACTTCCTGCTGGGCGCCTTCTCGTCCGCGTTCTTCCTCTACGGCTCGGCCCTGCTATACGGAGCGACCGGCACGCTGCTGCTGCCCGGCATCCGGGATGCGCTCGCGGCACACGGGGACAGCTCCTTGGCGCTGGTCGGCGTCGCGCTGCTGTCGGTGGGCCTGCTCTTCAAGGTCGGTGCCGTCCCGTTCCACTCGTGGATCCCGGACGTGTACCAGGGCGCGCCCACCCCGATCACGGGGTTCATGGCGGCCGCCACCAAGGTGGCGGCGTTCGGCGCACTGCTCCGGGTCGTCTACGTCGCCCTGCCGCCGCTGCACGATCAGTGGCGTCCCGTGCTGTGGACGATCGCCATCCTGACCATGGCGGTGGGCACCATCACCGCGGTGAATCAGACCGACGTCAAACGCCTGCTGGCCTACTCGTCGGTCGCGCACGTCGGCTTCATCCTCACCGGCGTGATCGCCGACAATCCCGCCGGACTCTCCGCCACGCTGTTCTACCTGCTGGCGTACAGCTTCAGCACGGTCGGGGCGTTCGCCATCGTCGGCCTGATCCGCAACGCCGACGGCGTCGAGGACGCCACCCTGTCGAACTGGGCGGGGCTCGGGCAGCGCTCGCCCATTGTGGGCGTGATGTTTTCGATGTTCCTGCTGGCGTTCGCCGGTATCCCGCTGACGAGCGGCTTCGTCAGCAAGCTCGCGGTGTTCAAGGCGGCCGCCCAGGGCGGCGCGGTGCCGTTGGTCGTCGTGGGTGTGGTCGCGAGCGGGGTCGCCGCCTACTTCTATGTGCGGGTGATCGTGTCGATGTTCTTCACCGAAGCCACCGATCGGACCCCGCATGTGGTGTCGCCCGGCATCCTGAGCAAGGCCGCCATCGCGATTTGCGCTTTGATGACAGTCGTTTTGGGCATCTTCCCGCAGCCGGTGCTCGACCTGGCCGACCAGGCCGCCCAGCTGCTGCGCTGAGCGGCGCGGCTTACCCCAGGAACGGGCGCGCGGCCAGCACGTAAATCGCCAGGACGCCCAGCGGCGCCACGAGCGGAAGCCACGGCACCTGCATGGGGAACGACACGGCAACCAACCCGGCGAACGTAAAGCCAACGGCCGCAACGATCGTCGGCCAGCTTCCCATGACCACACCGGGGGCGGTCCCGACCGCGTGACGGCACACCAGGTAGCCGGCCGCGCACAGCCCCGACAGCGCGACGAGCACCAGCGGCGGACCCGTCAGCGCGACCGTGACCGTCGCCATAAGCACCGCGAACGTCGCGGCGGGGCGAACGGCCACCGAGACACCCACCGCGGCCAGCGCCGCCGCGCCGGCGGCGACCGCGATTCCGTGAGACCCGAGGGCCGCCGATCCCACCATCGCCAGGCCGAAGCCGATGGAAAACACGTGCGCACCCCAACTCGCGATCTTCATCGCCGCAGCCTTCCCCGCACGCGGCGGCGGCGGTCCGGCAGCACGCTCATCGACTGCTCCAGGCTGCGCTCCCCCTGCCACGACACGATGTCGACCCCGATGCTCGCCATGTCCCGATACATGGCCGAGCGCTGCAACGCCCACATCCGATCCACCAGCGGATCCTGCTCCCCCTCGAACGGCGAGCTGTCGAGGATGTCGACGGCGATGACGACGTGGCCGCGTTTGCGCAGGTCGATCAGGGCCAGCGCGAATTCGGTGTCGAGCAGCGTGGAGAACGCGATGACGATCGCGCCCGCGGGCACTGCCGCGCGGGGGGCCAATGTGCCGGTGGTGTTTTCGAATTGGTCGCCGGCGCCGAGCACGGTGTCGAGCACGCGATAGAACTGCCGCTGCCCGATGTCCGCGCCCAGCCACCGGGGGCGGTTCCCCCCGAGGGCGACGACGCCCGCCCGGTCGCCGTGCCGCAGCGCGGTCTGCACCACCTGTGCCGCGCCGCGCACCACCCGTTCGGTGGCCACCGTCGCCGGCCCTGCCGGCTGCCGGTACGTGTCGATCAGGACCACGACGTCGGCGGCGCGATCGGTGAGCCGCTGCGTCACGTGCAATTGGCCGCGACGGGCACTCACGGGCCAATTCACCGCCCGCAGTTGGTCACCGGGTACGTAGGGGCGAATGTCGGCGTATTCCACGCCGGGTCCGATGTGCCGGGTGAGATGTGCGCCCAACCGGTCGAGCAGCTCGGTCTGCGGGATGGGGGTCAGCTGCGGGGGCGTCAGCGGGAACACGATGACGTCCCCGGCGTCGACGGTGCCCGTCGCCTCCAGCAGACCCCCGCGCGCGACCACGTCGACGCGGGCCCGGATCGCGTAACGGCCCCAGCGCTGTGCCGTCGCCGCAACCGTTGTCGCTGTGGGCGATTCGGATTTGGCCACCTCGAGCTGCATGCCGTCGACGGGCGGCACCGTGAGGCGGACGGTCGACGACCCCACGGTCCCGGGCTCCTCCGTCGCCCACACCTCGAGCCGCGCCTGCTCGCCCTCGAAGCAGCGCTGCACGTCCGGCTCGCCGCGCACGCGCACCGTCGGCACGGGGCGTTGCCAGCTGATCGAGCAGAGGATGCCGAGCAGCGGCGCGGCGAACGCGACCAGCCGCCACTGCGCGCCGATGACGGCGACGGCCAGTGCGAGGCCCGCGCACGTCGCAATGGCTCGAGTCAAAGGCGATGCTCGCCAGCGGAACTCGGCCTCGCGGCTCGCGATCACGCCGGCGTCACCCGTTGGTGCGGGGCACCGGCAGGCGCCGCAGCAACTCGTCGACGACGTCCGCGCCCTGGATTTTGCGCACCCACATTTCGGGCCGCAGGGTGATCCGGTGTGCGACCGCCGCCGTCGCAAGCGCCTTGACGTCCTCCGGGATCACGTAGTCACGCCCCAGCAACAGGGCACGGGCGCGCGCGAGCTGCACCAGGTCGAGTTCCGCGCGGGGGCTGGCCCCCACGGCGACCTGGGGATGGTGGCGGGTGGCCGTGGCGAGCGAAACCACGTACCGCAACACGTCCTCGTGCACGGTCACCTGCTCGACGGATTCCCGCATCGCCAACAGGTCGTGAGCGTCCACGACCTGGTTGACCGTGGGCTGGGCCGACCCCCGGTCGAGGCGGCGCCGCAGCATGGCGGTCTCGTCACGCTCGGAGAGGTAGCGCAGTTCGAGCCGGATCGCGAATCGGTCGAGCTGCGCCTCGGGCAGCGGATAGGTGCCCTCGTACTCGATCGGGTTGTCCGTTGCGAGAACGATGAAAGGCTTTGGGAGCTGGTGTGTCTCGCCGTCGATGCTGACCTGACCCTCGGCCATCGCCTCGAGCAGCGCGGCCTGGGTCTTGGGTGGGGTGCGGTTGATCTCGTCGGCGAGCAGGAGGTTGGTGAAGATCGGCCCGGCGCGGAAGGCGAATCGACCGGACTGCATGTCGTAGATCGTCGATCCGAGCAGGTCGGCGGGCAGCAGGTCCGGCGTGAACTGCACCCTGGTGAATTGCAGCCCGAGCGCCGCGGCAAACGATCTCGCGATCAGCGTCTTGCCGAGGCCGGGCAGGTCCTCGATGAGGACGTGGCCGCGCGCGAGGACGGCGGTGAGGATCAGCGTGAGGGCGGCACGCTTGCCCACCACCACGCGTTCGATCTCGTCGAGCACGGCCTCGCAGTGCGCCGTGGTGGTCGCCGCGGGTAGCGTCATGCCTGCTCCAACCGTCGCAGGATCTCTCCCAGCGCCGCGCGCCCGGGACCGGCCGAGCGGTCACTTGTGCGCGTGACGTTGTTCGGGTTCACCCACTCCCACAATTCGGGCCCGAAGAGCATCCGGCCGCTCGCGTGATACGCCGCCCGGTCCTTCGATTGCTTTTGGCCCGTGGTGATCTCGTATCGCCGTGCCAGCATCGGGCGCAGGTGGCGGTCCCAGTCGGCGCGGGTCGACTCCGACCACCGGATCGTCGACTCGGTGGCGGCAAGCCAGCGGCGCAACGAATCCCCGAGATCGTCCGGTTCCGCCTCGTCTCCGAGTTCCGGGCCGCGGCCCAGCGCGCGCCGCACGCTGAGCAGCACCAACGCCAGCGCAGCACCCGCCGCCACCAGCACGAACCGGCGGTCATGCATGATCAGCGCTAGCAGTTCCACTCCCACGACGAGGCAGGAACCCAGGGCGACAAGCCTTTTCATGCGGCGCTCCGCGATTCCAGTTCGTCGAGAACCAGCCGGAGGACCCGGACGGCGACGTCGCGGTGGTCCTCGTTCATCACGTGCGGGCTGAATCGCGCCTCGGCGAAGAGTCGGACCAGCCGCACGGCGTTGTCGGCATGCAGGGCGTGGTGGTCGACGGCGCGGGCCAGCACCTCGGTCGGCGTGTCGAACTCCTGGGGAACGGCGCCGGGAACGTTCGCCAGCTCGCGCTCCATCGCCGCGTAGCACGCGATGACCGCCTCCCGCGGGTCGCGCCCGGGATCGGCCATCTCGGCCAGCCCGCGTTCGGCCGCCCGCGCCAGCGACTGCGACGCCGGCGCCGTGGGTTCCGGCTGGTATTCGGCCATCGCGCCCGGTGTGGCCACACGGCGGCGCCGCACCGACATGATGACGGACCCGACGATCAGCACGAGCAGCATGGGGATGGTGGTCAGGAGCAAGATCCGGAACATGTCCGCGTTGTTGTCCTGCGGGTGCGGCTGCGGCCGCGGCGGGTGGGCCTGCCCCGACGGCGGCGCGGTCGGGGTCGAGGTGGGCGGCGACGGCGTGACATCGTGCGGCATCCATATGCGCATCAGCAATGCCACCGTCAGCAGCCACGCCACAATCACCGCGAGCCCGATCAGCAGCACCCGCCAGCTGGGCCGGCCCCGGCCCGTGCCGAGCATCTCCGAGAGTTCCCCGCAGTTCGGGGCCACGACCCGGGGATCCCGCAGCCGCGCCACGACGGCGATCGTCAGCAACGTCATGGTCCCGGCCAGGGCGGTGATCACGAACATCAGCGCCGCCCGCCCGCCGCCCGGCTCGGCGCGCGTCGCGTGACCCTGGGCCGGCAGGTATCCGCGCAGGGCGGCCGCGACGACGATCAGCAACACGATCAGGGCGACCACACGCCCCGTCGCCTTGTCCACCCCAGGCCCTTTGTCCACCCCAGGCACTCGACCGGTCACTTCCTTCATCGTCGCACGTCAAACATAGTCGCACGTCAAACACGCCTACCGCCAGGACGGACGGGTTATCCACAGTTGCGGTTTCGTCCACAGGCCGGGAATTGCGCGGAGCGGGCGCGCGGGGATCTGTCAGGGGCGGTTCATACCGTCGCCTCATGGGTCGGAGCGTGGGCGCCGAGGAGGCACGGGAGCTGATCACGTCTGCCCTGGGTGCCATCGACGCCGCCCACGCCGTGCTCCGCGCAACCAGCTCCGATGTGGTCGGCAACGACTTCCGCGTCGAGGTCGCCGAGCGGCTGGAGACGCAGGAACGCACCAACCGCGGCCTGATGTATCGCTTCTTCGCCGAGATCGCCGAACAGCCCGACGGCGGCCCCAGCGCCGCGGCGGTGCGCGACGTGCTCTGGGCCCGGCTTCGCGTGCCGCCCCGGGAACTCGTCCGGCGCTTCAGGCTGGCGGCACGGATCCGGCCCCGCCGCTCGCTCACCGGTCCTCCGCTGGAGCCCGAGCTGCCGGAGTTGGCCGCCGCAGTGGAAGCCGGCGCCGTCGGTGAGGACCACATCCGTGCGGTCTGCCACGCGGTCGACGTGCTCCCCTCCGGCGTCTCGCCCGTCGACGTCGCCGACGGCGAGCGCAGCCTGGTGCGGCACGCGACCAAGCTCGACGCCGGTGTCGTCGCAAAACTGGGCCAGCGGATCGCCGACCACCTCAACCCCGACGGGCTCTTCACCGACACCGACCGTGCGCGCCGCCGCGGGGTGCGCCTGTGGCCGCAGGGCCCGGATGGCATGTCCCGGCTGCAGGGGTTGCTGGACCCGGAGGCCCGCGCCTACTTCGAGGCCTTCGAGGCCGCCGTCCGGCCCGGGCGCCACATGCCCGATGAGGGCGACCCGGCGGCCCACGATGCGCGCACACCCGCCCAGCGCTGCCACGACGCGCTCAAGCTTGGCCTCGAGACCGCAATCCGGTCGGGCGGGCTCGGCACGCACCGGGGACACCCCGTGACCGTCGTGGTGACGACGACGCTGGCCGAGCTGGATCGGGCCGCGCATGCCACCGCGGACCCGTCGCTCCAGATGCCCGCACCGGCCATCACGGGAGGCGGCTCACGGCTGCCAATGCCTGATCTGATCCGCCTGGCCGCCAAGGCGATTCACTACCTGGCGGTGTTCGACGAGCACACCGGCAGGCCGCTGTACCTCGGCCGCGAGAGGCGCATCGCCACCGCCGACCAGAGGCTGATCTGCTATGCCCGCGACCGCGGCTGCACCCGGCCCAACTGCGTGGAACCCGGCTACCGCTGCGAGGTGCACCATTCACCGGACTGGGCGGCGGGCGGCCAAACCGACGCCGACAAACTGCACTTCGCCTGCGGCGGCGACCACGGCGCCGCCACCCGGGGCGAATGGCGCACCGAGGTGGCCGAGAACGGGCGGCTGGGCTGGGCGCAAGGTGACGGCGCACCCGAGGTCAACCACGCCCACCACCCCGACGAGCTGCTGCGTGGCGATCCCGACCCGCCCGGCGGGAGGGAGGGGTGAGGCCCGACAACGCCGTCACGGCAACGAAGCCGGCTCAGCTCACCTCGAACGGCCGGAAGCTGCCGTCGAGCACCTGGGCGTGATCGATGGTGCGCCCGGTCACCGTGGCGGCATCGACCAGCGTCAATTCCACTGCGGCGCGGGCGAATTCGTCCGGGGAGGCGGTGTCGTCGAATTCGCGGGCGTAGTAGGCCAGGCCCGGCGTGAGGATCGGTTTCGACGGCGACAGCGCGTTGACCGCGATGTTGTGGTCGGCCAGATCGTAGGCGGCGCACTGCGTCAAATGCTCCAGCGCCGCCTTCGATCCACCGTAACCGGGCAGCACCCCGCCGCTGCGATCGGCGTAGGGACCGTTGCCCGGCAACCGCGAGGCCACCGAGCTGATGTTCACGATGGAGCCACCGCCGGCCTCGATCATGTCGGGGCACACCAGTTGCATGAGCTCGTAGGCGGAAAAGACCCCGATCTCGAAATGCCGCCGGTAGGCGGCCAGGGGCGTGCTGACGAACCCCGGCCAGCCGGGCTTGCCGGGCTTAGCGGTTTTGCCGGGCTTAGCCGTCTTGGCGCGCGGCTCGGCGCCGGCCACCGGCGGCCGCCCGGGCGCCGTGAACGCCGCGTTGTTCACCAGAATCGTGATGGCGCCCAACGCATCTCGGGCTGCCATCACCAAGCCGACGACGTCGTCACGCTCGGTCAGGTCCGCCCGCACCGCCACGGCGCGCCCGCCGGCTGCCTCGATGGCGGCGACCGTCTCGCCGATGGTTCCGGGCAGCCGGTCGTCCCACACCCGTTCGGTGCGCCCGGCGACCGCGATCGACGCCCCCTCGGCGGCGAGCGCCAGCGCGATCGCCCGGCCCAAGCCGCGGCTGGCGCCGGTGACGATCGCGGCCCGGCCCGCCAGTCGCCCGCTCACCGCGTCACCCCGTGCACGACGATGGCGGTGGTCTGTTCGACCCACGCGTCGTCCAGCGGTTCGTCCGGTCGCAGCAGCATGTGGAGCATCGTCGCTCCCCCTATCAACTCGATCAATCGGTCGGGGTTCACGTCCGGATGCGCCTCGCCGCGATCAACGGCCTCCCGCAGCCGGAACCGAACCGCGGTGAAGAGGTCGGTGAAGCGCGACCTCACCCGGGCGTTCAGCGCGGGGTCGGCGGTCATGTCCGCCACCAGGCCGGGCAGCGCGGCCCGCACGACGGGGGTGGTGAACACGGCGCGGGTCGCCTCGATCATCATCCGGAGGTCGGCGGCGATGTCGCCGGCGGGCGCCTCCAGCGCGCTGGGCGTCGCGGGAAAGGCCGCCTCGTGCACGAGTTCGGCCTTGCTCGACCACCGGCGGTAGAGCGCGGATTTGGTGGTGCCGGCGCGTTCCGCGACGGCCGCCAGGCTGAGGTTCGAATAGCCAATCTCCACAAGCAGTTCCGCCGTCGCCGACAAGATCGCCGAGTCGATGCGCGGATCGCGCGGGCGCCCCGCGCCGGGGGCCTTATCGAGGGCCCTGTCGGGGGACTTATCAAGACCCTTGTCAAGGGCGGACGGGTCTGCTTTCATAACGCTACCTACGGTATCGTAATTGCCTCACGGAGTCTCAAAGAAGGGGGCGCCTGTGCCCAACGAACCGGCCATCGGAGAGATCGATCGACTCCAACGATCCAGCCGCGATGTCACGACCCTACCGGCGCTGCTGTCGCAATGGCTGTCGACCGTCCTCCCCGGCGGGGCGGACGCCAAGCCCGAGGTGACCGTCGAGAGCGGCATCGACTCGACCGGCATGTCGTCGGAGACGATCATCCTGACCACCCGCTGGCAGGAGGACGGGCGGCCCCGGGAGCAGAAGATGGTGGCGAGGGTGGCGCCCGCCGCCGATGACGTTCAGGTGTTCCCGACGTACCGGCTCGACCACCAATTCGAGGTGATCCGCAAGGTCGCCGAACTCACCGACGTCCCGGTCCCGCCCGTGCGCTGGCTGGAGGCCACCGGCGACGTCCTCGGGACCCCGTTCTTCGTGATGGACTACGTCGACGGCGAGGTGCCCCCGGACGTCATGCCGTACACGTTCGGCGGCAACTGGTTCTCCGACGCCCCCGCCGAACGGCAACGTGAACTGCAGGACGCCACGGTCGGTGTCTTGGCGAAACTGCATTCGATCCCCAACGCGGACAAGACGTTCGACTTCCTGACCGAGGCCGGCGACCCGAGCTCGGCCGGGGACACCGCGCTGCGGCGGCACTTCAACTGGGTCCGGGCCTGGTACGACTTCGCCGTGCCCGACATCGGCCGATCACCGCTGCTGGAGCGGACATTTCAGTGGCTGCAGGACAACTGGCCGGCCGAGCTCGCCGCCGCCGAGCCGGTCTTGCTGTGGGGGGACGCCAGGGTCGGCAACGTCTTGTACCGCGACTTCCAGCCGGTGGCCGTGCTGGACTGGGAGATGGTGACGCTGGGACCCCGCGAACTCGACGTGGCTTGGATGATATACGCGCACATGGTGTTTCAGGAGCTCGCCGGCCTGGCCACGCTGCCGGGCCTGCCTGGGGTGATGCGCGAGGAGGACGTCCGGGCCACCTACCGGAGGCTGACCGGCGTGGAGGTCGGTGACCTGAACTGGTTCTACGTCTACTCGGGCGTCATGTGGGCGTGCGTCTTCATGCGCACCGGCGCGCGGCGCGTGCACTTCGGCGAGATGGAGAAACCCGACGACGTGGAGTCGCTGTTCTACCACGCCGGTCTGATGCGCCGGCTTATCGGAGGGGATCAGTGATGCTCGGACCGCTCGACGAGTTCCCGGTACACCAACTCCCCCAGCCGATCGCGTGGCCCGGCTCCTCGGACCGCAACTTCTACGACCGCTCCTATTTCAACGCCCACGACCGCACCGGCGACATCTTCGTGATCAGCGGCATCGGCTACTACCCCAACCTGGGCGTCAAGGACGCGTTCTTCCTCGTCCGCCGCGGGGACACGCAGACCGCGGTGCACCTGTCCGACGCCATCGACCAAGACCGGCTCAACCAGCAAGTCAACGGCTACCGGATCGAGGTCGTCGAGCCGTTGCGCAGGTTGCGCCTGGTACTCGACGAAACCGAAGGCATCGCAGCGGATCTCACGTGGGAGGGCCTGTTCGACGTCGTCCAGGAACAGCCGCACGTGCTGCGTTCGGGAAACCGGGTGACACTGAACGCGCAGCGGTTCGCCCAGCTCGGCAGCTGGAGCGGCCGCATCTCGATCGACGGCGAGGAGATCGCCGTCGACCCGGCGGCCTGGCTGGGCAGCCGCGACCGGTCCTGGGGCATCCGGCCGATCGGTGAGCCAGAGCCGGCGGGACGGCCCGCCGACCCGCCGTTCGAGGGCATGTGGTGGCTGTACGTGCCGATGGCGTTCGACGACTTCGCGATCGTGCTGATCATCCAGGAGGAGCCCAACGGGTTCCGCTCGCTCAACGACTGCACCCGCGTCTGGCGTGACGGGCGTGTCGAACAGCTCGGCTGGCCGCGGGTCAAGATCCACTACCGCTCCGGGACCCGCATCCCGACCGGCGCGACCATCGACGCAACCGCGCCCGACGGCACGCCGGTCCATTTCGACGTGGAATCCAAGCTGCCCGTGCCGATTCACGTCGGGGGCGGCTACGGCGGCGACTCGGACTGGCTGCACGGCGTGTGGAAGGGCGAGAAGTTCGTCGAGCGGCTGACCTACGACATGACCGACCCGGCGATCATCGGGCGGTCCGGGTTCGGGGTCATCGACCACGTCGGCCGCGCGGTCTGCCGCGACGGCGACGGCGAGCCGGTGGAGGGCTGGGGCCTGTACGAGCACGGCGCGCTCGGCCGCCACGACCCCTCGGGCTTCAAGGACTGGCTCACCGTCGCCCCCTGATACCAGCCCCGCGAACGTCGAGTAGTTGAGCGGAATTTCGAGGTTTGGTCGCAACAAGTCGACGTTCGGGCCGCCGGGTGGGCCAGTCAACGTCGATACGCCGCGCCGGGGTGGTCGGCCGGCAACAGCGGCCCGGCGCCCCCGAGTCGTTCGCGCAGGGTGCCCGGCGGCACGCCGTCGGGCACCCGCCCGCGGCGCCGCAGCTCCGGCACGACGAGCCTCGCGAAGTCGACGAAGGTGCCCGGGGTGACGACGTAGGCCAGATTGAACCCGTCGACGTCGGCCTCTTCGACCCAGCGCTCGAGCTCGTCGGCCACTTCGGTGGGCGAACCCGTCAACACCGGCCCGCGCCCGCCGATGCCGACCTCCTCGGCCAGTTCCCGCACGGTCCAGGTGCGATCCGGATCGGCGGTGGTGAACGAGGCCAGCGCGGAACGGTTGGCCTCGGTCTGCACATACGTCAGCGGCTCGTCGGGGTCGAGTTCGGCCAGGTCCACCCCGGTCCAGCCGCCGAAGAGGGCCATCGCGCCGGCGGGGCTGACGAAGCGGCGGTATTCGGCCAGCTTGGCGACGGCCCGCTCGTGCGTCTCGGCGACGACCGGGGTGACCATGGTGAAAACCTTGATGGACCGAGGGTCGCGGCCCAGTTCGGCCGCGGCCGTGCGTAGGGCCCGAACCGGACCACGCACCACCTGCGGCGTGGGTCCGGACACGAACACCGCCTCGGCGTGGGCCGCCGCGAACCGCACGCCCCGCGGCGAGGCGCCGGCCTGGAACAGCACCGGCGTGCGCTGGGGCGACGGCTCGCACAGGAAGGGGCCGGGGACGGAGAAGTAGCGGCCCTTGTGTTCGATGTCATGCACCTTGGCAGGGTCGGTGAACACGCCGCGGTCCGGGTCGCGCACCACCGCGTCGGATTCCCACGAAGCCTCCCACAGCTTGTAGCACACCTCGATGTACTCGTCGGCGACCTCGTAGCGCTGGTCGTGCGGAATCTGCGCGTCCAGGCCGAGATTTCGGGCGGCGCTGTCCAGGTACGAGGTCACGATGTTCCACGCCACCCGGCCGCCGGTGAGGTGATCCAGCGTCGACAACCTGCGCGCCAACGAGTAGGGCTGCTCGTAGGTCAGCGACAGCGTGATCCCGAACCCGAGCGTCTCGGTCACCGCCGCCATCGCCGACACGGCCGCGGTCGGGTCGTTGACCGGGAACTGCGCGGCATCGATGACCGCCGCGTCGCGCGAGCCGCCGTACACGTCGTAGACCCCGAGCACGTCGGCGAGGAACAGCGCGTCGAAGCCGCCGGCCTCCAGCGACCGGGCCAGGTCGGTCCAATAGCCCAGTTCTCGGTAGCGGTACCCCCGGTCCTCGGGATGTCGCCACAGCCCCGCCGACTGATGCCCGACGCACGCCATGTCGAACGCGTTCAAAAAGATCCTGCTCACCAGCTCACCCGATTTCGTCCGCGTACGTTTCCTTCGCGGCACAGGCCGCGCCCACCGTGAGCACCGCCAGCACCGCGAAGTACGCGACGATCAGCCACGGCCTGCCGCCGCCGGCGGCCAGCAAGAGCGCGGCGATCAACGGCGCGAACCCGCCCGACAGCACCGCCCCGATCTGATAGCCCAACGACGAGCCACTGTAGCGCACCCGGGTGGGAAAGAGTTCGGCGAACCACGCGGCCTGAGGGCCATACATCGCGTCGTGAACGACGTTGACCCCGAACACGATTGCCAGCACCACCGCGACCGGTGATCGGCTGTCGGCGGCCACGAAGAACAGGGCCAGGGCGACGACTCCGGCCGCCGCCCCGAACAGGTACGGTCGCCGACGCCCGATCCGGTCCGACAGCAGCGCCCAGCACGGGGTGCTGACCAGCCCCAGACCGGACGAGATCAGCACCGCGATCAAACCGACTTCGCTCCCCCGCCCCAGCGAGTCCTGCAGGTAGGTAAGCGAATAGGTGGTGAGCAGGACGAAAAGCCCGATCTGGGAGAGTCGCAACCCGGTGCTGATGAGGACGTTGCGCCCTTGGGTGCGCAGCACCTCCCACACCGGCAGCCGGGCCAGCCCGTCGCCCCGTCTGAGGCGGTCGAAGAGCTCGGCATCGGTGAGCTGCAGGCGCACGAACAGTCCGACGACCACCAGTACCACGCTGAGCAGGAACGGGATTCGCCAGCCGTACGCCAGGAAGCCGGCCGGGCCGGTGGCCCGGCGGGTCAGCCAGAACACGGATGTCGCCAGCAGCATGCCCGCCGGAGAGCCGAGCTGGGTGAAGCTGCCGAACAGTCCGCGCCGGTGAGGCGGCGCGTGTTCTACCGAGAGCACGGCGGCACCGCCCCACTCGGCGCCGACGGCAAGCCCCTGCACTACGCGCAGGGTGGCCAACAGCGCGGGCGCCAGCAGCCCCGCCTCGGCGTAGGTCGGTAGCAGCCCGATCGCCGTGGTCACCAGGCCCATCACCAGCAAGGCGCCCACCAGGACGGCCTTGCGCCCCAACCGGTCGCCGAAGTGTCCCGAAACGACGGCACCGATCGGCCGGGCGCCGAACCCCGCGGCGTAGGTCGCGAACGACGCCAGCGTGCCGGCCGTCGGCGAAACATGGGGAAAGAAAAGCGGTTTGAAGACGAGCGCCGACGCGGTGGCGTACAGGTAGAAGTCGTACCACTCGATGGTGGTGCCGACCATGCTGCCGAGGGCGACGGCCCCCAGGCGCGCTCGCGGACGCGCGGCCGTGGCGGTGGCCGGGGCCGGGGCCGGGGCCGGGGCCGGGGCGGAAACGGTCACGTGATCGCAGCATAGGCACGCCGGCGGCGGCGCCAAACCCTTGCGATCGCCGCGACGCGAACGCGCACTCAGCCCAGCTCGTCGACGATCGCGCCGAGAGTCTCCAGTCCGATGGGCGCCGGTTGGTAAAGGAACACGGTGTCTGAGATGCCGTCGACGCGATCGCGGATATGGGCGGCGACCTCTTTGGGCGTGCCACAGGCCGCGATGGTGTGCATCATCTCGTCGTCGATCAGGCCGCCCATCTCCTGCCAGCGGCCCCGCTTGGACAGGGCGTTCAGCTCGGGCTGCAGGTCCTCCCAGCCGTGCGCCGCGAGCACCGGCCGGTACGCCGGCGTCGACCCGTAAAACGCGAGCAGCCGCCGGGTACCGTCGTCGGCGCGCTCACGGGCCTCGTCGGTGTCCCCGGCCGACACGATCACTTCCGGGATGACGGCGAATTCGCGGAGCTCGCGGCCGCCAGCCCGCAGGCCCTCGCGCACCGCCGGCATGGTGGCATCGCACAGGTACCGCCGGGAACCGAACGGCATCACCAGCAGCCCGTCGGCGTGCTGGGCGGTGGCGCGGGTCAGCCTCGGCCCGAGCGCGCCGACGTAGATCGGCGGCGGACCGAACGGGTTGGGGCCGGGGTCGAACGTCGGTGTCATCAGCGTGTGCCGGTAGAACTCGCCGCGAAAGTCCAAGCGGCCGCCCGTTTCCCACGCTTTGAAGATCGCGCGTAGGGCCGCGATCAGCTCGGTCATCCGGGCCACCGGGCGGTCGAATTGCGCCCCGAACCGCTTTTCGATCTGCGCCCGCACCTGGGTGCCCAGCCCGAGGACGAATCGGCCGCCGCTGAGCAGCTGGTGGTCGTTGGCCTGGTGCGCAAGGTGAATGGGGTTGCGCGGGAACGCGACGGCGACGTTGGTCATCAGGTCCAGACCACCGACCGAGGCGGCCAGCGTCAGCGGGGCGAACACGTCGTGCTGACCCTCGAAGGTGGCGACCCCGCTGACGCCCGCGTCGCGCAGCTCCCGCGCGCGCCGCGCCGCGTCGAGGGGACCGTACAGCGACGTGAAGATCCTCAAAGCACCTGCCTGGCGACGCTGGGTGGTTTCGCGGGGGAATCGGGGTTCATCGTACGAAATCCGCGGGATGCTGTTGACTAGGGGACGTGACGAACCGGCCATCGATTGCGGACGTGGTCGTGGTCGGTGCCGGTTTCGCCGGCCTGGCCGCGGCCCGCGAGCTGACGCGACAGGGCCATGACGTGCTGGTCTTCGAGGGCCGCGACCGGGTGGGCGGCCGGTCGTTCACCGGCAGCGTGGCGGGGCTGCCCGCCGACCTGGGCGGCACCTTCGTCGGCCCCACCCAGGACGCGGTGCTGGCGTTGGCGGCCGAACTCGACGTCCCCACCATGCCCACCCACCACGAAGGCAAAAACGTCATCCACTGGCGCGGCTGGGCGCGCTCCTACCGGGGCACCATCCCGAAGCTCTCGCCGCCCGGGCTGCTCGACATCGCCCGGCTGCGTTGGCAGTTCGACCGGATCGCCCGCACCGTCCCGGTGCGCGCCCCGTGGGACGCGCGTCGCGCGTCCGAGCTCGACGGCCTCTCGCTGGGCGGCTGGCTGCGCGCGGTGCGGGCGACCGCCTCGTCCCGCGACCTGCTGGCCATCGTGGCGCGGGTGACCTGGGGCTGCGAGCCCGACGAGGTGTCCATGCTGCACGCCGCCCGCTACACCCACGCGGCCGGGGGCCTGGACCGGCTGCTCGACGTCGAAAACGGCGCTCAACAGGACCGGTTTCCCGGCGGCACGCAGCAGATCGCGGAGGCGATGGCGGCGGAGCTGGGCGATCGGGTGGTGCTGAACGCGCCGGTCCGCCGCATCGAGCGGCACGGTGCGGGCGTGACGGTGGTCGCCGGCGAGCGTCAGGCTGAGGCCGGCTTCGTGGTCGTCGCGGTTCCGCCCGCGCACCGCGCGTCGATCGAGTTCGCTCCCCCGCTGCCCGGCGAGTACGGGCAGCTCGCCGACCATTGGCCGCAGGGCCGGCTCAGTAAGGCCTACTCCGCCTATGAGACACCGTTCTGGCGGCGCGACGGGTTCTCCGGCCAGGCGCTGTCCGACCGGGGCCCGGTGTTCATCACCTTCGACGTCAGCCCGCACGCCGACGGGCCGGGGGTGCTCATGGGTTTCGTGGACGCACGCGCGTTCGACTCGCTGCCCGACGAGCGGCGCCGCCACGACGTGCTGCGCGGCTTCGCGGCGCTGTTCGGCGACGAAGCGCTCAAGCCGCTGGATTACGTGGATTTCCGCTGGGGCACCGAGGGTTTCGCGCCCGGTGGTCCGACCGCGGCGGTGCCGCCCGGGTCGTGGACGCGATTCGGACGGTGTCTACGGGAGCCGGTGGGGCCGATCCACTGGGCCGGCACCGAGACCGCCGACGAATGGACCGGTTTCCTGGATGGCGCCGTCCGGAGCGGCCAGCGCGCGGCCGCCGAGATCGTCGCCAGGCTGTGACAGGCCTGTGACAGGCCCATATCTGGCTAGGAGCTGATCCGCACGTCCCGGGTGACCGACTCGGCGAGCGCCCGCAGGTGGCGGCTGACCTCCCGCGGTTGTTCGAGCATCGAGCAGTGGCCACCGGGCAGCTCGACGAGGCCGATGACGTTCGGCGCGGTCCGTGCGATCTTGCGCGACTGACTGATCGGGGTGAGCCGATCGCGTTCGCTGCCGATGACCAACGTCGGCACGGTCAGCCCGTCCAGATCCAGGTGCTGTGGCCCCAGCGCGCCGGCGAGCATCTTCGCGCAGCCGCCGCGCCCGGCCGGCGGGGTCTGGGCGAACAGGTCGTAGATGAGGCCCGCCGCGCTCCGATCGGCCTCCTTGCCGACCGCCAGCCGCGCCACCAGATATCGGCTCGGGATGTGGGCCGGCGCCGGTATGGGCAAGCCGCCGAACACCGTGATCAGCCCGCGCGCGGCCAGCACGCGGGCCGGCGACAGCCCCCGCGGCACCGGCAGCAGCTTGATCTTGCGCAGCAGGTCCCCGGTGGTGGTGTTGATGAGCGCGACGGCGTCGGCGCGGCGGCGGACCTTGTGGCGGTAGCGCGCGGACCACGCCGCGATCGTCATGCCGCCCATCGAGTGCCCGGCCAGCACCGCCCGCTCGTGCGGCGCCAACGTCGCGTCGAGCACCGAATCCAGATCGGAGGCAAGGGCTTTCAGGCTGTAGCCGCCACGCCGCGGGATCCCGCTGCGCCCGTGCCCGCGGTGGTCGTACGCGATCACCCGATACTCGTCGGTCAGGTCGGCGATCTGGTATGCCCACGCCCGGATCGCGCACGTGATCCCGTGGGTCAGCACGATCGGGTAGCCGTCGGACGGGCCGAACACCTCGGCGTGCAGCTTGGTGCCGTCGGTGGCCCGGACGGTCAGCGCCCGGCTGGGCGGCAACACGTCGGGCAGGGGATCGACCGTTCGAGCCGATCGCCGAGCATTCATCGCCGCTCCCCCCCTTGAATCACCGCACCGTTGCCGCAATCCGGATGTTTCGCGAGTCTATCGCGAGATTGCTTCCCAACCGCGCGAATCCGGCAAACACGCGCGAGCGCACCGGAAGCGCGGAAGCGGTGTGAGACGCTTATTCGCGTGTCCCCGATGTCCCGTCGGGCATTCCTCGCGGCAACGACGAGCGCGGTCGGCGGCGGGCTGGCGGGCGGCTGCACGCCGAACCCGCCAGCGCCGGACACCGAGTCCGTGCTCGTCGTCGGCGCGGGGATGGCGGGCCTGTCGGCCGCGCGCAACCTGGCCGACGCCGGCTGGCCGGTCCGCCTGATCGAAGCCCGCGACCGGATCGGCGGCCGGGTGCACACCGACCGCGGCTGGGGCGTGCCGCTCGACATGGGCGCGTCGTGGATCCACGGCGCGGCCGGTAACCCGCTGGTGGAGCTGGCGACCCGGGCGCGCGCGCAATTCGTTCCAACCGACTATTACGGATGGGCCAGGCTCGCCGTCGATCCGCGACTGCAACCGCTGGACTACGACAAGAAGACCTGGCGGCGATTCGTGGAGCGCGCCCGCGACCAGGCCGACGGCGCAAGCCTGGCGGCCGCCGTCGACGCCGCGGCGGACGACGCAGAACTCTCCGGGTCCGACCGCGCGCAATTGGCGTTCTACCTGACCACCGAGATCGAAGACGAATACGCGGCCAACGCCGACCAACTGTCAGCCTTGACGTTTGACCAGGGCACCTACTACGGAGGCGACCAGGACGTCATCACCGACGGCTACGACGCCCTGCCCAAGCTGCTCGCCGACGGGTTGCAGATCGCGCTCAACTGCCCGGTGACCGCGGTGGTTCGCCGCGGCGACTCGGTGATCGTGCGGGCCGCGGGGCGATCCTTCGAGGGGCCGGCCGCGATCGTGACCCTTCCCCTCGGGGTGCTCAAATCCGGTGCGGTCATGTTTGATCCGCCGCTCCCGGACACCCACGTCCGGGCCGTGAACGCGCTGGGATCCGGCGTGCTCTCGAAGAGCTATTTCCGGCTGAATCGGCGAACCTGGCAGGCGGAGAACGCATTCTACGAATACCTCGGCGCCGAACCCGGGCTCTGGTCGCAGTGGTTCGCCCTGCCAGTCGCCGCCGGCCCCATTGTGCTGGCGTTCAACGCCGGTGACCGCGGCCGCACCGTGGAGGCCTCATCGCAGCACGACCTGATGGCCGGTGCGCTCCCGGTGATCAGGCAGCTGTTCGGCGACGACGTCTCCCCGGTGGAGGTCCGGACCTCGGGTTGGGCCGCCGATCCGTTCGCCCGGGGCGCCTACTCGTTTCACACCCCCGGCTCCGGACTCGACGACCGGCGCCGGCTGCAGGAACCCATCGGGGACCGGCTCTTTCTGGCGGGCGAGGCCGTCGGTATCGACAATCCCGCGACCGTCACCGGCGCCGTCGCCAGCGGGCGCCACGCCGCCGGCCAGGTGATGCGCTGGCTGAGCGGCTGACCCCCTGATGACGGCGGCCTAGTGTCGCGAGTCATTACTAGTGCACCAGCATCTTCGACCGCTCATCCCGCTGGTGAATACGTCGAACGTGGGGGGAAGTACAAACTACTTTTCGTCCATACGTCCCACGCTCGGAAACAGGAGCGAAGGCTGCACCCGAATTAACGACTCAGGACACATTAGTGCCCGGCCGCCAGATCCCTCGCGCAGGCCTTCACGATCGAATCGAAACTCGACGACAGCAACCGACGGGTGAGCGCCTCCAGCAGCCTGCCCCCCGCCCAGACGGGATGGGTGTAGTTGCTCAGCCAGTCGACGTGCGTGCCGTCGCCGGCGGCGGTGAAAGTCAGTGTGCCGCCGTCGTGATTGAACGGCGGAAACGATCCGATGATCAGGTAGGAGTAGCGGCGCGGCCGGTCATAGGCGGTGATCGCCTCCCGAAACCAGGTGCCGGCCCCCAACACCTCGCGCACCGCCCCCGCCCCCGGCCCGGGCGCGTCCTTCGCCCAGCGGGACCGGAGAACGAGCGGGGCGGCGGCCAGGTTGACCGGGTCGACCAGCCAGTCGAAGACCCGCTCCACCGGCGCGGGGATCGTCCACTGCAAGTGAATCTGGGTCATCGGACCTCCTGCCTGGCGCTAACGGTGTCGCTAACGGTGTTCAGCCACATGCTAGACGCCGGCACCGAACCTCAGCCCGTGCGCTGCGGTTCTTCCTGCCGCGCCCGGCCGGAAACCAGGCGTCGGCGCGCCCGTACGGCCGCGTCGATGTGCGCAAGGCCCTGCGATAATGAATCCACCAGCGGCAGACCATGATCGGGAATCACCTGGGTGAGCCGACGCAGCGCCGACCCACCTACGACGCTGCAGTGCAACCCTGCCGCCCGGTGCTCGTCGTTCAGTGTCTGCAGCGCCGAGAGGCCGGCGCTGCCAATGAAATCCAGGTGGGTGAGATCGAGGATCAGCGGGGCCTTCAGGCGCGAAAAACGGCGGATCGTTTGGGCCACCAAGTCGGCGTTCAACGCGTCGACCTCGCCGTGGACCCGCAGAACGGTGGCCAGGCTTCGCGCGTGAACGCACAATCTTGCACCAGTGCAATCGATTTGGTAGCGACTGCGCGGTTGGCCGCGCAGCGTTGCCGAGCATAGTTCGAGTGAAGCAGTCATGAGGAGTAGGCCCTTCAACATGGTAGAGAGCAGGGCGAGCGACAACGGTGTCCAGAAGGCGCCCATAAGAACGGCAGCTGGGGACTCAACCTGACCCGAGTGTACCGGCAATGCCGCTGGTAGTGGTGGCCGGAACGGGCCGCGCCGGGCGCGCCGGCCGCCGAAATCGGCCCCTCACCAGGGTGTTTGGCGCGGCGGGACCAACCTATTGTTCGCTTTGCGGCCAGGCGCGTCCCGTGGTGTTCACCAGAACGGCCTCATGGGCCCCATCCGCCCCGGTGGGGAAACCAAACCTTAACGCAGCGAGAGCGTTTGGATACAACCGGAGCTGTTGCGGTCGCGTTGCCCACGGGGGGGGTGGATCGGTCACTGCCTGAGTATCGAATGCGGGCTCTGGCCGTACGTTTGCCGATACAGCACCGCGAACCGGCCGGTGTGGGCGAAACCCCAGCGCTGGGCGATTTCGGTGACCGTGGTGGTCGACGGCGTGCCCACGCTCAGATCTTGATGAGCGCGGCTCAACCGGACGCGCCGCATGTATTCGGTCGGGGTGGTGTTGAGCTGCCGCCGGAACAGGTATTGCACCGCCCTCGGCGTGAGGTGCACCGCGGCCGCCACGTCGTTGATGCCGACTTCGCCCGAGGCATTGCGATGGATGAACGACACCGCGTCCTTCAGGGTTTCCGGAACGGGCGTGTCGCCCGTCACCTCCTGGTCGGTCAGCGTCGAGGGGTAGCACTCCAGGAGCGCGCCCGCCAGCAGGGGCGCCATCGCCGCGACGATCAGCGGCTGCTGGGCGGTGTCCGGGGAAGCCAGGGTCGCGGTCACGTAGTCCAGCGCCCGGTGCCAGGCCCGCACCGCGGCTCGCGAACGGGGGCGCCAGCCCAGGAACTGGGCCTGCCGTGGCAACGGGGCGGTCCACTCGGGGACGGCCTTGTGCAGCGCCTCCGCCAGGACGCTCACCACGTCGAACCGCGCCCCGTTCACCTGCAGGGTGCACGACATGCCGCGCGCGACCAGGACCGGGCAATCGGGCGTGGGGAGTGACCCGCCCGCGACGGCCAGCGATCCCGCCCGAGGCTGGATCACGACGAAGGTGTCGCCGGCCGGCACTTCGAGCGTGGCCCGCCCCTGGATCAGCACCTCGTCCACGGTGATCGCCGCCGTCTCACAGCGCCGGTGCGTCAGGGCCGAGCGGCTCGAAACGCCGCTGACCCGCCATCCCGGACTGTAGGCGTCGGCAAAGAACCGGCGCACGGCGTGCGATTCGATGGCGCGGAACTGTTCGTGGCGGACCGCCGGCGGGAAGTCGGCCAATGCACGCGCGTCGGCAAAGGAATGCCCGTCGGGCCGCGCATCGACCCGGATTTCGCCCGGAAACTGGCCGGCGGAGCCGACCGCCACGCCAGGTGCCGTGTTCTCCGTGAGGCTCGTCATCGGTGTCGTCTCATCGGTGTTCGCCGGCCTCTCACCACGGCTCTCATGAGGGCGTCGCGCCTCGCCATTGGATCACCGCGCCACCGCCTGCAACCCCGAGGGAAGCCATCGTTGCGAATCCACCTGCCCGTAGATGTTGAGCGAATCCCGCGCGATGCGGTCCCAGCTGTAGCGAGACAGCGCCCTGCTGCGGCCGGCCGCACCCATACTCTCGCGTTGAAATCGTTGGCCGAGCAGCGTTCTCAACGCGCCGGCCAGCTCGCCGGGACCGTTCGACGGGAGCACCAGGCCAGTGACGTTGTCCACGACCGCGTCGCTCAGGACGCCGACGGCGTGGGCGACCACGACGACCCCGCTGGCCATCGCCCGCAGCACCGCGGTGACGCGCGGCGGCTCCCGGGGTGTGCAGGCGACCACGTCGGCGGACCGGATGAGTGCCGGCAACTGCGAGTCGGTCACCGCGCCCAGCAATCGGACCCGGTCGCCCACCCCCAAACCGGCGGCCAGGCTCGCCAGCTGCGTGCGTGCGTCGTCGTGGTCGGCATCGGTTCCGCCGGTTTCGGCGATCACGAGTTCGGCGCCCGGGACCCTGGCGATGGCCTTGATCGCGATGTCTAATCCATTGCCCCACAGCGGGTTCGGCACCAAGGCCAGCACGCGATGCCGGTCGGTGCGGGGGCGGCCGGGCCGACGGGGCTGTAGCACTCGATGTCCACGCCGCTGCCCAGGGCGGACACCCGGACCCGGCCACGACGCAACCGCGCCAGCGCGTCGACATCCGCGGTGCATTCCGCGGTCACCCAGGTCGCGCCCCGCGCCAGGAGCGGCTCGAGGCGCTGCCGTTCGCTCGGGGTGTCGTCCGCGAGTCGGGAGGTCACGGCAAGGCCCAGAAAGCTCTGCACGACTGGCAGACCTTGCCGTCGAGCCGCCAACTGGGCGGCCATTCCGCCCAGCCAGCCGAAGGCGTGCACGACGTCGGGCTGGTCGGACAACCACATGCGCTCGAGGGCGTGGGCCCATTCCCCGACGTGCGGCAGAACATCTGGCGCCCGCGCCGCCGCTCGGGGACCCACCGCTATCGGCACGGTGCGAAAGCCATCCGTATCGGGTTGTGATCGCCGCCGACCGCGGTGCCGAACGTAGGCGACGGCCTCGTGCCCGCGGGGGTGCAGCGCGGCGCAGAGTTGCTTGGGCTCCTCGCCGGCGAGGTCGTCCCCGCTGACAATCGCAATCTTCACCGCCACTCCTTTCGAGAAGCATGCCCTCGACAGGTCGGTGGCGTACCCGGCCCCCTATCCCCGAAACGCCGCTTCTTCGTCTGGCGAACCGATGCTTCGCATTGTGGCCACGCGTCGGCGCCGGCATGGTCCCCGTACGGACCGTTAGCCCACGACCTCCATCAGCAGCAGCGCGCCCCCGACGGTGCCCTCGATCGAGCGGAACGACGTGCACGTGACCCGCACGCGGGCCGCGCGGCCGCGGCGGTTGACCGCGTCGACCACCACTTCACCGGAGCTGTCGGGGTCGACGAACGCATTGCCGATCAGCGGACGAACGGCGTCCAGCGGGAGGCCGATGTCCAGCCCCGTCAACCTCGAGCCCCGGGTCTCGTCGGCCCGCAGGCCCCACAGGTCCTCGCAGCCCCGGTTCCACAGGATGACCTTCATCTCCCGGTCCACCACCACCATGCCCATCCCGACCGAGTCGATCAGCGAGTCGAGGAAGTGCTTGGCCTCGTCCAACTCCACGGTGCGTTCGCGCAACATGTCGTTGATGGTGTGCAGCTCGTCGTTGGTCGACTGCAGCTCCTCGTTCATCGTCTCGAGTTCTTCGTTGGTGGACTGCAGTTCCTCGTTCGTCGTCTCGAGTTCCTCGACGGTCGACTGCAACTCCTCGTTTGTCGTCTCGAGTTCCTCGTTGGTGGACTGCAGCTCCTCGTAAGCCGCCTCCAGCTGACGGTTGGTTTGCACGACCTTGTCGAGCAGGGCGCGGGTGGCCGTGACGTCGAAGAACACGATCGAGACGCCCAACAGGCCGTTCTCGCCGTCGACGAGCGGGTTCACGTGGATCTCGAACCAGACCGTTTCCACGCCCGGTCGCTGCCACTTGACGTCCTGGATCCGCGCCGAACGCCGCTCCACCTTGGCCTGCTCGAGGTAGGCGCGCAGCTCGACCGGCCGGTAGGACACCTCCAGGTCACGGAGCAGGCGGCCGATGTCGCGGGCCGAGAGGCCGAAGAGCGCCTCCGCCTGCTGGTTGATCATCGCGACGGTGTCCTCGCCGGTCACCACGATCTGCGCGACGGGGCTGGCGCGAAAGGCCAAGTCCCGCACCGTGGTCAGGCCTTGCTGCTCGGCATGGCGATCGTAGAACGGTCCCGCCGGGTCGTAGCGGTCGATGCCGCTGTGCGACCCGATCGCCTTCCGAAAAATACGGTGTTTGAGGTTCAGCGGGGTGAACCGGTCACCGTGACTCAGGAGCATCTCCGCGTGCCCGAGGAACAACGTGCCCTGCGGGGCGAGGGCAAAATGCAGCCGCCCCAATACGTTTCGCTGGGTTTCGGCGTTCAGGTACATCAGGGTGTTGCGGCACACACGAGCAGGTCGACGCGCGAGATCGGGGCGTCCTTGACCAGGTCGTTGCGGCCGAAGATCACCGCCCGGCGCAGGTCTTTGTGGAACACGTAGCGGCCGTTGACCTGTTCGAAGTAGCGCGGCAAGAGCTCCGCCGGGACGGACTCGACGGCCTTGGCGTCGTAGGACGCGGTGCGCGCCTCGGTCAGCGCATCCTCGTCGACGTCGGTGGCGTAGATCTTGACCCGCTGCCGGAAGGCGTCCGACCCGAGGGCCTCGGCCAGCAGCATCGCGAGCGTGTAGGCCTCCTGGCCCGACGCGCACCCGGCGCTCCACACCCGGATCGGGTCATTGGGCCCGCGCTCGGCCAGCATCCGCGGAATGACCTCCGCGCTGACGAATTCCCAGGCGTCCGGGTCGCGAAAGAAGGACGTGACGTTGATGAGGATGGTGTTGAAGAGCGCCGTGAATTCGTCCGAGCTGGCTTGCAGGAAGTCGAGGTAGTCCTCGAACGTGGCATACCCGGACTGGTCCATCCGGTGCCGGACGCGGCGCATCAGCGACGTGCGCTTGTAGCCGGTGAAATCGAAGCCACGGGAATCGCGCATGTAGCGCAACAAGGCTTCAAAAGCCTCGTCAGTCGTGGATTCCATGCAAGTCCGTCCGATAGGGGTTTCCCAGCAGGACTCGAACACTACTCGCGGTTAGAGTTGGTTCTCCCGGCCGATCACGGCCCACACCGTCTTCCCGGTCGGCGTCGGCGTGCTGCCCCAGGCACGGGACAGCGCCGCCACGATCGCCAGGCCGGACACGACCTCGGCACCGCGGTAGGCGTCCTCGCGCCGGCCCGGCAGCTGCTCGCTGGTGTCCTCGACGGCGACGGTAACGGCGCCCCGGTGGCTTTCGGCGCGCAGGGCGGGCGAACTCCGCGTGTGGTCCAGGACGTTCTCGACGAAGACCGTCGCCACCGTCGCCGCGACCGGAATCAGATCGGCCTGACCCCATTCGGTGAGCCAATCGGTGACCAGTCCCCGGGCCAGCCCCGGGCTGGCGGGTGAACGGGGCAGGTCGCCGCGGGCCCGCCGTCGCGCCTCCTGCGGCCGGCCGCGGGCGGCATCCAGCGCGACCTGCCGCGTCGGGTGCACGGGCACGTAACGGGCCACGCTGCCGGCTGCTATCGCGCGCCGCACCTGCGGCGCCCCGCTCACGAGCAGGATCGGCACGTCCGGCCAGACGCTGACGTGCCAACGAGCGCTGGTGAACACCACCCACGCCGACGCCGAGGGGACAACGAGCCGGTCGACGTCGACGATGACCGCGCGGGGTTCGTCGAGGGCGGCCTTGATGACCGTGTCACGAATGCTCTGGTAGGTGGAGCTGTCCAGCAACCCGTCGGCTACCAGGACGGTCACGTCCCGCTGCGGCTGGACGTCGATCCGGACGGCCGGCTGAAACTCACTCATCGAAATCACCGCCGGCAATGCTGCTGGCGGTGGGCAGGCGGTCGCTGAGCACGGCCAACGCCCCTTCCGTCTCCTCCGCGATCGACGTGTAACGCTGGGCGACGAGCCCGGGTCCGGCTCTCTCCGCCAGGTTCCGCGCCATCCTCGCCTTTTCCTGCATGCTGCGCAGCGCGATCCACAACGCGCCCTCGACCTCGGTGTCCCGCGCGGCGAAGAGCGCCTCGGTCGTCCAGGCGTGACCCACCTGGCAGCGGAAGTTGCCTTCGCTCACGGCAACGAGCGAGCCGTTGCAATCTGGGCACGTGTAACCCGAAGGCGGCCCGAGCTTTTGGGTGTCGAAGCCAGTGGCGAACCGGGACATCATGGCGATCCGGTTCTCCAGCTCCATCGCGGAGTCGGGTTCCGTGACGGGGTCTTCCATCTCTCGGTGCGACAACTCTTTGATGACGGCGCCGATGTCGGCCGCGGCGGCCTGCCGATCGACCACGCCGGCCTCAATCGCGTTGTTGGGCATGTCGGGAAACAGCGCATCGTCGGGCGCCTGGCCGATAGTGGTGCCGCCGCGTAACCGGATCGCGGCAAGCCCGAGGACGCCGTCGTCGAGCACACCCGAAAGCAGGACGCCGATCGCGCGCGACCCAAACACCAGGGCCACCGAACGAAACAGCGCGTTGATGGCCGGCCGATGCCCGTTTTCGGTCGGCCCCTGGGAAAGCACCACACGATGGTCGGCCACCAGGAGATGGCGGTCGGGAACGCTGACGTAAATCTGCCCCGGCTCGAGCGGCGCGCCGTCCCGGGCGGCGACGGCGGGCAGCGGCCCGCTGCGGTCGAGGATGCGGGCCAGGACGCTCGGCGCACCGGCGGGGATGTGCAGCGTGATCAGGTAGGCGTAGGGCACATCGGCCGACAGGCCGGCAGCCAGGCGCGACAGCGCCTCGACGCCTCCCGCGGAGGCACCGATCGCCACGACGCCACGCAGGTCGCCAGGTTCGCCGGTCGCCTCGATCACCACCTTTGACTACCCCCACAGATGGTAGGTAACCCGCGCAGCGGTGTATAGGTACCGCCGAATGAACGTCGACGGTGGTTTCAAAGACGACCCGGGTTGACGACCCGGGTTTTTGCCGCACCCGGCGCGGGCACCCCCGGAAGAGGATGTTTCTTCGCGCACAGGAGGATGCAAAGTGCCGAATTCGTCGATAAAGAACGAGAAGTTGTACGAGGACCTGCGCAGCCAGGGCGACTCGAAGGAAAAGGCGGCGCGGATATCGAACGCGGCCGCGGCCCGGGGCAAGGCCAGCGTCGGGCGCAAAGGTGGCAAGGCCGGCTCCTACACCGACTGGACCGTGCCGCAATTGAGGAAGCGGGCCAAAGAACTTGGGATGTCGGGGTATTCGGGCCTCACCAAAGACAAGCTCATCGCCAAGCTGCGCACCCACTGACTCGTCAGCGGGTGAGACCGAGCCGATCGGCTAACACAATGAAGGCCACCGCGTAGTCGTTGTCCGCGGTTTCGGCTCTGATGTGGTCCCAGTCCAGCCGCTCGCGGATCGCCCGCACCGCGGGCAGGAGCCTGGCGAAGTCGCAGTGGTGCTCTCCGAGCGAACGCAATTTCTGGATGAGGACGACCGTCGGAGGCAACACGGGCATCGAGATCGCCAGCACGTCGCGCTGATCGGCGCACTCGAGCGCCGCCGAATCGACGCGCACGCCGTTGATGCGGTGCAGGACGTCCACCACGCCGCCCTCGGTGCTCGCCTTGAACAACCAGTCCTCCGGCGGGTGCTCGACGGCGAAGCCGGCGCCGCGCAGGGTGGCCACCGCGTCGTCGACGTCCGACTCGGCCACCACCAGGTCCACGTCGTGACTCGGTTCGGGTGCACCGTAGGCCCACAACGCATAGCTGCCGGCCAGGGCGAAGCGCGGCCCCTTCTCCTTCAGCGCCGACGCGGCCCCGCGCAATGCCTCGCGCAGGCGGAAGCACGGAACGGGCGTGCTCGCGGGGGTCTCGACACCGTCGGGGTGAGCCGTCATCGTGCCTTGGATATACCCCCGCACCCTGCCCGGCAACCTGGCCGCCGCCACGTCGCATCGGCGGTCACCGTTTAAGCCGGGCCCGAGCTGGGGAAGTCTTGAGTTATGTCAGTCCTTCCCCCGCTCGCCCACGACCGGACTGACGTCGGTGTTTCCGCCAATGCCGGGACGGCGGCGGGTGATCGCGCGTGACGGCGGGGGTGATCAAGCACTGGCTCGAGTCGGGGCGGCTCGACATGCCATTGCCGGCGTCCGGACGAACGGCCGAACGATGGGAGCGCCTGACGCACCTGGCCGCGGACGACATCGTGGCGGCCCGCATCGCCGAGTCGCATGTCGATGCCGTCGCGATCCTCGACGAGCTGGGCGGCAAGCCTCCGGAGCTCGGCCAGCTGTGGGGCGTGTGGGCGGCCGAATCGCCCGACGCGGTGGTGATCGCCAGCGATACCGGTGGCGCATTCACGCTGAGCGGGACGAAGGTGTGGTGTGCGGGCGCCGGGTTCTGCACCCACGCGCTGGTGACCGCTCAGCTCGAGGACGGGTCGCAGGGCCTGTTTGCGGTGTCCCTCGCCGAACCCGCCGTCAGGGCGCTACCCAGTACGTGGTGGAACGCGGGTATGGCCGGCTCCGACACCCGGTCGGTGCAGTTCACCAACGCCCCGGCCGTCGCGGTGGGTGACCCGGGCGCCTACCAGGACCGCCCCGGATTTTGGCACGGGGCGATCGGTGTGGCCGCGTGCTGGCTCGGCGGAGCACGCCGGGTCGCCGAGCCGCTGTACCGCTCCGCGGGAAGCAGATCGGCTGACGCGTATTCGCTGGCCCATCTCGGCGCGGTGGACGCCGCGCTCGCCGCCGGCGACGCGATGCTGGCGATGGCCGCAGCGCAGATCGATCGTGATCCGTTCGACCGGGCCGGCACCGCTCAGCTGTTGGCCCGCCGCGTCCGGACGGTGGTGGAGCATGCGGTCGATGAAGCCATCACCCGCACCGGCCGGGCCCTGGGGCCGGGTCCGCTGTGCCAGGATGGCCGGCATGCCCAGCGGGTCGCCGACCTGTCCATCTACATCCGACAGAGCCTCGCCGAGCGGGATCTGGCCGAACTCGGGCGGCTGGCCGGGAGCGTGCCCCCGGGGACGCCGCGCTGACCGCACGCCGGGCCCGCGGCGACTGCGGAAACACCGAAAGCGGGTACCGACAAGCTATGCGCGTGGCGACGTTCAACATCTTGCACGGCCGCACCGTCGGTGACGGGGTGCATCCGGCCCGCTTGAGCGAGGCGGTGCGGCGCCTCGATCCCGACGTCCTGTCCCTGCAGGAGGTGGACTGCGACCAGCCGCGCTCGGAGCTGGCCGACCTCACCGCGGTCGCGGCCGAGGCCATGGGCGCCGCCGAGCACCGGTTCGTCGCCGCGATCTCCGGGACGCCGGGCGCGACCTGGATGGCCGCCACCGGCCACGAGCAGCCGGGGACGGCGGCCTACGGGATCGCCCTGTTGTCGCGCTTTCCGGCGGCCAGCTGGCAGGTGGTGCGGTTGCCGCGAATCCCGATGCGTTTCCCCATGTACCTGCGCGAGCCCGGCCGGGTGATGGTCGTCGACGAAGAGCCCCGAGCCGCCGTCATCGCGCAGCTGCACACACCAAAAGGCGATCTGACGGTTGCCAACACCCACCTGTCCTTCGTGCCCGGCTGGAATCTGCGCCAGCTGCGCCGGCTGATCCGCGACCTGCGGGGATTTCCCGGCCCGCGGCTGTTGACCGGAGACCTCAACATGACGTCGCCGACGGCGCGCCGGTGGTCTGGCATGCGGTCGCTGGCAGTGGCCCACACATTTCCCGCCGATGCGCCCGACCGCCAACTCGACCACATCCTGACCGACGACCCCCTGCTACGCGGGGGAGCCGTGGCCGCCGAGCCGATGCCCATTTCGGATCACCGGCCGCTGGCCGTCGATCTCGAACGCGTGTGAGAGCTCAGACGCCGGAAGCCGGGTCGGCGGCCAGCCGGCTTTGCACCCGGCGGATGTCGTCCTGTGACGGCATTTCGTCGGTCACTCGAATGATCTCCACCCCGACGTCGGCGCGGTCGGCTGGGCGGCGCGTGCGGGCCAGGAGCTTCTTCGCGATGGCCGATATCTCTTCTTCGGACACGCGGCGCGGCAGCAGCGCAAGCAGCGGTGCGTACCCCATCGCGGGCGCCCCGTTCGGGTAACCGACGCGCAGGAATGCCACGGCGGCCGTCACGCACGTACCGAAACTCATCTCATTCACCTCATCTCCCCGCACCCGCAGCTTTGGGCGGTGTGCCAGGGATAACCGCGATCGGCGGTTTGAAACCATCACCGACTGGTCAGTTTACGCCGCCTCGCCGCCGGCTGCCGACCGCGCACGCCGAAAGGGGCCCGGCCCTACCTGCGGACCGGGCCCCTGAGACGGGAGTTACTGGTTTTCTTTCTGGCGCTCTTCGGCCGCCTTGGCACCGGCCCGCGCGGACTCGGCTTCGGCTTCCTTTTTGCCCGCGTCGCGCTGCGCGTCGGCTTTGTCCTGCTGCGCCTGGCCTTCCTCGACCAGGTCGTCGCGCCCGGCGACGGTTCCGCCGACCTCCTTGACTTTGCCCTTGATGCCTTCGACGGCACCCTTCACGGCCTCCTGCGGCCCGCTCTTGTCATCGCCCATGAGTCGCCTCCCTGGTGGTGGTTACTGAGCTCGCGCTCATTGGTCCGCGAATCGGCCTGCCGGGCCCGCGCCGCGCTGTGCACGAGCACTTCACCGTTGAAGCCCCCGTCCGCCCGAAGTCGGCGCGCCGTGACATGTCGACCGCAACTATCGGCGTTCCCAGCCCGGCCGCGATCAAACCCCTGTGCCCGAAGTGAACGCGTGGGTTTCGTGCGCCGTTTCCCGGGTAGGACTGGCCGCGAACAGGGCTCCCCGAGAACGGGGTCGGAGGGGGAAGAAATATGACGAGGGTCGGCGTGATCGGGGCAACCGGTAGGGCGGGCTCCCGCGTCGTCGCGCGGCTCCGGGCCCGCGACGTGGCGGTGGTGCAGCTCTGCCGCGCACACGGCGTCGACGTCGTCTCCGGGCGCGGCCTGTCCCGTGCGCTGCGGGGAGTCGACGTGGTGATCGACGTCTCCAATCCGATGCCGGCCGATCGCCGGTCCCCCATCGCGGACGTGCTCGCGGCCGCCTCCCGCAACATCGTCGGCGCGTGCGCGGCGCAGGATGTCCAGCGCCTTGTGGTGTCGACCGTCGCGGCCCTGGATGACCCCGTCCTCGGCGGCCTGCCCTACTGCGCGGCCAAACTGGCGGCCAAGCGGATTGCGCTCGACGGGCCGGTGCCGACCACGATCATCAAGTCCACGCAGTGGTACGAATCCGCCACCACCCGCGCCGCGGTGAGCTACCGCGACGACGAGGTGACCGTGCAGGACTGGCTGATCCAGCCCATCGCCGCGGACACCGTCGCCGACGTGCTGGTCGAAGCGGCCCTCGGGCAGACGCACCCGCCCCGCACCATCGCGGGTCCGCACCCCGTCCGGCTCCCGGAGCTAACGGCGAAAGTGCTCGCGTGGGAGGGCGACGGCCGTCGCGTCCGCGCGGCGCCACCCGCCGTACCCGCGCTCGCGGCGGGGGCACTGCTGCCGTCCGAGCAGGCGGTCGTCGTCGGCCCCGACGTGGACACCTGGCTCGGCACGCGGCCACCGGCGGACACGAACGGCAGCGACCGGCCATCGAGAACCGGCGCGCCGGATTGCTCGAAAGTCTGACCGGCGCCGGTAACGGTTTCGTCACGATCCACCTTACGTTTCCCTAAGAGGCTCAACGCTTTTCTGAGAATTCTCACGGCCCCGTAAGTCCCCGGGCCCGCCCGGCCCCGAAACGGCCAGCAAATTGTTTTTCCATCGCCGGATCGCGATCGGGCGTTCGTCGTGAGCGAACGCCGCCTTCTCTCGGCTTCCGCTATTTTGGATTTCGAGGATCGGGAGCCTCTCTGACGTATCAATTCGAATAATTCGAAGGACATCACTGTATGAAAAACAGCAGCATTGTCGCGCGTCGGCGGGTGGCCGGCATCAGTGCCGGCTTTCTGCTCGGGGGGATGACCATGAGCATCTTGGCTGCGCCCTCGGCGCTCGCGGCCCCCGACTGCAGCCCCGGCGGAGTGAACGCGACCGTCTCCTCGGTGCAAGGCTCGGCCCAGCAGTACCTGTCCGCACACCCGGACGCCAACGAGGTCGTCACGGCGGCCTACGGCCAGCCACGCCCTGAAGCCGAGTCGAACCTGCGTAACTATTTCACCGCGCACCCCCAGCAGTACCACGACCTGCGCGGAATCCTGGCGCCGATCGGCGACACGGAACGGCAGTGCAACGTCAAAGCGTTGCCGCCGTACCTGGAGTCGGCCTACCAGGAGTTCATGGCCGGCTGATCGCAGCTCGACGACGACCCGCCACAACGCCGTGGCGGGTCGTTTCGCCGGTCGTTCGACTAAGGAGATCCGGCGACGTGTGAACGGTTGCCGCGGTGGGTATTTGTGCAAGCACGGAATCACCCACGAGTCGAAGGAGCGGGGATGCGGCTGCGTCGCAGCGATCTCACCAAGCCGGGGATCGCGCGCAAGCGTCGCGGGAAGGGCCCCGGAAAGGACTTTGCCTACTACGGTCCCGATGGCAACCTCCTGTCAGATCCACAAGCGCTGCAGCGGATCAAGGAGCTCGTCATCCCGCCCGCGTGGAAGAAGGTCTGGATCTCCCCGCATCCGAACGACCACATCCAGGCGGTCGGAACCGATGCCGCCGGCCGGCGCCAGTACCTCTATCACACGGCATGGCAGCAGGAACGGGCCGAGGAGAAGTTCGACCGCGTACTCGAGCTGTCCACCCGATTGCCCGAATGGCGCGCCGCGCTCGCCAAGGACCTGAGCCGCAAGGGATTAACGCGCAACCGGGTGCTCGCCGTCGCGCTGCGCATCCTCGATCGCGGATATTTCCGCGCGGGCGGGGAGCAGTACGCCGAGGAACACGAGTCCTACGGAATGGCCACCATGCTGTGCGAACACGTGACGGTCCGGCGCAACGCCGTCGGTTTCGACTTCCCCGCCAAGAGCGGCGTGCGCAGGTGCGTCGAGATCGAGGACACCGAAGTCGTCCGGGCCGTGCGCGCGCTGATGCGCCGCCCCCACCGGACCGAGCGATTGCTGGTATGCCGCACGTCTTCCGGATGGGTCGACCTTCGCTCCGACGACCTCAACGCGCGGTTCAAAGAATTGGTCGGCGAGGAATACACGGTCAAGGACCTGCGCACCTGGCATGGGACGGTGCTGGCCGCCACCGCGTTCGCCGACGCCGACCCCGCCGTGTCACAGCGGGTCGCCAAGCGTGTCGAGTCGGCGGTCATGAAGGAGGTCGCGGCGGGCCTGGGCAACACCCCGGCGGTCGCCCGGGCCTCCTACGTGGATCCGCGCGTCGTCACCGGCTACTACGAGCAAGGGTTGACCATCGCCGCCGCCGCCCGACGCGCCGAACGCACGCGGGAGACCGACATGGCACAGGAGACGCTGGAAAAGGCCACCCGGATGCTGATCCGGCGGGTGGCCAAGGGCCATACCGGATCCGGGATCTCCACGCTGGCCAAGAGCGCCTGACGGCTGGCCGGTGCGGTTGTGGCCAGACGTCTTTCAGTCGCAGGCCGAGGACCCACATGGCTGGTCGCGGCGGTCACCCGTCGCGACGACGACTGAGCGGATAGGCTTGGTCGCCATGACCGCAGAGGCCACTCCAAACCCAACGCCGGAAAAGGAGTTTCATCGCCCGGCCGGCGGGGACGCGACTACGGCCCGTTCGGTCTCGCGGGTCCTGGTCACCGGTGGTGCCGGCTTTTTGGGCACACACCTGTGTGAGCAGCTGCTCGACGCCGGCGCAGACGTGGTCAGCATCGACAACCTGTCCACCAGCCCACCGGGCGGGGTGTCGCGACTGACCCAGCGCACCGGGTATCGCTTTGTGCGGCATGACATCTGCGAACCCGGCGTGATCGAACTGGTGGGTACGTCCTTCGATACCGTGTTTCATCTGGCGTCGCCGGCCTCGCCGATAGACTATCAGCGGCTGCCGATCGCGACCCTACGCGCGGGATCGGCCGGCACCGAGGTGGCGCTCCAACTAGCCGAGCGGGCCGGGGCCCGCCTGGTACTCGCCTCCACCAGTGAGGTTTACGGCGATCCGGAGCAGCACCCCCAATCGGAAAGCTATTGGGGCAATGTCAATCCTGTCGGTCCGCGAAGCGTGTACGACGAGGCTAAGAGGTACGCGGAAGCCCTGGCGTTCGCCTATCACCGCTTCGGCCGGGTCGATGTCGGGGTGGCGCGCATCTTCAATACCTACGGACCGGGTATGCGCGCCGACGATGGCCGCATGGTCCCGACATTCTGCCGTCAGGCGCTGCGCGGTGAGCCGATGACGGTCGCGGGAAGCGGACTGCAGACGCGCTCCCTGTGCTTCGTCGATGACACAGTCGCGGGCCTAATAGCGTTGGCGCGCAACGATTTCAGCGGCCCCGTCAACATCGGCAGCCCGACGGAACTGACGGTGCGGGCCGTGGCCGAGCTGATCCGGGAACTGGCCGGCAGCGAATCGACGATCCAACTCACCCCGCCGGCCGTGGACGACCCGCAACGCCGTTGCCCCGATATCACGCTTGCCCACGAGAGGCTGGGTTGGGAGCCGCGCGTCGGCTACCGCACGGGGCTGGGCATCACGGTGGCGTGGTTCCGCAACACGACGGCCGACGAACCGGGCCGTGGCCTCGCCCCCCAGCAGCTGGCATAGTAGCGACTGCGCTGCAGAATCTCGACGTCAACGCCGCTTTTCCCGACTCGGCGCCTCTGGTGGCGAACGGCAAGACCTGGTGGCTGCCGAGGAGGCCGGTTTCAGGGCTGCGCCGCGATCAGCTGAGGATCCGGTGGCCAACGCCCGTGACGCGAATAATGCCCACGCTTTTGGGTAAGACCCATCCCTGTGGGGGATGGGTCTGCCTCGCGGAGCGAGCGGTGTGTGCGAACCCGACCCCCGCCCGGGCCGTCCGTCCAGGAGGGAACTCGAATGTCGAAGCAAGAGGTTTCGGACTACCTGTTGGAGCGGCTGCGGGCATGGGGCGTCGAGCACGTCTTCGGATACCCCGGTGACGGCATCAACGGCATCCTCGCCGCCTGGGGCCGCGCGGACAACAAGCCGCGGTTCGTCCAGTCGCGCCACGAGGAGATGAGCGCCTTCGAGGCCGTGGGCTATGCCAAGTTCACCGGGCGCGTCGGCGTGTGCGCCGCGACGTCGGGACCGGGCGCCATCCACCTGCTCAACGGGCTCTACGACGCCAAGCTCGATCACGTGCCGGTGGTCGCCATCGTGGGGCAGACCAACCGGACGGCCATGGGCGGCAATTACCAGCAGGAGGTCGACCTGCTCAGCCTGTACAAGGACGTCGCCAGCGACTACGTCCAGATGGTCACCGTTCCCGAGCAGTTGCCCAACGTCCTGGACCGCGCCATCCGGATCGCGATGACCCAGCGGGCCCCGACTGCGCTGATCATTCCGAGCGACGTGCAGGAGCTGCCCTACTCGCCACCCCAGCACGCGTTCAAAATGGTGCCCTCCAGCCTCGGGATCGAGTACCCCGCCATCGCGCCGGACGACGCGGCAATCGCGCGCGCCGCCGAGATCCTCAACGCGGGAAAGAAGGTCGCCATCCTGGTGGGCACCGGTGCCCGCGGGGCCCGCGAGGAGCTGGACCAAGTGGCCGACCTGCTCGGCGCCGGGGCGGCCAAGGCGCTGTTGGGCAAGGACGTGCTCTCCGACGAATTGCCCTGGGTCACCGGCTCCATCGGCCTGCTGGGCACCCGGCCCAGCTACGAACTGATGCGGGACTGCGACACGCTGCTGACGGTCGGTTCCAGCTTCCCCTACACACAGTTCCTCCCCGACTTCGGGCAATGCCGCGCGGTGCAGATCGACGTCGACGGCCGCTTGATCGGCATGCGCTACCCGTATGAGGTCAACGTGGTCGCCGACGCGAAGACCACGCTGCGGGCGCTGATCCCGCGGCTGCGCCGCAAGGAGGACCGGTCGTGGCGCGAGAGCATCGAGAAGAACGTCGCGCGCTGGTGGGAAACCATGGACATGGAGGCGCGCGTCGGCGCCGACCCGATCAACCCGATGCGGATGTTCGCCGAGCTGTCCCCGCAGCTGCCCGACGACGCGATCGTCACGGCCGACTCCGGGTCGGCGGCCAACTGGTATGCCCGCCAACTGAAGTTCCGCGGCAACATGCGGGGGTCGCTGTCGGGCACCCTCGCCACGATGGGCCCCGCCGTCCCCTACGCGATCGGCGCCAAGTTCGCCCATCCGGGGCGTCCCGTCATCGCGTTCGTCGGCGACGGCGCCATGCAGATGAACGGCATGGCCGAGCTGATCACGATCAAGCGGTACTGGCGGGAGTGGGACGATCCGCGCCTGATCGTGGCGATCCTGCACAACAACGACCTCAACCAGGTCACGTGGGAGATGCGGGCGATGGCCGGCTCCCCGAAATTCGCCGAGTCACAGACACTTCCGGACGTCGACTTCGCCGCGTTCGCGGCGGGGCTGGGCCTGGGCGCGATGGCCGTCAAGGACGCGGAGGCACTGGGTGACGCATGGGGCAACGCGCTGTCGGCGGACCGCCCCACCGTGCTCGACGTCTTCACCGACCCCGACATGCCACCGATTCCGCCGCACGCCACGTGGGATCAGTTCAAGGCGGCGACCACCGCGGTGCTGTCCGGGGACGAAGATCGCGTCGGCTTCGTCAAGGTCGGACTGAAGACCAAGGCTCAGGAGTTCCTGCCGCATCGGAAGAGCTGACGAGCGCGGGGTCAGCGCCCGTCGGCGGCCGAGCGTGCGCCGCGCAGATCCTCGACGAATGCTTTGTAGACCTCGTCGTGACGATCGCTGCGGTCGCGCAGCACCGCCGACGGGTGCACCGTGGCCACGACCACAGGTTCGGCGCGGGGCTCGTTGCCAGGGTCCGGCAGTCGCAGCTCCTCGCCGCGGTGGACGGAGACGCGAAAGTCCGCGCCCAGCAGCGATTGCGCGGCCGTCGCGCCCAGGCAGACGATCACCCGTGGACGCACCGCGTCGATCTCGGCGAGCAGCCACGGCTGGCACGCGACAACCTCTGTGCGGCTGGGCTTTTGGTGTATGCGACGCTTGCCGCCCTTGCGGGTGAACTTGAAATGCTTGACGGCGTTGGTCTGGTAGGTCGTCGACGGGTCGATGCCGGCGTCCGCCAGCGCGCGGGCCAGGAGCCGGCCGGCGGGTCCGACGAAGGGCTCCCCGGTCCGGTCCTCCCGGTCACCCGGCTGCTCGCCCACCAGCATCAGCGGCGCTCCCGCCGCCCCGCGCCCGAACACCGTCTGCGTGGCGTCCTGGAAAAGCGGGCAGCCCTGGCAGCCCGCCGCGGCCGCGCGTAGCGATTGCAGCCCGTGGTCTTCCGGGAGGTAGCGGGCGGCGCCGGCGGCCGGCGTTGTCACCATGGCTGACTGCGGTGGCCGGGGAAGGTGCGGCCTACCCCTTTCCGAGGATGGCGTCGCGGGCGCGGTCGAGCATGGCCGCGAACGGACCGGCCGCGAGGTTGGCGGCCTGCGACTCGACGCCGGCGTGCGGCCGGGTGGGCGCGACGGCTTCGGCGAATTTGGCGGCGCGGCCCATCCGTTCGAGTTCATCGGCGCCCAACTGCTCGCCGAGCTTGGCGAACTCCTCGGCCTCCTCGTGGTCGGCATGGCTCGCCACCGCGTCGCGCAGCTTGGTCAGCTTCTGCGTGAACTCGTCGCTGTCGACCTCGAGCTTCTCCAGCTCGGAGAGCACCTTCTTCGCGTCGTTTTCTTCCTCGAGCCGGGCGCTGACGATGGTCTGGCCGTCGGCGACCTTCCGCTTCGCCTCCTCCGCGGTTTCGTGGACGGCAAGCAACCGCCGCAGGCCGACGAACGCGTCCTCGCGCTCTTTGCCGGCTGCAGACAGCGTCCGCTCGAACATCGACTTGATCTGCTGGTGCTGACTGACAAGGAAGCCGACCACGTCGGTGGGCGACTGGATGGCGGTTCCGGCCATGTTGTCCTCCTGTTCCAATCCCCGCGCGCCGGGCTGCCGGCGCGCGCTACCTGGGGGTCTACCCATCGCCATTTTGGCCAAACCCGCTGTAGCGGTGCGCATACGGGGTATTGCTCGAATTTGAGCAGCGTCAAGGGTGGACATCGCGGTTTCGGCGGGCGACGGCACGGCGGTGAGCCGCAGTTGCGTGGCCGGGCATGACAGCAACGCGCTCTATGCGGTGGAATTCCGCCTGGGCGGCAGCGGCATGGGGGTGTTGGCCAGCGCCACGCTGCCCTCGCCGATCCGCGCACTGGCCACCGACCGGCGAATCAGCGAATGCTACGCACAGAGCCATACACAGTCGTAGGACCACAACGTATGCATCGGAAATGCCGACAGCCGGCGCCGCGGGGAAGCTAACAGGGGATGTGCGCGAGCCAATCCCGCCGCGGCGCTCGGACGCCACTTGGCGCTGCGGTGCGGATGTGCTGCGGCACCCCAGCCTTTCGGGGGCATCGGCTACATTCGGGGCAGGATCCCCTGGTCAAGGAGGACCCGAGGAGGGCCGAGGCGTGAGCAACCCCCAGGATCCGTACGGCGGCCCCCTGCCGCCGTACACCTACGACCCGCTCGGCCGGCCGCCGCCACCGCCGCCGCCGCCGGTATTCCACCCCCCGCCCCCGCCACCGTCCCCACCCCCGCGGCCGTCGGTCAACCCGTTCGCGACGCTGTCGGTGGTGTTCGCGTTCGTGTTTCCGCCCGTGGGCGCGATCCTGGGGCATCTCGGACTGGCACAGATCCGCCGCACCGGCGAGCTCGGGCGCGACCGCGCCGTGGTGGGCCTCGTGCTGTCGTACGCATTGGTCGCGTCGACCGTGGTCGCGCTGGCCGCGTGGGTTGCCTTCGCGGCGTTGGCGCCGACGCCCAGCCGGACCGCGGCGCCAGCCCCCACGACGACGCCCGCACCGGCCCCGCCCGCGGTGGCCCCGGCAACCGTGGCCACGCTGTTGCCCGGCCTCGACGCGCTCGAGAGCATGACCGCCGACCAGAACCTCGAGGCGGGCCAGACGTGGGACCGCCCCAGCCGCTCCGACCGGGAGGGGACCATCGACCGCGCCGAATGCTGGGGAAGCATCGCCCCGGGAACCCCGGACGCTTACACCGCCGGCATCCTCGGCTACCACGCGCAAGAGTTCTCCGACACGCGGACGCTGCTCAAGTCGGTACAGGTCATCCAGGCCGCCGCCGCGTTCCGCGACCCGCCCACCGCCCAGTCGCAACTGGATGGGGTGCTGGCCGGGTGGCGCCAGTGCGGCGGGACGACGGTGCGGGTGACCATCCCCGGCACCGGGCCGATCCCGTTCGCCCTGAGCGCCCCGGCCGACGGCGGTAACGGCATCAGCACCCTGGACCTGGCGCCGGCGGGGTTACAGATCCGCTCCACCCGCGCGATCGCGGCGAAAGCCAACGTCGTTGTCGACCTCTATGTCTCCTGCAGCGGTACCACGGACGGTGATCGCCCCCGGCAGGCCGCGGTCAGCATTGCCAACTATGTGCTGAACAAGATCCCCGGCTGACGGCGCCGCCGTAGTGTGGGTGCATGAAATATCTGGACGTCGAGGGCGTCGGGTGGGTCAGCCGAATCGGCTTGGGCACCTGGCAGTTCGGCTCCCGTGAATGGGGCTACGGGGACCGATACGCCTCCGGGGCGGCGGGCGACATCGTGCGCCGCGCCCTGGATTCCGGGGTGACGCTGTTCGACACGGCCGAGGTCTACGGGCTGGGGAAGAGCGAGCGGATTCTCGGGGAGGCTCTCGGCGACGTCGCGCGGAAGTCGCCGTGGCGAGCAAGATCATGCCCGTCGTCCCCTTCCCGGCGATGGTCAGGCAGCGCGAGCGCGCCAGCGCCCGGCGCCTCGGCCCGGACCGCATCCCCCTATACCAAATCCATCAGGCGAACCCGGTGGTCCCGGACTCGGTCATCATGCCGGGGATGCGCGATCTGCTCGACAGCGGGAAGATCGGCGCCGCCGACGTCGGCGCGAAGCCCGCGCAGGTGGCGCTGGCGTGGCTGATCAGCTTGCCGGGCGTCGTGGCCATCCCGGGAGCGTCCAGCGTGGAGCAGCTCGAGTTCAACGTCGCCGCGGCCGGCCTCGAGCTCCGCCCGGAATCCCGCGATGCCCTGACCGAGGCCGCCCGCGCCTTCCGCCCAGTTTCCAACGGGCGCTTCCTTGCCGACCTGGTCCGAGAGAAGTTGGGCCGCAAGTGATCACGGCGCACCGCTAGGACGGCGCGAACACCGCGCGGCCGGCGGCGGCGCCCCGCGGGACGACGACGGGCATCGACGTCGCCGCGTTGGTGCGCAGAATCGTGTGCACCACCTCGATGAGGTCCTCGACGGGCATCAACCTGCCGGGCATGCAGCCCGGGAGGCCTCGGCGGTGACGTCGCATTCGAGCGCGACCGCCCGCGACCCCGCGTCCCTCGCGGCCGCCTCGATTCGGTCGCGGCGCCGGGCCAGCAGCGCCACGCGGTCACCGCGCTCGGCGAGACCGACCCCGATGCAGCGACCCGGCCCGCTCGTGGCGCCCACCACCACCGTCCGTGACATATTCGCCCTCTCCTGTAACGCGTCGCCGTCGGCAAGAACCTACCGGATGCTCTCGCCGCGGGAGTGGCGATCGCTCGGCGCTCAGTTCCGGACGGCGGTATCGCGGTTGCCCAACTTGGCCTTGTACATGGCCGCGTCCGCCCGCGCCGTGATGGCGTCGGTGCACTCCCCGGGGAAGGCGAGGGTGGCCCCGACGCTCAGCGTCGCAGAGAACGTCGTGCCGGACACCTCGATGGGTTCGGCGGCACGACGGCGGATCTTCTGGGCGATCTGGGTGAGCTCATCGGTGCTCCGCACGCCGGGCAGCACGACGAGGATTTCGTCGCCCCCCGTCCGGCCGACGGTGTCGCCACGGCGGACGCTTTCCTGGATCCGCGCCGCCAGGGTGGCCAACGCCTGATCGCCGACCACATGTCCCAACGTGTCGTTGATGTGCTTGAAGCGGTCGACGTCGCAGAACAAGACGCCGACATACGTTCCATCGGGTCGCGGCCGCTGCAGTGTGTCGGCGAGCCGGGCCATCGCCTCGGCCCGGTTGGCCAAACCGGTGAGGGGGTCGAAGCGCGCCAACCGTTCCAGTCGCTGCTCCGCCCGCACCTGATCGTCGACGATGCGCAACGCGGCGATCAACCCGTCGGTGTTGCCGTCGGCATCGACGTACGGCTTTCCGTGGCCCTCCACCCAGTGGTAGACCCCGTCGGCGGAGCGCACCCGGAACCGCTGCAGGACCGACTCGCCGGCGGCCACCCTCTGCAGCGCGGCCCGGACCGTGTCGAGGTCCTGGGAATGGACGTGGCGGTCGAAACCCGAGCCCGTCCAGCGTTCCGGTGGGCGGCCCAAGGCGGCCTCGACGGACGGTGACACCCAGGCCACCTCGCCGCCGCGAAAGTGCACGATGATGTCGACCGCGTTGTCGGCAAGGATGCGATAGCGCATCTCCGCTTCGGCGCGCTGCTTGCTGACAAACTCCTGTTCGATCAGCAGTTTTTGCTCGCGCTGAATAAAGAAGAAGATGATCCCTCCGACAATCAGGGTGCCCAGGAGGACCGAGAACGTCCATTCCACGTGTTCGCCCAGGCCGAGCCACACGAAGACCGGTCGCGCGAGCGCTACGACGAGCGGGAAACCCCCAAGGATCGCCGCCAGCCGGAGCAGCGTCGACCGGTCGGGGCGGGCCAGCAGCCAGGCAACCGGGGAGCGGTCGGGCCGCGCCAACACAGCCGCGGCGGCGACCAGCAACAACGCGAGCGCCGTCATCAGTGCCTGGCCGGTCGAGGATGTGGTGCCCACCAACGCCAGGGCGTCGAACAGGTAGGCCCCGACCGTGACGAACGGGATGGCACCGCCGGCGGCGGCGCACGAGAGCCAGACCATCCGGGTCCGGCGGTCCACCCGGATCAGGGCGACCGCGGTCGCCAGCAGCAGGGACGACCACGCGGTCTGCGGGCTCGGCCGGCCCGGCCAGGCCCAATCGGACGCGCGCACCGCGTCGCCGAACCACACCTGGTCCAGGCCGGCCCACCCACCTGTCCCGTACTCCATCAGCGTGATGACGGCCAGGGCACCCACCACCATGGCCAGGCCACGCCCGACGAACACCCGCCGCCGCGACGGGCTACCCGACTGCGCCCAGATCGCCGCCCCGAGCGCCGCCAGCCACATGCCGGTCCAGGGCATCATCTGCGGCCAGGTCGGATAGATCCGGGTCAGCCGATCCATACCGGTCGCCCAGCCCACCCATGACGCCGTCGCGATGACGAACACCGCCGACACGGCCATTCGGAGGCACCAGGCCACGTCATGCAGACACGCATCCGGCCTCCGCCTTCCCATGAGCTGCCCCTTCCCGCGCGGCGGCGCAACCGCTAGTGTGCGTGGGGAGGTGGGATGATGTCTGGGGGCGAAAGTCCCCATCGCTCGGCGAAAGTCACCGATGACGCCCTGCGCTCAGCCCCCGTCTGGCGCCTGCAGCACTACGGCGGTATGGGCATCCACGGTGAGCGCGCCACCGCCAGGCACCTCTTCCGCGGGCGACTCCTCCTCCGGTCCGGTGAAGACCACGAGTTGCCACGACGCACCGAATTCCTTTGGCGGCAAAGTGAACTCGATGGGCTCGTGGTGGGCGTTGAAGCAGAGCAGGAACGAATCGTCGAACACCCGCTGACCCCGCGCGTCGCGGTCCGGAATGCCGTGGCCGTTGAGGAACACCGCGACCGACTTCGCGAAACCGGCGCCCCAGTCCTCCTCGGTCATCTCCGCGCCCTCGGGAGTGAACCAAGCGATGTCGGGCAGCCCGTCCTGGCCCCGCCGGCCCAGCGGTTTTCCCGAGAAGAACCGGCGCCGGCGGAACACCGGGTGGTTGCCGCGCAGCCCCGACACCACCCGGGTGAACTCCAGCAGCCCGTTGTCGGCCTTCGCCCAGTCGATCCAGGTGAGCTCGTTGTCCTGGCAATAGCCGTTGTTGTTGCCATTCTGCGTGCGGCCGAGTTCGTCGCCGTGGCAGATCATCGGCACGCCCTGCGACAGCAGCAGCGTGGTGAGGAAGTTGCGCTGCTGCCGGGCCCGCAGCGCGTTGACGCCCTCGTCGGCGGTGGGACCCTCCGCGCCGCAGTTCCACGACCGGTTGTGGCTCTCGCCGTCGTTGTTGTTCTCGCCGTTGGCCTCGTTGTGCTTTTCGTTGTAGGACACCAGGTCGCGCAGCGTGAATCCGTCGTGGGCGACGACGAAGTTGATCGAGGCGACCGGCCGGCGCGCGGTGTGCTCGTACAGGTCGGCGGACCCGGTCAGCCGGTAGGCGAACTCGTCGAGCGTGGATGGCTCCCCGCGCCAGAAGTCCCGGACGGCGTCGCGGTACTTGCCGTTCCATTCCGTCCACTGCGGCGGGAAGTTGCCGACCTGGTAGCCGCCGGGGCCGACGTCCCACGGCTCGGCGATGAGCTTGACCTGGCTGACCGTCGGATCCTGTTGCACGAGTTCGAAAAACGCCGCCAGGCGGTCCACGTCGTAGAACTCGCGGGCCAGGGTCGCGGCCAGGTCGAACCGGAAACCGTCGACGTGCATCTCGAGCACCCAGTAGCGCAGCGAGTCCATGATCAGCTGCAGCGCGTGCGGATGCCCGACGTTGAAGCTGTTGCCCGTGCCGGTGTAGTCCATGTAGTAGCGCTTGTCGTCGTCGACCAGCCGGTAGTAGGCGGCGTTGTCGATTCCCCGCATCGACAGGGTCGGACCCATGTGGTTGCCCTCGGCCGTGTGGTTATAGACGACATCGAGGATGACTTCGATGCCGGCCTCGTGCAGGGCCCGCACCATCGCCTTGAACTCTTGCACCTGCCCACCCGGGGACGTAGCGCTGGAGTACTTGAAGTCCGGCGCGAAGAACCCAATCGTGTTGTAGCCCCAGTAATTCGACAGACCCTTGTCCACCAGGGTGGAGTCGTTGGCGAAATGATGCACCGGCATCAGCTCGATCGCGGTGACGCCAATGCTCTTGAGGTGATCGATGATCACCGGATGCGCCACCCCCGCGTAGGTGCCGCGCAACTGCTCGGGGATGTCCGGGTGGGTCTGCGTCAGCCCCTTGACGTGCGCCTCGTAGATGACCGTGTCGGCGTACTGGTGGTCCGGGGGTCGGTCATTGCCCCAGTCGAAGTAGGGGTTGATGACAACCGACTTGGGCATGAAGGCGGCGGAGTCCTCGTCGTTGCGGCTCTCGGGGTCGCCGAAGTTGTAGCTGAACAACGCCTGATTCCACTCGAACAAGCCGTCGATCGCCTTCGAATACGGGTCGACGAGAAGCTTGTTCGGGTTGCACCGCAAGCCGTTCTGGGGGTCGTACGGGCCGTGCACGCGGTAGCCGTAGCGCTGACCGGGCTCGATGTTGGGAATGTATGCGTGCCAGACGAAGCCGTCGACCTCGGGCAGTGTGACCCGGCTCTCGGTGCCGTCGGCGTCGAACAGGCACAGCTCGACGCGTTCAGCAACCTCGCTGTACACGGCGAAATTCGTGCCCGCACCGTCGTAGGTGGCGCCCAAGGGGTAGGCCCTTCCCGGCCACACTTCGCCAGTGGGCGTGGGGGCAGGCGTCTCTGCGGTAGTCATGGCGCCATTGATACCCCGCCTGCGCGGTGGCCAAACCGGCGGCGCAGCGTCACGCCACGTCGCGACCCCGCGGCGGCCCCGCTAAGGGGATGCCACCTCGCTATGCGCAAATCGCTTGTGTCACTGATGCTTTTGTATCATCGCGAGTCAGGCGTTCGGTCAGTCGTACGTCACGGCTTGAGCATGACCTTGACGGCCCCGTCCTGCTTCTTCTGGAAGATGTCGTAGGCGTGCGGTGCCTGGTCCAACGGCAGGACGTGGGTGGCGAAGTTGTCGACGCCCAACGGGTCGTCGTCGGTGAGCAGCGGCATGATGTCTTCGACCCACCGTTTCACGTTGGCCTGCCCCATCCGCAGGGTGACCTGTTTGTCGAAGAGCGTCAGCACCGGCAGCGGATCGGCCATCCCGCCGTACACGCCGATGAGCGAGATGGTCCCGCCCCGCCGGACGATGTCGATCGCGGAATACAGGGCGTGCAGCCGGTCTACGCCGGCGGTCTGCATGAGTCGCTTGGCGACGAAGTCCGGCAGCAAACCGGTGGCCTGCTGGATCAGTTGCGCGGCCGGCGAGCCGTGGGACTCCATGCCCACGGCGTCGATCACGGAGTCGGTGCCCCGGCCGTCGGTGAGGTCCCGGATCGCGTCGCCGAGGTCGCCGTCGAGTCGCCCGAGGTCGATGGTGTGGATGCCCCGCTCCGCGGCGCGGGCCAGCCGTTCGGGAACCAGGTCGACGGCGATCACCCGGTAGCCGAGGTGGTCGGCGATGCGCGCGGCCATGTCGCCGATCGGCCCCAGGCCGAGGACGGTGACCGTGCCGCCGTCGGGGATATCCGCGTACGCCACCGCCTGCCAGGCGGTCGGCAGCACGTCGGACAGGTAGACGAACCGCGAGTCCGGGGGCCCATCAGGCACTTTGATGTGGGTGAACTGGGCCTGCGGCACGCGCAGCAGTTCGGCCTGGCCGCCGGGGATCTCCCCGTAGAGTTCCGAGTAGCCGAACAGCGCCGCGCCCATGCCCTGGGCCCGCACCTGGGTCGTCTCGCACTGCGTGAACAGCTGTTTGCCGCACATGTAACAGCCGCCGCACGAGATCTGGAACGGAATCACGACCCGATCTCCGACGCGCAGATCGCCCGTCCGGCCGCCGACCTCGCGCACGATTCCCATCGGCTCGTGACCGAGGATGTCGCCGGATTTCATGAAGGCGCCGAGGACTTCGTAGAGATGCAGATCGGATCCACAGATGTTGGTCGAGGTGATCTCGACGATGGCGTCGGTGGGCTTCTCGATCTTTGGGTCGGGCACCGACTCCACGCGCACGTCGCGCTTGCCGTGCCAGGTGACAGCTTTCATGCGGTGGCCGATACCCGCCTTCGTACCGGTCGAAACGGCGCCTCAGTATCGCCGACGCTTGAGCGGATGCTCGCTCTCGATCAGCGCCTGCGCGATGTCGATCACCTTGCTGTTGGACTGCTGCGACAGCCGGGTCAGCAGGTCGAACGCTTCCACGGCGTCTAGGTTGAAGCGTTCCATGATGACGCCCTTGGCCTGGCCGATGGTGTCGCGCGACGCCAGCGCGCTGCGGAACTGGTCCTGGCGGCGCATCACCGACCACGCCAGCGCGACATGCGCCGCGAAAACGGTACCGAGGTGCACCGAGTCGTCGCCGAACGCGTGCGGGCGCTCGGCGTAGAAGTTGAGTGCCGCCATGCCGCGGCCGTCGACGGACAGCTCGTAGGACAGCACGGAGCGGATCGGGGTCCGTTCGAGCGCTTCGTGCCGGTAGCGCGGCCAGCGCCGGTCGGCGCTCAGGTCCTCGATGTGCATGACGTGATGCCGCCAGGCGGCTGCCAGGCACGGACCTTCCCCGCACTCGTTCTGGATTACATCCAGCACCACCGGATAACTATGCGTCGCAACGATGTTCGATACCGCCCGGTTCTTCTCGGCCAGCGTGATCCCTGCGTATTGCGAACCCGCCACGTGCCTAACGCCCGTGCTGATGAGCTCATGCAGGCCGGTATCGGTGTCCGTTTCGTCGCGTTCCAGGCCGGCGACCAGTTCCGCGAGCTGAGTGACGACCGCGTTATTGTGGCCATTCCGCACAGCACCACCCCCAATTCTCGAGAGCGTCCGCACCCGGGATCTTGCGAATCCCCTACCTCAGGTTGTCATGGTTTTCCACGAGCGCGGTTGTGTCTACGCCGAAAACGAAAAGCGTCGGCCACCAAACGAACAGGCCGGCGCGTCCGTCGCCCGGCGACACCGCGGCAGCGGCCCCGGCCCCGGCCCCGATTCCAGTGCCGATCGAAATCGGTTCTCCCACAATCATTTCCACCTGTGAGCTGCGTCCGAAAGGCCGCCGGGGCCGCGGATGGGGCCGATTCCGCCGTACACTCGGCTCAGTGACCTCGATTGTGATCATCGGCAGCGGCTTCACCGGATTCACCTGCGCACGCCGGCTGGCGCGAATCTTCCGCCGACGGCGGCAGCCCGTCGACATCACGATCGTCTCCCCCGTCGACTACATGCTCTACACGCCCCTGCTTCCGGACGTCGCCGGCGGTGTCGTCGACGCCCGGTTTGTGGCGGTGCCACTGGCCAACACACTCAAGGGCGTGCACGCCGTCCGCGGCCGCGTGGACGGTGTGGACTTCTCCCGACGCACGCTGACGTACTGCGATCCCGAAGAGCGCAGCCACACCATGTCCTGGGATCGGCTGGTGTTAACCCCGGGTTCGGTCACCCGACTGTTCGACGTGCCGGGGCTCGCGACGTGCGCCCGGGGGCTGAAGACCACCGCGGAGGCACTGTATCTGCGGGACCACTTCGTGGAGCAGCTGGAGCTGGCGAACATCGAGGAGAACCCGCGGGTTGCGGCGGCCCGCCGGACCGTCGTCGTCGTGGGCGCCTCCTACTCGGGCACCGAACTGGTGGTTCAGCTGCGGGCGCTGGCCGACGCCGCGGCCCACCAGATGGGCTTCGACGCCGCCGACGTCCGGTTCCTGCTCCTCGACTTGGCGGAGCAGGTGATGCCCGAGGTGGGCAAGAAGCTGGGCGATGCGGCGCAGAGGGTGCTTCGGCGGCGCGGCATTGATGTCCGGCTCGGGGTGACGATCAAGGAGGCTCACCCCGATCATGTTGTCCTGAGCGATGATTCGCGCGTCGACGCGCGCACGATCGCCTGGGTCACGGGCGTGACGGGGGCACCGCTGATCGAGGGCCTCGGCTTGCCGACGGAACGGGGCCGGATCAAGGTGCGGGCCGACCTGCAGGTCCCGGATCGGCTGGGCGTGTTCGCGGCCGGTGACGCCGCCGCGGTCCCCGACCTGACCCAACCCGGAAAGATCACGCCGCCGACCGCACAGCACGCGACCCGGCAGGGCAAGGTGCTGGCCCGCAACGTGGCCGCCAGCCTGGGGCACGGCACCCCCCACGGACTACAAGCACCGCAACCTGGGCCTGGTGGTGGACCTGGGCCCGTGGCACGCCGTCGCCAACCCGCTCAACGTGCACCTGTCCGGGCTGCCGGCGAAGGTTGTCACCCGGTCCTACCACCTCTACGCGATCCCGCGGGGCGTCAACCGGTGGGCGGTGGCGCTGGCCTACCTGACCGACCTGCTGTTCGACCGTTCGGTGGTCTCGATAGGTCTGGCTTCCGAGGAGGACGCGGGCTTCGCGGCCAGCGAGGGCATCCCCATGCCGAAGACCGGATGAGCCGGCGGACCGATCAGCCCTCGGCCTTCTGCTGCGCCATCGCGTAAACGAGCTGCAGGAAGTCGGCTCCGGTCAGCGCGGTGAAGACGGCCGCGACCAGGCGGGTGAACCCGGGGGCGAAGACCAGGCCGATCGCGAACCCCGTGGCCACCCACATGTCCAGGCAAAAGGGGCAGGTCAGCAGCTCGCCCAGGCTGTGGCGCAGCGCGCCGTCCTCGCGGACCTCCTCCATCACCTCCGCCGGGCCGCCGCTGCCCCGGAAGCGCGTGAACGGCGCGCGCAGCGGGCTGGTCACCGCGTCCTTGGTCAGGGTCCGCGAGAGCTTGTGGGTGCCCAGGGTCACCGTGACCAGGTCTTGCAACGGCCATCGCGCCGGCAGTCGGCGACCCGTGACCAGCGCGGCCAGGGTGGCGACCAGCACCACGGCGCTGTAGATGCACAACACCGCCACGTAGCCCCCCAACGGGCGGGGATTGTCCCCGCGGTATGCGTCGGCCTCTTGCCGGGCGCCGTCAAGAACCTGATCGACCGGGGCACCGTCCGTCACATTTCCCATTCGCTAACTCCTCCAAGGGGGCGCTTCGCGGCGCTTTTCAAGGCACGTCCAGCGGGCGGGATACCCCATGGCGGCGGCCGCAACCCCCGCGGCGTGCGCGCCGTCAGGGCGTCGAACGGTTCACCGGCCGGCCGGCGCCGTCCTCGTCCCCCGCCCTGGCCGTCTTGACCGCCTTGCGCAGGTCGCGGTTGGTGGAGCGCAGGTCCGTGTTGGCCGCCGAAAGCGTGGCGTTGTGGTCCTCGAGCTCGAGGATGCGGGCGATGCCGGCGAGGTTGACGCCGGAGTCGACGAGTTCGCTGATGCGCTTGAGCCGGGCCAGGTCGTCGGCGCTGTAGCGCCGCGTACCGCCCTCGCTGCGAGCCGGGGTCAGCAGGCCGTGCCGTTCGTATAGGCGCAGCGACTGCACCGCGATTCCGGAAAGCTCGGCGGCCACCGAGATGCCGTAGACGCCGTGGTTGGGCCGTGGGGCACCGGCGTCGCCGCCCGGGTCCGTCATCGCGCCTCCCCCCGTGCTCCGGGTTCAGAAAATCTGTCTATCACACTTGCATCATCATGTCGATGGTGTTATAAGAAATCTATGTCAGTAGACATAGCAAATGGTCAATCTGCCGCCATAGATTGGAGTGAGAGGTGACTGCCATGCTGATGCGTTCCGACCCGTTCCGTGACCTCGACCGATTCGCCAACCAAGTGTTCGGAACCGCCGCACGGCCGGCCGTGATGCCGATGGACGCGTGGCGCGAGGGCGAGAACTTCGTCGTGGAGTTCGACCTGCCGGGCATCAACCCCGAGTCGCTGGACATCGACATCGAGCGCAACGTGGTGACCGTGCGCGCCGAGCGGCCGGGCGTCGACCCGAACCGCGAGATGCTGGCCACCGAGCGTCCGCGCGGGGTGTTCAGTCGCCAGCTGGTCCTCGGCGAGAACCTGGACACCGAGCGGATCGAGGCGTCTTACACCGAAGGCGTTCTGCGGCTGCACATCCCGGTCGCCGAGAAGGCCAAGCCACGCAAAATCTCCGTCGCGCGCGGCACCGGACACCGGGCCATCAACGACACCGCGCCCCAGCCCGAGGTCGTCAACGCCTGATCGGAGTCGGGTGGCGGCCCGCGGCGCGCGCCCCCTCGGGCCCGCGCCGGGGGTGCGCCCTCGTCCCGGTGCGTTGCAAGCGCAGAGTGAACGATGGGTTGGGATCTCGACGGCCAGAGGGCCGACGTCGAGCAAGCCCTGGCCGGTGGGGCGGGGCAGCCGGCCGGCTGGTTCCGGTTCTACTTCGCCGACCAACGCTGGGAATGGTCCGAACAGGTGCAACGGATGCACGGGTACGTCCCGGGCAGCGTGACGCCCACCACCGAATTGGTGCTCTCCCACAAACATCCCGACGACCGCGGACACGTGGCGGCCACCATCGATCAGATCCAGAGCACCCACACAGCGTTCAGCACGCGCCACCGGATCATCGACACGAGCGGACAGGTGCGCGACGTGGTGGTCGTCGGCGACCGGCTCCTCGACGCCCGGGGCGAAGTGATCGGCACGTACGGCTTTTACATCGACGTGTCGCGTCCGTCGGTACAGGTCCAGGAGGACGCCGTCACGGCCAGGCTGGCCGAGATCAGCGAGAATCGCGCCGGCATCGAGCAAACCAAGGGCATGTTGATGCTCGTCTACAACATCAGCGAGACCGCGGCGTTCGACCTGCTGAAATGGCTGTCCCAGGAGGCCAACGTCAAGCTGCGGGCGCTGGCCGAGCAGATCGCCGAGGACTTCCGCGGCGCCGGGGTCTCCCCCGGCTCCCAATCGGCGTTCGACCACGCGCTTTTGACCGCGCATCAGCGCCTGCGCCAATGAAACCGGGCCTACGACACATGCCTTTGCCGCCTGGCGCGGGCGGCGGCCAGCAACCGCGCCACCCCGTCCTCGATCCCGGCGGCGAGCGCATCGATGTCGGGCGCGGTGTCGTAGTCCGCGATGATGCCGAAGACGAACGTGTCGGCGTAACTGACCATCGCGATGCCCGTGCGCAATTGCAGAGCGATGGGCGGTATCGGCAGGATCTCCAGGACCCGGCGCCCCAAGAGTGTCTGCTGCCCGCGTGGCCCGGGCACGTTGGTGGCCAGTGCGACCACTGCACGCTGCGGTAACCGCGATAACAGCCGAATAGCCCAGGCGGACAACGCAAACGGCGCGGCCTTGGCGGCCGAGACCGCCGCGCTGCCGCCCTCGCTCTGGCCGCTGGACTTGGCCCGGGTCAGCCGCTGGTGCACCAGGCCCAGCTGTTCGACGGGATCGCCCTCGTCGACGGGCAGTAACGGCAGCATCGCCGACACCTGGTTGTCGGTGATCTCGAAGCGGTTGGACGCACGGACCGACACGGGCACCAACGTGCGCAGGGAGTTGCGGCTCGGCCGCTCGCCGCGGTCGAGCAGGATTTGCCGATAACTGGACGTGATGGCCGCCAGCGCAACGTCATTGATGGTCACGTCGAACGCCCGCGCCGCCTTACGCAGATCGGCCAGCTTGACGCGGGCCACGCTGTAGCGCCGCATCCTGGTGACCGGTCCGTGCAACGACGACCATGGGGCCGGGCGCAGCAGGCTGGCCGTCAGCTCGGCCAGGCCGAGGGCGGCGTGTTCGGCCGCGGTGGCGGCACCGAGCGCGCCGCGCGCAATCGAGCCGACAAATGCCAGCGGGTTGGCGTTCCACTTCGGCGCCCCGCTGGGGGCCGCCCGCGTGCTGCCGTGAATACCGGTCGCAAAGGTACCGCCGCCGCCCTTGTCGCTGAACTTCGCCAGCATCTGCGTCGTCGCGATGCCGTCGGCTATGCAGTGATGGATCTTGGTCAGCACCGCCCAGCGGCCGCCGCTCAGGCCCTCGATGATCCAGCAGTCCCACAGCGGGCGCTCGCGGTCGAGCCGGCGCTCCATCAAGGTGGCGACCATCTCGAACAGCTCGGCGTCACCGCCGGGCTTGGGCAGCGCGGCGCGGTGCAGGTGGCGCGACAGGTCGAAGTGCGGGTCCTCAACCCACTCGGGCGGCCGAAGATCCAGCGGGTGGGTCCGTAACACCTGCCGGCAGCGCGGCATCGACGCCACCCGCTCCGCGAACGCCGCGACGAACTCGTCGTAGCCGGGCGCCGGACCCTCCACGATCGAAACCCCACCCACCGCCAGGCTCACGTGCGGGTCGGAGTCCTCCACCTCGAGAAAGCCCGCATCCAGCGCCGTCAGTTGCTCCATCTGCCTACTGTCCCGCCGGGGTTTGCCGCATATCAGGGCCGGAAGTCCTCAACTTCTGGGGCCAAACGGAGGCAGCGCACCGGGTGGCACCGGCCCTATCGTGGGCACGGTGACGACGGGTGCGCGATTGGCGCTGCGATTGCCGCGCGCAGAGCCGTTGCGCCGCAGGGCAACTCCAAAGCAAGGAAACCGATCATGACCGGACTCTCCTACATTCGTTTCTTCGAGGAGATCGGCATCGACGACGTGCCGGTCGTCGGCGGCAAGAACGCCTCACTGGGCGAGATGTTCCAGAAGCTGTCCGCCGACGGCGTGCGCGTCCCGCACGGATTCGCCACCACCGCCGAGGCCTACCGGCACATGCTGGACCGGGCCGGGGCCTGGAACGCCCTGCACGCCGAGCTCGACGACCTCGACCCGGACGACGTCACGGCGCTGGCACGCAAAGGCAAGCGCGCCCGTGAAATCGTCTACGGTGCCGGGCTTCCCGAGGATCTAGCGGCCGAGATCACCGCCGCCTACCGGATGCTGCAGGACGAGTACGGCGAGGACGTCAGCCTCGCCGTGCGCAGCTCGGCCACCGCCGAGGACCTGCCGACGGCCAGCTTCGCCGGTCAGCAGGAGACCTTCCTCAACATCAAGGGCACCGAGAGTCTCCTCGACGCGTGCCGCCGCTGCTTCGCCAGCCTGTTCACCGACCGGGCCATCCACTACCGCATCGACCAGGGTTTCGACCATTTCAAGGTCTCGCTGTCCATCGGCGTGATGAAAATGGTGCGCTCCGACCTTGCCTCGTCGGGTGTGATGTTCACCATCGACACCGAATCCGGGTTCAACGACGTTGTTTTCGTGACGGGCGCGTACGGGCTCGGCGAGAACGTCGTTCAGGGTGCCGTCGACCCCGACGAGTTCTACGTGCACAAGCCGACGTACCAGGCCGGTCACCGCGCCGTGCTGCGCCGCCTGATCGGCGACAAGGCCGTCAAGATGGTCTTCGTCGAGGGCGGGACCAAGCACACGACCCGCAACGTCCCGACGCCCGAGGGTGACCGCTCCCGCTTCTGTGTCACCGACGACGACGTTCTCGAGCTCGCCGGCTACGCCTGCGCCATCGAACGGCATTACGGGCGGCCGATGGACATCGAGTGGGCCAAGGACGGCCTGGACGGCAAGCTGTACATCGTCCAGGCGCGCCCGGAAACCGCTGCGTCGCAGCGCAGCTCGACGAGCGTGGAAAACTACGTGCTCGAAGGCAGCGGCGAGGTGCTCGCCGAGGGCCGGTCGGTCGGCGAAAAGGTCGCCTCGGGCGTGGCGAAGCGGATCACGACCCTCGATCGCCTGTCGGATTTCCAGCCAGGGCAGGTGCTGGTCGCCGACACCACCACGCCGGACTGGGAGCCGGTCATGAAGACCGCCGCCGCCGTCGTCACGAACCGAGGCGGCCGCACCTGTCACGCGGCCATCATCGCCCGGGAACTCGGCATCCCAGCCGTGGTCGGGGCGGGCGACGCCACCACCACGGTGCCGGAGGGTGAAGTCGTCACCGTGTCCTGCGTGGAGGGCGACACCGGGCGCGTCTACCGGGGCGAGGTCGGGTTCCACGTGGACCGCACCGAGGTGGCCGACCTGGCGCGGCCGCACACCCAGGTCATGATCAACCTCGGCAACCCCGATCTGGCGTTCAAGACGTCGTTCCTGCCGAACGACGGCGTGGGACTCGCCCGGATGGAGTTCATCGTGAGCGAGTACATCAAGGTCCACCCGCTCGCCCTGCTGCATCCGGACAAGGTCGACGACCCCGAGGCCCGCCGGACGATCGCCCGGCTCACCCAGGGTTACGCCGACGGGGGCGAGTTCTTCGTGCAACGGCTCTCGGAGGGAATCGGCACCATCGCGGCCGCCTTCTGGCCCAAGCCCGTCGTGGTGCGGATGTCCGACTTCAAGTCGAACGAGTACGCCAGCCTGATCGGTGGGACCGCGTTCGAGCCGGTCGAGAGCAACCCGATGATCGGCTTCCGCGGTGCGTCGCGGTACGCGCACCCGGCCTATGCCGAAGGGTTCGCGCTGGAGTGCCGCGCGATGAAGCGGGTCCGCGAGGAGATGGGCCTGACGAACGTCGTCATCATGCTGCCCTTCGTGCGCCGGGTCGCCGAGGCGGACCTGGTGCTCGACACGATGGCCGCACACGGCCTGCGGCGCGGCCAGGGCGGGCTCAAGGTGTACGCGATGTGCGAGATCCCCAACAACGTGATCCTCATCGACGAGTTCGCGAGACGCTTCGACGGCTTCTCCATCGGCTCCAACGACCTCACCCAGCTCACGCTCGGCGTCGACCGGGACAGCGAGATCGTGGCCTTCGACTACGACGAACGCGACGACGGGGTCAAGGAGATGATTCGGCTGGCCGTGCAGGGCTGCCGCCGCAACGGGATTCACTCGGGCTTGTGCGGTCAGGCGCCTTCGGACTACCCCGACATGGCCGAGTTCCTCGTCCGCATCGGCATCGATTCGATTAGCCTGAACCCCGACGTGGTCGTGAAGACCACCCGCAGCATTCTCGAGCTGGAGCGGCAGGTCGTGCCTCTGAGCTGAGCGGCCGGCGATGCAGCGCGGCGCTAGACCGCAATACACGGTGTTACCCAGCGCCGGTCTGCCCCCGGGCTTGCGTCGAGATTGCCGTGAGGGCTGTGCTCGCGAGGGTGAGCGCGACCATGGGCGCGATCTCACCCATCCGTGACGAACCCGTTGCTGACCCGCGGTGATCAGCGCGGCTGGCGATACAGCGCCGCGCCGGCGGTGACGCCCGCACCGGCGGCGACGAGCAGGATCCGCCCACCCGCCGGCAACGTTTCGATCCCCGGTTCGAGGGCGGCCGCCAACGCGGCCGTGTTCATGCGGTGATCGAATGCCGCGCAGATCTTTTCGGCCGACACGCCGAGCCGCCGGGCCAGCGCGTCGCGGTATCCGGGCCGGGCAGGGGCGGCGACGATCAGGTCGATGTCCGCCAACCGCGCCGACTGCGCGTCCAAGCATGCGCGGGCCGCCTCCGCGGCCGCCGCGGCGAAGCGCTCGTCCATGTCGGGCGACTCGGTGAACCGCAATACGTTGCGGGCGTCCTTGAATCCCACTGTCGCGGTGAACGCCTCGGAATCTTCCCCGTCGGTGTGCACCCACGAGACGCGGCTGAGGCCGTCGTCGTCGTCGGACCATCCGCACAGCATCGCCGCTCCGGCGGCCGAGAACGGGAAGTGCTCGCTCATCCCGTGTCCGGGGTCGGCGTCGCTGGCGACCACCAGCGCGCGCCGGATGGCGTGACTCCGCAGGAACCCGTCCACGATCTGCAGCGCGGTCAGCATTCCGCAGGTGCCGTTGGCGATGTCGAACGAGAAGGTGCCGTGGGCGCCGGCGTGCGGGTCCTCGGGGTTGGCCCCGATATCGTCCTGGATCAGCGCGGCCAGCGCGGGCTCCCCGAGGTTGCGGTCGCGGTAAATCCCGGCATTGACAACGAGATCCAAGTCGGATGCGTTGCAGCCGGCCCGCTTCAGACAGTCCTTGGCGGCGGTGACGGCCAGGTGCAACGCGCTATGGCGACCACGCAGCCGCGCGTGGGAGACGTCGATCCGGTCAATCACTGTGCCCATAGCGGCTCACCACATCCTCGTCCAGGGTCAACAAGACCACGCCGATTTCCAGCCCCGAGGCGAGCGCCAGCAGCGCGATCCTCTCCCCGGGCTTGATCCGTCCGGCCTCGAGCTCCTCGACCAGGGCCACCGTATGGGTCGTCGATGCGGTGTTGCCGTACCGGTCGACGGTGATCACCGCGTCGTGGCGCGGGCTGTCACCAAACACCTCGGTCATCCGCGCCATCCCCTTGCGGATCGCCCTCGCCGAGGTCTGGTGGGTGATCACGTGGTCGATGTCGTGGATCGAGAGGCCCACGGTGTCAAGCACTTCGCTCAGCAGCAGCGGGGTGTTGGCGATCGCGGCCTTCTGGATGGCGCGCGAGTTGGTGAACATCCGGGCGCCGGGGTCGTGCCCCTGCGGATACGCCAGGCAGAGCCGGCTGTAGTCGGCGACCGTCGTGAAGCCGGCCAGGGCGATTCCGGCCGAACCGGCCGGGGCCCGCTCGAGCAGCAGCGCCGCGCCGGCGTCGCCGAGGGTCAGGCAGGCCAGCTCCTTGCTCATGATGTTGCGGATGTGCTGGGCGGCGTTGTGGCTCAGCTGCGAGATGTACTCGCCGCTCACCACGAGGCCGCGCTCGACGACGCCCTGTCTGATCCAGTTGTTCAGGATCGTGACGCCGGTGAGCATGCCCGCGCACGCGTTGGACACGTCGAAAGTCATCGCGTTGTCGGCCCCGATCGCGCGCGCCACGGCGCTGCTCATCGTCGGCTCGAGCCACTGGGTCAGCCCGCCGCGAAACTTGGTGATGCTGCAGCTGATGACCACGTCCAGCTCGGCCGGGTCCTGTTTCGCTGACGCGAGACAGTTCAGCGCCGCCGAGGAGGCCAGGGTGTAGGAGTCCTCATCCCCGGCCGAGATTCGCCGTTCGCGAATGCCGGTCAGCCGCTCCAGGTCGATGTGGGTGTGGTGGCGGGTGGACGCCATCAGCTCGTCGGTCGTCAGCCGGGTCCCGGGCAGATGGCGCCCCGCGCCCGCCACCCGCGCGACGAACGGCGCTTCGTCCGCTCCCCCGGTTTCCATCACCAGCCAATGCCGAGTCATCGGCGCCACCTCCTTTGGTTGCCGGTCACAGGCGGATCTCCAGGACTTCGGTCACCGGACGGCGCGCCGTCCCGCCGACGTGTGAGTCGCGGGCCGGCGACGTGCCGATCCTGATCAATAGTTGTGGCAGCCCGTGGTTTCCGGTCACCTCGCTGATGGCGTCGCGGCTGGCCGCCATCTCGGTCATATGGGTCAGCGTGCAGGTGGCCATCCCGGCCACTGTGCACTCGAGCAAGATCGCCGACAACGCCTCCCCGCATCGCAGCACGTCGAGCGGTGCGTCGCTGCCGGTGGTCAGGACCACGATCTGGGACCGGTCGCGGTCGACTGTGGCGTGGCGGCCGCCCCCGCCCGCCGGGGGAAACACCCTGCCGATGTCGACGCGGGACGACTCCGAGCTGGACACCAGTTCGCTCTGCGGCACACCCATGTCGGCACCGAAGGGTGATGTCCACCAACGCAACTCGTCTTGATAAGAGGTGTCGTACCGACGCAGCGTCTCGGTGAGCCGGGAGGCCTCGGCCAGGGCCGGCCGCGCGTCGTCGGACACGACGTCGAGGCTGACGCCGTACGCTGCGACCGCCCGGCGAAGCGCGGACTGCAGCGAGGGCCAGGCGGCCGGCGGCTGATACGGCAACCGGTCGGTGTGCCGGCGAAGAATCGCGGCCGCGCGCCGCCGCTGCGCTTCCGTGACCGCATGCATCGGCGAAAAACGCACCGACGCAAGATGGTCCGGGTCCTTGGGGTCCGGCAGGCGGTCGGTGACGCTGTCCCACCCGGCGGCGGCCATGGCCACGCGGAGATGGTCGAGCACCGCACCGCAGCTCAGCGTCAATTCCCTGCCGGCCCGGTCCGTGGCGTACACCAGCCGGAAGCGGTCCGCCCGGAGCTGCAGCGTCGGGCCCTCGGCGATCCACCGCCACGGCTGGCTGTTGTGCAGCGAAGGCGCGTGGCAGGCCAGCGTCACGGCGTCACGGATCACCTCGGCATCCGGCGCGTTTTCCCGCATCTCAAACCCCTCGCCCTGCCGCCTGGGTCGCTCGACGCCAGACGTCGAGCGCCTCCTGCACCCCGAGCCCGAGCGGCCGGGAGGTGTCGAGCCGGTGCGCGGTCGGCCAGCCAGCGCCAGACTCTTCGCGCCGGGCCGCCAGCACGGCGGCGATCTCCGGGGTTACCTCGGAGCTGCCCCGCGGTCGCGTCGTGATCCGATCCGCCGCCGTGTCGGGCGTCGCCGAACACAGCAGCTCGACCATCGCCGCATGCGTCCGGCCGGCCAGGCGGCGCGCCTCCGCGCGGTTCCGCGGGTCCAGCCAGGTGCCGTCGAGGATCACCGATCGGCCGCCGGCCAGCAGCCGGCGCGCCCGGTGTAGGACGACTTCGTAGACGGTGGCGACGTTGTTCGGGCTGTACAACCCGGAGTCCAGCACACCGGCGTCCCCGCCGATGGCGCCGGTGTCGCGCAGCTCACGGCGCACGTCGTCGGTGGAAATGATTTGCGCACCAACGTGTTCGGCGAGGTTGCGGGCGACGGTCGACTTGCCGGTCCCCGGGTTTCCGCCGACGAGCGCCAGGCGCACGGTCCCGGCCTCGAGATGACGGGCGGCGATCGCGAGGTGGCGGGCGGCATCGTCCGCGGCCGCCGGTGTGCCCTGCGAAACGCGCACGCAGTCCACCTTGGCCCTGACCCCGGCCCGGTAGGCGATGTAGAAGTCGGTGAGCGCCGGTGGCGGGGCGTCGGCCGCATGCGCCGCGTAGCGCTCAAGGAAGTAGCCGCCGAGGTCCGTGCGGCCCAGGAACTCCAGGTCCATCGCGAGAAAGGCGGCATCGTCGACGCAGTCGACGTAGCGCAGGTTGTCGTCGAACTCGAGGCAGTCGAGCAGGGCCGGCTTGCCGTCGACCCAGAAGATGTCGTCGGCCAGCAGGTCGCCGTGCCCGTCGACGATTCGGTCCTCCTCGCGGCGGCGCGCGAACAGGGCGGCGCGCCCGGCGAGGAACTGCTCGGCCAGGCGCCGCACCAGCGCCACGGATTCGGGCGAGATCCCCATGCCCGGCCGCGCCGCGTAGCGCTCGAGCTCGACCAGGTTGTCGCGCCAGCGGCGCTCGACCGCGGCCGTCTCGCCCTGGGCGCTGATCTGGCGGCCCCGCTCGGCGTGCGCGTGAAAACGCGCCAGCACGGCGGCAATAGCGTCCAGTACGCGCCGCAGGGATTCGTCGGAGTCGCGGCCCACCATGGCCGCCAACCGCTCCTCGTCGTGGTAGCGCCGCATCACCACAAGGGGTTCGGCCGGACCGCCGGCGGGGTCGGTGAGGTGTGCGACGCCGAAATAGCTGTCGGGAGACAGGCGGCTGTTGAGCTCGACCTCCCGCCGGCAGGCCCGCTCGCGCTGCTGCGGCGTGCGGAAGTCGAGGAAGTCGGTCAGCACCGGCTTTTTTGCCTTGAGCGCCCGGTCGCCGACCAGAAACACTATGCCCGTGTGAGTTTCGTGCACGTCGACATAGGGCACGGCAATCCTTGTCGTTGACTCGGTCTCCGTCGCGGTGAACATGTGGCCGTGCGGCCCTAGGACGGCCGGGCCACGATCACGGGCATCCGGATCGAGTGGACGACCGCATTGCTCACCGAACCTAGCAGCATGCCGCTCAAACCGCCCCGGCCGTGGCTGCCCACGACGGTCAGTTGCGCCGACTCGGATTTCTCGATCAGCTGCCGGGCCGGCTGATCACACTCGACCAGCCGGTGCACCGTCACGTCGGGGTATTGTTCCTGCCAGCCCGCAAGGCTTTCGGCCAGACTCCGCTCCGCCTCGGCTTTCACGGCCGCCCAGTCGAGTCCGGGCAGCTCGAAGACGTCGGCGTCGCTCCAGGCGTGCAGCGCCATCAGCTCGACACCGCGGCGCGACGCCTCGTCGAACGCGATGGCCGTCGCGAGGTTGGAGGCGGGTGAACCGTCGACACCCACCAGGACCGGCGCTTGCTGCGGGTGGGGCTTGAGCGGGTCCTCGTCGTGGATGACCGCCACGGGGCAATGCGCGCTGCGCACCACGCTGGAACTCACCGAGCCCAGCAGCAATCTCGCCGCCGCTCCGCGGCCGTTGCTGCCGACCACGACCATCTCCGCGTCGTCGGACAGCGCGACCAGCGTCGGGACGGGTGGTGCGCACCTCAACTCGCTGTCGATCTCGACGGCACGGTCGGTGCTGACGGCTTCCCGGGCGATCTTGACGGCGTGCTCGAGGATCTCGCGGCCCTGTTCCTCCTGCCACACCGCGACGCCCGCCGACACCGGCAGCGGCGGCAGCGTTGGCACCATCGCGTTGACCATGTGGACCACCGTCAGCGGCACATGCCGCATCGCGGCCTCTCGGGCCGCCCAGCAGACCGCCGCGTTCGACGCCCCGGATCCGTCGACGCCGACGACGAGTCTCCCAGGTGCAGGTGCAGACATTTGGATCTCCCTCCGTCACGGGGAACGCTATTGCGCGGACCGTCGGCGATCATGAGGCTTAAGTCCCCAACCGCATGGTCATCAGGCCCCGGTGCGCCGACGAGGGTTGACCCGCGTTCACGCGGTGGCCCATCGTCACAAAGGTGACCGAATGGCCTGCGACCATCGACCGGCGCTACCACGACGCGGTGCTCCTTTCGCTTTGCAGCGTGGTGACCGAGACCCGTTCGGGCGACAAGGAACTGATCGAGGCCCGCGATACGACCGTCCCGTTGCTGCGTCGCCTGCGTGGCGCCGGCATCGCCACCGCCGTGTACTCGTCCACCCGCGACTGCGCGGCGGTACTGCGCGCCGCGGGGCTCGGCGGGCTGGTCCGCGTGGTCGCCGACGGCCCCGTGAAGCGGGAAGCGGCCGCCTTCACCGAGATCGCGAAGCGGCTGGGCGCGCGGCCCGTTCGCTGCGCGGTCATCGATTGTGACGCGGACGGCGTCACGGCGGGCCGGGACGGCGGCTTCCGCCTCATCATCGGACTCGAGCGCAACGGCGGTGCGGACGAGCTGCAGTCCGCCGGGGCCGACACCGTCGTCGCCGACCTCGCGGAGATCACCGTGCGTGACTTCGGCAGCGCCCTGTCATCGATCGCCGACGCGCTGCAGGTCTACGGCCAGGTTAAGGCCCTGGCGCTGACCCGGCGACCGGCGGTGTTCCTGGACTTCGACGGCACCCTGTCCGACATCGTCGACCGACCGGAGGGCGCGACGCTGATCGACGGTGCCGCCGACGCGCTGTCGGCACTGGCGGCGCTGTGCCCGGTCGCGGTCATCAGTGGCCGGGATCTGGACGACGTGCGCGCCCGGGTCGACGTCGACGGCCTGTGGTACGCGGGCAGCCACGGCTTCGAACTGCGCGCACCGGACGGCACGCACCACGAGAATGCGGCCGCCGCCGGGGCCACGGACTCCTTGTCGGGAGCGGCATCCCAGCTGGCGGACACGTTGCGCGGCGTGCCGGGAATCTTCATCGAACACAAGCGGTTTGCCGTCGCCGTCCACTACCGCAACGCAGACCCGCAGGAGGCGGACCGGGTGGTCGCGGTGGTGCACCAGATCGGCCGCCAGGCCGGGCTGCGGGTCACCACCGGCCGCAAACTCGTCGAGCTCCGACCGGACGTCGACTGGAACAAGGGCAAGGCCGTCAACTGGCTGCTCGAAAGGATCGCGGACGGCGAGGCCCCGGTCGATTCCCGGGCCGAATTGCCGATCTACATCGGCGATGACATCACCGATGAAGACGCCTTCGGCGCCATCCACTTCGACGGCGTGGGAATCGTGGTGCGTCACGACGAGGACGGAGACCGGCCTTCGGCCGCCCTGTTCAGTCTCGAAAGCCCCTTGGCAGTGCGCGAATTCATCGCACGGCTGGCCGGGGATCTGAGGGAGCAGGCCGCCGCGCGCGGGGGCCCGTGGGAACTGGTCTACGAGGGTTACGACCCCCGACAGGAGCGGCTGCGCGAATCGCTGTGCACGGTGGGCAACGGGTACGTCGGCACCCGAGGCTGCGCCCCGGAGGCGACGGCGTCGGAGTCGCATTACCCGGGCACGTACGGTGCCGGCGTCTACAACGAGCTGTCGGACCGGATCGCGGGCCGCACCATCGAGAACGAGAGCCTGGTCAACCTGCCGAATTGGCTGTCGCTGACGTTCCGCATCGACGGCGGCCCCTGGTTCCACGTCGATGACGCCCGGTTGTCGTTCTACCGGCAGACATTCGACCTGCGCGACGCGACGCTCACGCGTACGCTGCGATTCCGCGACGGCGCCGGGCGCGTCACCGCGCTGACGCAGCAACGGTTTGCGTCCATGCATTCCTCGCATGTGCTCGCCATGCGGACCACGTTGACGGCCGAGAACTGGTCGGGCACCGTCGAATTCCGGTCGCTACTGGACGCGACCGTGCAGAACACGATGGTGGAACGCTACCGGTCGCTCTCGAGCACGCACCTCGTCGGATCGACGATCGATGAGATCGCGCCGGACTCGGTCATTCTGCGGACTCAGACGTCGCAGTCGGCCAACGCGATAGCGATGGCCCCCCCCAGCACCGGGTGGCTGGAGGACATGCCCGCCGACGCGGAATACGTCCCCGTCCGGGAACCCGACCGGGGCGGTCATGACATCCGGGTGGAAATGTCCGCGGGGCAGTCGATCACCTGCGAGAAGGTCGCGACGATCTTCACCGGGCGTGATCCCGCCATATCGGAACCGGCGAGCGCCGCGCTGCAACAGCTCGTCGCCGCGGGACGATACGGGGAACTGCACGACCAGCACGCCGGCGCGTGGACGCGGCTGTGGGAACAGTGCAACATCGGCCTGGCCGACAGCGATGACGCGCTGCGGGTGTTGCGGCTGCATTTCGTGCACCTGCTACAGACGATCTCGCCACACACCGCCGAGCTCGACGCGGGCGTGCCGGCCCGGGGCCTGCACGGCGAGGCCTACCGGGGGCACATCTTCTGGGATTCGCTGTTCGTGTCTCCGGTGCTGAATTTCCGCATGCCGAACGTGTCGCGGTCGTTGCTGCTCTACCGCTACCGGCGGCTCCCCCAGGCGCGCCTGGCCGCGCGCCGGGCCGGCTACCTCGGCGCCATGTACCCGTGGCAATCCGGCAGCGACGGGCGGGAGGCCAGCCAGCAACTCCACCTCAACCCGCAGTCGGGCAGGTGGAACCCGGACGCCAGCGCGCGCGCCCACCATGTCGGCCTCGCCATCGCCTACAACGCGTGGCAGCACTACCAGGTCACCGGCGACCGCCAGTTCCTCATCGACTACGGCGCTGAGATGCTGGTCGAGATCGCGCGATTTTGGGTGGGCCTGGCCACCTTCGACGACAGCCGGGGCCGCTACGCCATCCGCGGGATCATCGGGCCCGACGAGTTCCACTCCGGCTATCCCGGCAAGGAATACGACGGTATCGACAACAACGCGTACACCAACGTGATGGCGGTGTGGGTGATCATGCGGGCGATGGACGCGCTGGACCTGTTGCCGCTCCGGGACCGGCTCGACCTGGTCGCGAAGATCGCTTTGACCTCCGATGAGCTCGATCGCTGGGACCACGTGACGCGCCGGATGTTCGTGCCGTTCCACGACGGGGTGATCAGCCAGTTCGAAGGCTATTCGGAGCTCGAGGAATTGGATTGGGAGCGCTATCGGCAGCGGTATGAGAACATCCAGCGGCTCGACCGCATCCTCGAGGCCGAGAACGACAGCGTCAACAATTACAAGGCGTCCAAGCAGGCCGACGCACTGATGTTGTTCTATCTGCTGTCCTCCGAAGAGCTGCTGGGGCTGTTCGGCCGCCTGGGTTACCGATTCGCACCGGAGCAGATCCCCAAGACGATCGATTACTACCTCGCGCGGACCTCCGACGGGTCGACACTCAGCTCGCTGGTCCATTCATGGGTTGTCGCGCGCGCCAACCGGCGCCACGCCATGAAGTACTTCGTCCAGGTGCTGGCGTCCGACGTCGCCGACATCCAGGGCGGTACGACGTCGGAGGGCATCCACCTGGCGGCCATGGCCGGCAGCATCGACCTGCTGCAGCGGTGTTTCACCGGGCTGGAAACGCGCGACGACCGGCTCGTGTTGGGGCCCCACTGGCCCAAAGCCCTGGGCCCGATCGAGTTCGCATTCGTGTACCGCGGTCAACGCCTGCACCTCCGCATCAGCGGCCGGGCCGGCGCGTTGACGTCCGAGGCCGGCAATGCCGAGGCCATCGACGTCGAATGCCGCGGTCGGGTACACCATCTGGAGCCCGGCCGCACGGTCGAAGTCGCCTGACGCGGGGATTCGGGCCATCTTCGGGTGACCATTGCCCCCAAACGGGGGCCGAACGGCCCTCCGCACACCCCGCTTGCGCCGAATAACGTCGGCGGTGGCGGGACCGGGAGTGTCCCCCCTGGCCAATCAAGCCAATCAATCGGGAGGACGCGATGAATCATCCGCAGCCATCGGAGCGGATCGTGGTGGGGATCGACGGCTCGACCGCCGCGATCAACGCGGCGAAGTGGGCGGCGGCCGAGGCGGTCAGCCGGAACGTGCCGCTGCGGCTGGTCCAGGCCGTGCCCGAACGGTGCGCGGACGAAGGCATGGATGATGGCAGCCTCGAGGTGCAGTACGCCGAGTCCGCGCTGCGCGACGCCGACGCGGCGCTGCAGGCCACGGGCGAGCCGGTCAAAGTCGAGTGCGGCATCGTCCGCGGCACCCCGGAGGGTGCTCTGATCGCCGAATCCCACGACGCCGCACTGGTGTGCATCGGATCGGTGGGAATCGGACGCATCGCCAGCAAGGTCCTCGGTTCCACCGCCGACGCGGTGGCCCGTAACGCCCACTGCCCGGTCGCCATCGTCCGCACCGATCACCAGCCCGCGCCGAGCGCCGACGACGGGCCCGGGTGGGTCGCCGTGGTCGTCGACGAATCGCCCGGCAACGACGCGGTGCTCGAACACGGCTTCCGCGAGGCGCACCTGCGTTCGGCGCCGATCCTGGCGATGGGGGTGTGGCGTTGGGGGCTGGGCGAGATTCCCTACGGCCAGCTGGAAGACCGCCTCGGCCCCTGGGTGACCAGGTATCCACAGGTGCACGTCATGCCGGCGGCCGCGCGACGCGGCGCGGCCGAATTCCTGGCCCACACGCAGGAATCCGTGCAGCTCGCGGTGGTGGGCGACGAGGACGCGGACAAGGTGGCGCGGATGGTCGGCCCCTCCGGGCCGCGCATGACCGGGCGGACCGGTTGCTCGGTCCTGGTCGTCCGCCGGTGAGCGAGGCTGGCGAACTAATCGCCGAACGTGGGCCCTATGCATGAAACCACCGCTCAAATCCCTACTTAGGGCCCACGTTCGGCGCATCGCAGCTACGCCGGTGGCATCCCGGCGATCAACGGGGTGTCGACGCCCACCCTGCCGACACCGGCGGCACCGCCCGGCGAACCCAGCGGGGTGTCCCGCCCGGGCAGCGGCTCACTGAAGAAGGCGGCGTTGTCGGCCAGGTGGCGGAGTTGATCTTCGGGCAGGTCACCCTCCCAATAGATCGCCTCCACGCGGCAGGCCGATTGGCAGGCGCCGCAATCGACGCACTCGTCGGGATTGATGTAGAGGCTCCGGGCGCCCTCGTAGATGCAGTCGACCGGGCATTCCTGCACACAGGAGCCGTCCACCACGTCGACACACGCCGCGCTGATCACATAAGTCATAACCTGCGACGGTAGCCAGCCGACCGCACCGCATGCGTCTGCCGAACGGCCTCGATACCCGGGACCAAAGGCCCTGCCCCGCTACGCCTTACGGACGACGATCACCGGCACTTTCACCGCCTGGGCGACGGCGGAGCTGACCGATCCCAGCAGCATGCCGGGGAACCCGCCGCGACCATGGCTGCCGACCACCACCAGTTGCGCGCGCTCGGATTCCTTGACCAACCACTGGGATGGCTTGTCGCAGTAAAGCAGCCGGTGCACGTGCACGTCTGGATACTGCTCCTGCCAGCCGGCCAGTCGTTCGGCGAGGATCTCCTGCCCCTCCTTCTCACGGTCGCGCCAGTCCATGCCGAGGATCGGGAACACCCCGACGTCGCTCCACACGTGCAGTGCCAGCAGGTCGACGCCTCGGCGCGAGGCCTCGTCGAACGCCAGGGCGGTCGCGGCTTCGGACGCCGGCGACCCGTCGACGCCCAACAGCACGGGCGCGCCCGGTTCGGGGGCCGTGGCCTCCTCGGAGTGGATCACCGCGACCGGACAGTGCGCGTAGTGGATCAGCCCGGTCGTCACCGAGCCCAGCAGCAGGCGGCCCAGCGCCCCCAGCCCCTGGCTGCCGGTCACAACGATCCACGCCTGTTTCGAGGCCTCGATCAACGCCGGGACCACACCGGAATACACCGTCTCGGTGCGGATCTCCAGGTGCTCGGTGTCGCCCAGACTGGCGGTCAGGGTCTTGCGCGCGCGGTCCATGACCTGACGCGCGTCGTCCTGCTGCCACTCGGGCATGTCCTCGTACAGCTGGCCCACCGGCCAGCCGACCACCACCGGCGGGACGGCGTGCATCAGCGTGATCGGCAGCCCGCGCAAGCTGGCCTCGCGGGCGCCCCAGGCGACCGCGGCGTCGGACGCCGCCGAGCCGTCGACGCATACCAATACGCCGTAGTTGCCTGAATTCTCTGCCATTTCGCGCTCCTTGCTACGAGATCTCTTCGGGAAGCTCGACTTCCAGGTGGCGAATCGACCCGTCCGGCGGATCGCTGTGCCAACCGAGTTCGAAGAAGACGGTGAGCATCAGGTGGTTCTCTCCCAGGACGTCCGCGGCGAAGCGCTCCACCCCGTTGGCCCGCGCGATCCGGCCGAGGTGTTTGAGCAGGGCGGTCCCCACCCCCAGAGAGTGGTCCTGGTGGGCCACCACGACGGCGACCTCGGCGACCCGCGGCTGGTCGCGCACGACTGTGTAATGCGCGATCCCGATCAGCCGGTCGCCGTCGAACGCGCCCAGCGCGTACGACCCGTCGGCGGCCCCGGTCAGCTTGCCGACCAGATCAGGCAGCCCGATGGGTTGCAACGTGAAGAACCGGAAGTACCGATCGTGGTCGGACAGGTGCTCGTGGAGCGCGAACACGGCCTCGGCGTCGCCAGAGCCCAGCCGCCGCAACGACACCAGCCGCCCGTCGAGCAGCCGGGCGCTGGCCCCCCGCACCGCCTGGTCACTCATGGTCCATGACGCTATTCGGGATCGGCGCGCTCCGGGAGGGGTCGTTGGGCCTCAGCGGGCGGCCATTGGTCCCGGCAGGTTAAACGTCAGGAATCGGTGAGCGGGGCAATCCAGTGCACCCGGGCACCGCCCTCGGGCGGGTTGGTGATCTCACAGTCGCCGCCGAGTTGTTCGGCGCGGTGCTTCATGTTGGCCAGGCCGCTGTGCCGCGAATTGCCGTCGGGGATGCCGCAGCCGTTGTCGCTGATGTCGAGGATGAACATGTCGGCCACATTGATCTCGACGGTCAGGCGCGACCCGCCGGAGTGCCGAAGCGCGTTGCTGATGGCCTCCGCGGTGACGGCCTCGGCGTGCTCGGCGACCTGACCCCCCACCGCCGTCATCGGTCCATGCATGCGCACGGTGGTCACGATGTCCCGGTTCTCGGTGAGGTCGGCGATCACCCGCTGGATCCGCTGCCGGAAGTCGCCGTTCTTCCCCGACGGGGCCTTGAGCTGGAAGATCGTGGTGCGGATCTCCTCGATGATGGTCTGCAGATCGTCGAGCGTTCGGTTGAGCCGGTCGGCGACCTCGGGCGAGCGTGCCCGGGCCAGCGTGCCCTGAAGATCCATGCCGGCGGCGAACAGCCGCTGGATGACGTGGTCGTGCAGGTCGTGCGCGATGCGTTCCCGTTCGGCGAGGATGGTGAGCCGCCGGGCGTCGTCGCGGGCCGACGCCAGCACGAGCGCCATCGCGGCGTGCGTGGCGAAGTCTCTCACCAGGTCGAGGTAGCTCTCGCTGAACGGCGGCGAGTCGACGCCACGGGCGATCACGATCACGCCCGCGACCCGGTCGTGGGCGCGCAGCGGCATCAGGATGGCCGGGCGCTGGCCGACATCGGTGAACGCCTCGATCGGATAGCGCAGGGCCTCGGTGATGAGCGGCTCGCCGGAGCGGAACACCGTGCCGCTCGTCGACCCCTCCACCGGGATCCGCTGGCCGATCACCTCGTCGGCGTGCACGCCGACCGCGGCGGACACCACCAGCGTCTCGACCTCGTCATCGGGCACGTCGGCCTCGGCGGTCATCAGCACGATCGCCTGTTCGGCGTCGGTCAGCATGCGCGCGCGTTCGGCGATCAGCTGCAGCGGGCGCCGGTGCGGCTCGGCACTGGACAGCAGCGCGGTCGTGATCTCGCGGCTGGCCTGCATCCACTTCGCCACCGTCCGCTCGCGTTCGAAGAGCCGCGCGTTGTCGATCGCGACGGCGGCCGCGAATGCCAGCGCGCGGGCGGCCACCTCGTCGGATTCGGAGAAGACCCGCTGCGGCTCGACGTGGGTCAGGTAGATGTTGCCGAACACTATGCCGCGAACGGTGATCGGCACCGTGAGGAACGCCCGCATGGGCGGGTGGTGTTCGGGGAACCCGACGGCGGCCGGATGCGTCGTCAAATCGTCCATCCGCAGCGCCGGCGTGTCGAAGATGGACAGGCTGAGCAGGCCTTTCCCGACCGGCAGGTGCCCGATGCGCTCGACCGTCTCGGCGTCCATGCCGTCGTGGACGAAGGAGAGCAGGTTGCCCTCGGGATCGCGCACGGCCAGCGCGCCGTACGGGGCGGCGGTCAGTTCCCGGGCCGCGGTGATGATCCGGCGCAGCGTGGCGTCGAGGTCGAGGTCCGATCCGATCTCAACAAAGACGCCGAGCAGCTGCTCCATCTGGTCGCGAGCGGCGAGCAACTCGTCGAGCTGCGCATGCATCCTGCTGACCAGCCCGCGCTGACCGAGTCCGGCGAAGGCCGAGCTGCGTTCATCGTTAGCCACCCGACCCGATACCTCCAAGACACCTTCGGCCGTCCCGGCAGCTTTCGTTATGCGGAATGTCAAGTACACAACGCGAAGATGCTCTTACAGCTTAGCCCTGACCCAGTCAGCTTCCCAATATGAGGGCCGCGCCGTCAACCGCGTGTTTAGGACCGCGACCAGCAACGATGCCGGGCGTGCGCCGATCAGTCCGCAGGCGCGTCCGCCGAGTTGCCCGGCTGACCGGACCGCTGGTCCAGCCGTGACGCGAAAACCGCGGCCTGCGTTCGCCGCTCCATTCCAAGCTTCGCCAGCAAACGGGAAACGTAATTTTTCACCGTCTTCTCGGCGAGAAACATCCGCGCCGCGATCTGCCTGTTGGTCAATCCTTCGCTCAAAAGCCCGAGGAGCGTGCGTTCCTGTTCGGTCAGCCCGGACAGCGGGTCCTCGCGCTCCGCCGCACCGCGCAGCTTCGCCATCAGCGCGGCCGCCGCCCGGTTGTCGAGCAGCGACTTTCCGGCGCCGACCTCCTTGATCGCGTGGGCGAGCTCCATGCCCTTGATGTCCTTGACGACGTAGCCGCTGGCACCGGCCAGGATCGCCTCGAGCATCGCCTCGTCGGAGGTGAACGACGTCAGCATGAGGCAGCGCAGGTCCGGGTGGTCGGACACCAGGTCCCGGCACAACTCGATCCCGTTCCCGTCGGGAAGTCGCACGTCGAGCACGGCGACGTCGGGTTTGAGGGCGGGAATCCGGGCCTTCGCCTCGGAAACCGACCCCGCCTCGCCGACGATCTCGAGCTCGCTGTCGGCTGCGAGGAGGTCGGCGAGCCCACGTCGGACCACTTCGTGGTCGTCGACCAGGAAAACCTTAACCATGAGGAGCCCTTCCTGCCGGCCGCGCGTAGCCACGGTCATCGGGGCGGCCGGACCGATGTCAACTCAATATTGCATATCTTCATCATTGCTCGGTCTCACATATGTTGCCGGTTGACGATGAGCAGCGAACAGTCCGCGTCCTGCAATATCGCGCTGCCGGCCGGTCCGACGAGCTCGTCGAGGCGCTGCCGGTTCTGGGAACCGACGACGATCAGGGTCACCGACCGGCGGTGGCCGGCGACATATTCCAGCAGGCCACCGTGTATCGCCACGGTGGCCACCCGCAGCCCCGGGTGACGTCGTTTCCAGGTCGCGAGCCGGCGATCCAGGCCCGCGAGGGCCCGCCGGTCGCTTTCGGTGTCGGCCACTCCGTTGTCGTCGAGCGGTCGCCGGCACACGATCGCCTGGAGGGTTGCGTCGCGCGCCAGCGCCTCGTCCACGGCGGCGCCCAGCAGGACGCCGTTGTCGGGCGATCCGTCGAGTTCCACCGCGATCCGTTCCCGGTTGTCGCCAAGGTGATTGTCGCGTCCGCGGATGATCGCCACGGGACACCGCGCCGACACGGCCAGCGCGGCCGCCGTGGAACCCACCCGGCCGGGCCGGAAGTGCCGCAATCCCACCGCGCCCACACACACCATGACCGCCGACGCCGAGGCGCGGATCAGCGACCCGACCGCCGCCCCGTGGACAACCTCCGTTTCCAGCTTCACGGACTTGCCGGTGGCCTCGACGGCGCTGCGCGCCTGGCGCACCGCCACGTCCGCGGTTGCGTGCATTTCGTCCTGCTCGATGACGCACAGCAGCCGCAGCGGAACATCGCGGCTCACGGCCTCGCCGGTCGCCCAGAGCGCCGCCCGGATCGCCGCCTTGGAGCCGTCGATCCCGACGACCACCGGTTGGGGCTGGGCTGACGGATTCATGGGGCCTGCGGCTCCTAGGGCATGTCTGACAAACGTCGGGTCCAGGCGACGATGGCGTTGAGAACGGCTGCGCCGCGGTAGACGATGGCGAGTTTGTCGTAGCGGGTAG